>JAJYHY010000627.1 GCA_021784555.1 bacterium
TCTTCTCGAAAACAACCACGAAACAATCCGCCACCGTACCACCCGTTACCACGATTTAATCTGACTCTGCTCCCACGGCAGAGTCAGACGCGCCACAGCAGTTAGTGGTGAAATCCGTCTCCCGCGCCGCCCGCTCGACCCGGGTGCCAAGGTCTATGGCGTGGATTACGATTTCCTAAGAAATTTCTACGAGTTCTCCGAGGAGACCTCCATTCACATCGGCAATCTGGTCGGGTACGAGCGCGGTGCCGAAGCCGTCCCCATCTACCTCGATGTTAACACCCTCGCCACCGAACACCTCGCCGTGTTGGCCATGACCGGCGCTGGCAAGTCCTACACCGTCGGCCGCATTATCGAACGCCTTGTCGGCCTGCTAAACGGCACGGTTGTCGTTTTCGACACGCACGGCGAATACGGTCGTGCGTTTGCCCAGGGCCAGCTCCAGACCAATCCATCAATAGCTTCCACCGACGACGCCCGGGATCGCGAAGTCTTGCCCCGCATCATTGCCAACCTCAACACCCTACAAACCAGAGGTGGCGGCATCATTGTCCTGTCGCCCCAGGCCGACAAGTTCGACAACAAATACGCCGGGCAAAACAGACACTTGGCCCTGCAATTGGATAATTTCGAGCTCGACGATTTGGCTGAAATCCTTCCTGGCCTCCCAGAGGCACAGCAACGCGTGCTCGATGTGGCCATTCGTCAATGGCGTAACGAGTGTGACGCGCCGCGGGATATCCAGGTGCTTATCGAACTGCTCACCACCCGCCTAGATGAACTGCGCCAGATGGAAGGGCTTTCCGAATCAGAGCAAAAGGCTCTTGGTAGCCGCAGTGCCGGCATTGCCGCGCTCCGTCTCCGTCGCGTCATCAATGAGTCTCAATCATTTTATACGGCCGCGGCTGGCAACCCCACTGACCTTCGCGCCATCCTCGGTCGCCGCGGCGAAGCCGTCGGTCGCCTCGTCATTGTGGACCTCCAGGGCCTCTCCGACGATTCCCGGCAAATCATTGTCGGCCTCATCTCCTCCGAGATTCTACGGTTGGCCTCGGCTAACGCGGAACCGACCCGCCCCGCCTTTCTTGTTTTCGAAGAAGGCCATAACTTCGCTCCTGCCGGCGGCACTTCCATCAGCCGCAATATCATTAAGCGGATTGCTGCCGAAGGCCGTAAGTTCGGCGTTGGCTTCGCTATCATCAGCCAGCGCCCCAGCAAGCTTGACGCCGACGTTACCAGCCAGTGCAACACAATCGTTGCGATGCGCATCAAAAATCCCGACGACCAACGATTTATTTCCAAGTCGTCCGATATGTTCAGCCAGTCAGACATAGACGAACTGCCCTCGCTTTCCACGGGTGAGGCCCTTATTTGCGGCCGTTCCATCCCAGCGCCTCTATTGGTCAAGGTGGGCACCAAAGCCCTCCGCCACGGCGGTGAATCTCCTCGCATTCTCGATGAATGGGCTCCTGGCAGCATCAACGGATAGGCCACCTGGTGTTTGTCCGACCAATCTTGAAAACCGGCTCAGAGCAGAGTTCCGGTCTCTCAGCTTTTTGCGGCGCGAGTTTCCTATGCTTGCCGAATGGGGGGTGTCTGACGTCGGTCTCGCCATACATTCCCTGGGCCTGAATTACCTCGCCGCCCTTGGTCGCGAGCTCGGCTGCCCTTCCGTCACGGAGTTTCCGCTCGCCCCAACCGAGAACCCCGCCAATGCCACCTTGACTGGTTTTGGTGGCCTTGAGGTGCGGCCCGACGTCATCTGGTTTGACCGCAGCTCCCGCGCGCCCACTCTTCTTGCCGAATTCGAACGTTTCGATGACTTGTCCACCCGGCGCAACGCCATGGTGGAAAAGGCCGAAAATCTTGTTCTAGCCCATCATATCACCGGCAGCCAACCCGCAATTCTCCTGCTCGCTTTGTGGACCTTCACCGGTGTCAGGGTCAACGGCCTCGCTGAAATAAACACCCGGGTCCGCTCTGGCTTCCGGCGTGACGGCGGAACTCGAATCAGCGGCCTTTCCAGCCATGCCCGTTTCCTGGTAGCCACTTTTCTCTTCTCCCGACATGGCGCCGGCATTGCCCTGAAGGAGGTCTTGGTATGAGGATCGTGGACCTCGCGGCAGGCGTTATACTCGGGGCCAAATATCAATTAATCCAATTGATTGGCCGCGGCGGTTACGCCGAGGTTTGGAGGGCCTGTCGCCTCCAGGACCGCTGCGATGTCGCCCTAAAAATCTACCGTGACACTGAGCGCAGCGATAAAGCCCTTCTACGCGAAGCCCACCTTGCGCAGGCCTTCCAGCACGAGAACGTCGTCAGAGTGTATGGGGCGGGCCCCATTGACGGCCTGTTCTGCATGGAAATGGAGTTCCTGGACGGCTGGACCCTTAGCGAGCGTATTAGTGTTGCCGCGGGCCACCCTCTTCCCGCGCTGGATGAAGTCCTGGACTGGATGGACCAGGTTGCGAACGGTCTTAGCTACCTCCATGGCCGGAATCAATCTGTTACTCACCGCGATCTTAAGCTCGAGAACCTCATCCTCACCCGCGACGCCAGGGTGAAAATCCTCGATTTCGGCCAAAGTCGAGAGGAACCGATGAAGCTCGCGCCCCAGGACTTCGGTGGCACCTGGCTGTACGAAGCGCCTGAGACCTACCGCACCGCCGGTCCAGAGCAGGATATCTACGCCTTCGGCGTTGCGTTCTATCGGGTCCTCACCGGCCGGTTTCCTCGCCAAACCCTCTCCGAAGTTGCGCGTGCCGTCCCATTCCCTCGCCCCTGTGAACTCAACTCCGCCATTCCCGGCGCACTCGATGAATTGATCATGACCTGAATTCCACCTCGATTTTATACACTAGGATTTCCTGAATCGTCTCCGACCATCGTCCCAACCCTGATTTTATTAGGTCTTTTCGCTTCCGGCA
>JAJYHY010000214.1:0-11389 GCA_021784555.1 bacterium
CACCCGAACCAATGTGCCCGGAACAATCCGCCGCTACATCCCACCCGTTACACCGCCAGAGTGTGGCGCGTTACAATATTCCATAAATGGAATACCACTTGGATGATTCAAAAGGGCGAGATTAAGTTAGGCTTGTTTCAAAGGCCAAAGGCATCACCTGTGTGTGACTTGAACCAAAAAATCACGATTAGCCATCTGGCTTTCAGAACGGACAGGGAGGGCTTCGTGAGCGCCCAGAACATACTTACGGATTTGGGAGTTTCCTTTACACCGCCAGAATACACCGGTGTAGCTTATGCTATCTTTGTGTTGGATCCGGATGGTCACCAAGTCGAAATTACAACCTTTGAAACTCCAACCGGGGCAAGCTGCGAGGACACATCGGCACGGTTGATCGAGTGCTGTTGCGCAAAGGACCGTTCGCATGTTCCCAAATCACGCACGTGATCGCGGGCGAAATCCAATCGGACCAAATTGACACGGACGTCGCTGTTATTGGAAGCGGTCCGGCGGGATCGACGGCGGCTTATCTTCTTTCGCGGGCGGGGGTGCAGGTTGCGCTCATCGACCGCGATCGAGATAAGCAATTCAAAATCGGGGAGACGTTGCCTGGAGAAATCCGCCCCATGCTTGCGAGGTATAACCTGGAAGGGGTGATTGATCAGGTGGACAAGGTAGAGTCATCCGGCAACCGTTCTATTTGGGGCTCTCCCCGACCGATCGAGCGGAGCAGTATTCTGAATCCATATGGAGGCGGTTGGCATGTTGATCGGGCGGCTTTCGATGCCGCCTTACGCCGAAAGGCGCTCGAGGCTGGGGCGCAGCTATTCGCTCCAGTGTTTGTGCGGCAGATCGAACGCACTGGGCGTTGCTGGGGAATTGTCTTTGAATCGGGAGAAACGAGGCGTCGTCTCCAGGCTGGGACCATTATCGATGCCTCTGGGCGTAATCGTGCATTTGTGAAGCAACAGGGCGTTCCGCAAATCAAGCATGATGCATTGGTCGGTTGTTACCGAGTTTTTCAAACAACATCGGTTATGGATACAGACCTCTTTACCACGATTGAAAGTAGTCCGTCGGGCTGGTGGTATTCAAGTCGCATTCCTGACCAGCGCAGGGTAGTAATATATTTTACAGATTTGGATTTGGTGAGGGGAAATTTCTGGTCGGGCAATTCATGGGAAGGGCCCATCGAAATTACTGCCATAATCAAGGGACTCGTTCGGGATTACGATTACCAATGTGTGGGTCATGCACGCACGTTGCTGGCCGATACGTCGCGCCTGACCACGCCGTGGGGGCAGGGTTGGCGGGCGGTGGGGGATGCCGCGGCCGCCCTCGATCCTCTCTCTTCGAGTGGGATGATGGCTGCGGTACGTTCGGCCGTGCAAGTGGTCAAGCAAATCCTAGATGGATCGAACGGAACAACAGGCGATTTGTGGGGTGCCGACCATGACAAGCAAAACGAGTTGCGGACAAAGTACTACACACAGGAACTACGGTGGAGATCCTCGCCGTTTTGGTCTCGTCGACAAACAGGCGCTGCCCGAATGCTACCCACACCGTTCCCGTAGACCGGGATCTGTTTTGAGGATTGCAGTTGGTGCGCTGGGAGCGAAAAGAGGGCCGCATCGAGGGGGCTAAAGCGCTAAAACGGTCACCCTCGCGCACTCCAGGGGTCTTTTTCATGAGGGCCTTGAGGCAGGGTCTGCAACGAGACTTCCAATGGTTTTCGAGGGGCAAAAAGTGGATTTGAGCCTTATTTTACAAAGCTTTTGCGCGCCTGGTTGATTTTCTGATTTTCTTGCGCGCAACTACGCTCACCTTGGCTTCGGGCACTGTAGCCGGAAGAGTCAAATTCAGGGCGTCCAGCAACTGCTTCTGGCGCGGGCTGGGGTCCGGCAGTTGGCGGGAGATGACCTCGACGATTTGTGAATCGACCAACTCCGTAACGCAGAGCTTCTCCAGTTCGCGCAGACCTTCCTCCACCGTCAGTTCCACCGGCCACCGCGCCGCTTCCAGGTGGCGGCGTATTTTTAAGCCCATCATCGAAGTCAGGGCGCCGTCGGCCTGGGTGTTGTCCTGGGTGCAGACAAACCAGCGGCGAAACTCCAGATGTCCGGTCTTGAGCCTGCGAAAGTCTCGCTCCACATAGGCCAGGTCCTTGTAACGGTCATGGACGGTCGGTGCCCGCAGTATCGAAATGGCAGCGCTCCAGTGCTTCGAGAGCCAGACGGGCCACGGCGTCAACTTCGAACAAGTGCTCCAAGCCTCGTTGAATCGCGTATTGCAGGGTCGGGCGAACTGCCTTCTAAGTCGAACCCGGTTTTTGCCCCCAAATGGTCTCCACGAGGTATCACACAGACCCACAATCAGTTACGCCGCTTTTCGTGGGGCGATTTTGAGACCCATTAGCCCCCAAAAGGACCCAAAAATGGGCAAGCAGTATCAGATCGCAGTATCAGATCTCAGTGATGCGTGCATTGGCCGGCCCATACTCTAACAGACCATCTGGACAGCGCCGGGATCGAGCAGGAGGATCGTTCCGTCGCAGGGCGAAAGGGCCCTTTCGACCGGAGTTCTCGGACCGCAATACGTCATCCGGTGCGAAGATATTGCGTCGCACCAACGCCCGGGAACCCGCGTGTCCATGCGGTAGAAGCTCGGACACGGGCGTCCGCCGGATGTAGGTCTTTCCCTCATCAACCGAAAGCACTGGCATCTCGCCCGCCGACTAAACCTTTCGCCCCTGCGAAAGGCAGACGCCGGCTGGCTCGAAGCGCAGGTTGCGGGAAACAAAACTCGGCCCGCGGATGACATGCTGAGCTCGAAACGCCATGCTTACAAGGTGTCCCTGAGAAATCGCTCGATTTCGTGGCGCGGAATCAGCAGATGGCGAAGGGCTTTCGAGGATCGCAGCAGCCCGCGGTCGATAAGGCGTCGGACTGACTTCTCGCTAATCCCCAGGATTTGTGCCGTTTCTTTAACTCGGTAAGCGAGTTTGGGCGGGCCGCCCTGTTCGTGCGACACAGCTTTCTGCGCCGGTGCGCTCGCGGGGTTCCACGTTTCTCGCGCCGTCTGTGGCGGAGACTCCTGTCGGCAGTTTATCTCGTCGCTCATAATTGTTGGCAGGCATTTGGTCCGTAAGCCCGTTCGAGGCCCACGGTGCCTCTTCACCTGTTCAGTCGCCTTGAACCAGTGAAAACGAACAAGAAATTCTCCGTGAGCAGTGTATCAGTGCATACCTCAGCCACCATCGCATGCCCCCCTGGAGAAGGTTGAACGCGCATCGCAACGCTCGCCAAGCACATCAGGCCCGCCATCACGTCACCTCACTCCTTAGGTTTGCCGCCCATAAAATGGCGGTCCATTTCGGCTTGGACAATTTGGGCGCCACCCTTGACCATAAGCGCTCTTCCGAGAAATCTCCAAAGCCAAGGCTACCTGGCGTGGACCTCGCGTCCGCGACGGAACCGGCATGCAACACCAACTTCAGCATAAAACGAACCTCCGTTGGCCCAACTCGATCAACCTTGGGCCACTCGGTAATGGTCGCGAGCAGCGAATTAACCCTGCACAGAATCAATTCCGCACCAGTGGGGTTTTACCGCGCTGTTGGTCGCCGCCTTGATTCCCCTCCTGCACGCGGCATCCATGCCACGGCGAAGGGAGATCACCGACCCTGACCGGGCGAGTACCGCAGCTTCATCTCCAAGCTCTTTTCCAAAACCTCGGCCTCAATAACTGTGACCGTGGTCGTGAGATTTCGATTTGTCGTGCTGCTTCCCTTTTTGCTTTTTCTGAGACTTCTGCAGGCTCCGCGGACTCTTCGCTTGTTCCTGCCCCTTGTGCCTCTTGGACCACTCCTCCCGCACCGCCTCCCGCACCTTGGCCAGTTGGCGGTCTGTGACCGGGTGCAGCCGTTGCAGCCCGTGCTCAACACGCCGCGCCAGTACTCGAAGCGCCTCGACTGCTTTGCGATTCTCTTCAGCCATTCACGCCTCCCATCTTCTTCGAAACAAGCTTCTGTGCCAATTCCAGACACCGATTCACCCGCATTCGAGCTGCATCGGTGCTTTGACCGTGCAAAACGCCTGTGTCCTTAAACGCCAGATCATAAGCAATCCCCTCCCACAAATAATCGACACAAGCCGGGTCGGCGGCCCCCACCAACTCCAGTGCAAGATTAAGCTCCGCCCGCTCCTCGCTCTCAATTCGCCGGTCTTTCCCAGAGGCCTCGACCGCCTGCCGAACCGTCTCCACATCCAGCGACAAAGTTGGATGGCTCTTCTCGCGCCGCCAGGAGCTTACCATTTTATGCACCGCTATTCCGAAACACCATCGTCGCACCCGTTTGTCGTCCTTCGCCCGGCACTTCCCAACATTTTGGCCAATCGCAATCAGCGTTTCCTGATACACGTCCTCGGCCAGGTCAGACCGAGTTTGGCGGGAAATGAACTCCCACAGCGACGGCCCAATCTCAGACACCAGGTCTCCCGCGAAACGCAGTGCCTCGTGCTCCTTGGTCGCTTTCCGGCAGGCTTGCACTAGTTCGATTAACGTCATCGACCCGAGGAGTTTACCCGCCCGGCACGGCTTAAACCACTCCAAAAATGCCTTTTAATCCTCGAATGCTCCTCCGCTTTGAACTCCCCCTCCGCGACCAGCACAAGAAAAAATGTTCGGAATTGACTCCCCAGCGCGACTTAAAGGAAAGACGTGTATGAGAGAGGATCAACATCGATTTTTGCTTCTGCTTCCCCGGGTCCCGGCCCGCCTGACCGTGGAGCAGACCGCCTGGGTGCTCAACTGCCAGCCGCACGACGTGCCGGTGCTCGTTGCCGCACGCCTCTTGAAGCCGTTGGGCAATCCACCCCTGAACGGAGTCAAGTTCTTTTGCGCAAGTGAGATCCTTGGCCTCGCCCAGGACCGAACCTGGTTCGGAAAGATGAGCAACGCGCTTTATCAACACTGGCGTACAAAGAACGGAAGGCGGCGAAACGCCGCCCGGCGGCCCGCCGAAGGGGAGGGGAGTCCGGCTCCTCCGTTGCAATCCGGCGAACTGCCATTGTTTCACTCCCGCCGTGCTGTTTTCCGACCGGAAACCAAGGGCTGAACGAAAGGCGTCATGTCCTCCAAGAATCCATCCACAAAGAAGGTTTGCAAAACCGCTGCTCCCCAAACCATCGGCTTTCGCCTGGATGAACAGACCATGCAGCTTCTTGTAAAGCGCGCCAACCGCCTGGGCCTCAGTGTCCGCGACCTGGCCCGTCACTACGTCCTCCTGGTCCTGGACGAACCTGAAGAGCGCATTGCGCTGCAACAATTCCTTCAGAGAATCCACCAGGACCAACTCCAATTCCGCGCCGACTTCACGTTCGCGGTACGAGCCCTCCTCAGCTCGGCCGGCAAGGCGACTGCCAAGGAAGCCAAGGCTTGGGTTGAACAAAGCATCACGCCCGACTAATTGCCATGCTTTCGATTTCTCCGCCGATTAAAGGCGTGGGGCACGCGGAATACTACCTCCTGCTTGCCCAGGCAGATTACTACACCGCGTGGGGCAACGAACCAGGGTGCTGGTTTGGCGAGGGGGCCAGACGTCTCGGTCTCGAGGGAACGATCCTCAGCGAGGCATACGAGAACCTGTTGTGGGGCCGCTCCCCCGACGGCTCTCGGCCGCTGGTGCAAAATGCCGGCGACGAGGATCGCCAGACGGCCTTGGATATGACCTTCAGCGCCCCAAAAAGCGTTAGCGTTGCGTGGGCGCTCGCACGGCGACATCATCGAGTTCTCCAACCAGCATTTCTACGAAGGGCGGCTCCGGATCGCGACAAAATATGACCGTCTGCGGCGACCCGCGCCGGATGCGCCGGCCGTCCGGTGGATGCCTGTCCAGGGCGTCGTGGTTCGCCCGGGGGCGGGCGCCTTAAATGAGGTGGAGGCCAAGGCGGCAGTACAGGAGTTGGAACGGTTGGGTATCCAGCAGGGCTATACCGGCACGGTCGGCGTGGTGACGCCCTTCCGCGCCCAGGCAAACCGGATACGCGATTTGGTCAACGCTCACCCCCACGCCAGCATCCTGCTGAACAAGCTGGAACTGCTGATCGACAGTGTCCAAAAGTTCCAGGGAGACGAGCGGGATGTGATGATCTTTTCGCCGGTGGTTTCCAAGGGCATCGCGGATGGAGCGGTTGGCTTTCTTAAAAAGACCGACAACCTGTTGAACGTGGCGAACACCCGCGCCAGGGCGGCGCTGGTCGTTGTTGGCGATTCCGCCGCCGCCAAGAATGCTGGCGTCGCCTATCTGGCTTCCTTCGCCAACTATATCGAGACGCTCGGACAAAATCCTGGCCAGAAGCTCGGCCCCGGTGGTGGAAGGGAACCGTGCTCCGGCCCCGAATATCCGAAAGTCGCCAAGCCGGAACTGGTCTCGGACTGGGAGCGCCTCCTCTGCCCTGAGTTGTGGCAGGCGGGACTGCGACCGATTCCGCAATCCGCCGAGGAGAAGTTCCTGTTGGACTTCGCCCTGTTCGGCGAGGGCCGGAAGCTGAACATCGAGGTTGACGGCGAGCGGTATCACCGGGACTGGAACGGTGAACTTCTCCGCTGTCCAGTTCGGTAACCGTTGCAGGGGATGCCAGAATCTGGCTGGTCGAGGATCTGGCCGCAGCCTTGGGGCGGAATCGGGTGCTGGACGAGCAACAGGTTCGCCAATATGTTCTCAGGTGTCATGACGAAAGCGCCAAGAGATGACGATTGCCGAGATCCTCAAAGAACTGGAGCCTTACACCGGGACATTCCCGATGAAGGCGATGCGGACGGCCATCGAGCAGCGCGAGGCCATCACGCCGGAATTGCTGCGCGTGCTGGAGGCGGTCGCCGAGAACCCTGAGCACTATGCGCGAGGTGGAGACCACAAATTGGTTTACGCGCTTTACCTGCTGGCCCAATTTCGAGAGAAGCGGGCCTACCCGTTCATCGTCAAAATGTTCAGCGCCCCGGGCGAAATCCCATTCGATTTGGCTGGCGACACGGTCACCGAGAGGTTGAACGGGATTTTTGCTTCGGTGTATGACGGGGACCCCGCCCCATTGGAGGGCCTCATCGAGAACGAGGCTGCCAATGAATACGTCCGCGACGCCGCCCTCGATGCGTTCGTCACGCTGGCGCACACGGGTCAGATGTCCCGGAACGAAGTGGCGTTGTATTTTGCGAGCCTGTTTCACGGGAAGCTCAAGCGGCACTATTCCCACGCCTGGGACGGGCTGGTGGTCGCAGTGGCGGACCTGCCCGCGCCCGAACTGTTGGAAGACGTGCGCCGGGCGTACGCCGAAGGTTTGGTCGATCCTTGGTTTGCTCGGTTGGAAGGGGTTGAACGGGACCTCCGCGAGCAGACGCAGGGGCGTCGAGACAGGTATCGGCTCATCGGGGACGCCATCGCCGAGATGGAGTGGTGGGCAGCGTTCAATAAGCCAGGAGGGGCATCAGCAAAGCCCAAAGAGGGCGGCCAATCCGGCGCATCGCCTCCGCCGAAAGCGCACAAGAAGCCTTGGCGAAATGCCCCGTGCCCCTGCGGCAGCGGCAAGAAGTACAAGCACTGCTGTGGAAAGGGCTGATGAGGGACGACCGAAACGCCAAACCTCAACCATGAGCCAGAAAGTATTGAATGCCATCCGCGTGCTGCTGACCGGAGCGGGCATGAGCTACCGGGAAATCGAGCATGCGCCAACGCGCACGTCAGAAGAATCGGCGCAGGCGCGTGGTGAGCCGCTATCGGCCGGCGCCAAGGCGCTTCTGCTGCGGGTGGGAGACACGTTCCGGCTGTTCGTGCTGCCGGCCCATCGCCGGCTGGATTCCCAGGCGGTGAAACGACATTTCGGTGTGAAGTCGCTCCGTTTTGCGACACCGGCTGAACTGATGGCATTGACCGGGCTGGAGCCGGGGTCGGTGCCGCCGTTTGGCAAGCCGATTCTGGAGTTCGAGTTGCTCGCGGATGAGGGGGTGGGCGCGGAGCATGGGCGCGTCGCCTTCAATGCCGGCTCGCTGACGCATTCCATCGTCATGGCCACGGCGGACTGGGAGGCGGTGGCGCAACCTAGGAAATTCGCCTTCGCGAAAATTGACTAAAAACACACCGGCCGAGATTGTGGTTGGATTGCTGTTGTTCGAAACTTGATGGGTACAGCCGTCGCCGCGCCATCTCACGTTGGCGCCTCGGTCGGCGGCTCGCCATTGCAATGTCCAATGCCGGGCCCTCTGTGGAGTTCCGCAAAACGCTGCGAATTGTCTTTCTCGATCGTCTGAACAGGTTCAAAGTGTGCGCTCATGAGCACACCAAAACCGGCAGTCAAATCTGCCACCGTGAAACCGGACGCGCCGCGTTGCGGACTGTGCGGCAAGCGGGGCAGGCTCACCCGCACCGAATGCTGCGGCCAGTGGATTTGCGACGACGAGCACAAATCAAATGCCTTGGGTGTGGGGCGATCATCCGCCTCGGTGAAGATGGCTACTCTCGCGGCCCGGACGGCTACCGGTGCGAGGTCTGCACTGCGAAGGCTTTTGCGGAACGGGCCAGGAAACCCGCACAGGGCAAATAGAGATCCAACTCGATTCTCAGTGCGGCCCAACCCGGATTGAGGCTTTGGCTATGCGCGACATTAGAAATCCGGTTCGTTGGCTTATCAGCATGGTGGCGGTTGCCATCGCCGTGTTCCTGGTGTTGCGTCAATTCAGTGCCAAGGCGCGGAAACGGCGGCGGCGTGAAAAGAGCCACAGGCAGGTGATTTCGAGGAAACACGGCCCGAGCGTCCGCCTGGCGGCGGATGTGGGCAACCCAAAACGAGGTCGGAAGGGTTGAGGATGGACGGGGCGTCCTCCTCTGATCGCTACCGAACGGCGGTGAATCTACCTGCTCCTGATGTCATTCGAGCCATCGGATGCAGTTGGCGCAGGCCCAAAGACGCTGTGGCGGCAGGCATGAATCTCGAGATCCTCCCGCACCTCCAGGCTGACATAATGAAGCCGTTGACCTTCCTGGCCCGGTTGAAACCACCACGTTCGCCCGACTCGCGCGGCCCACTTCCCACCCGGTTGATGGGGCGATTCATGGATATGCCCGCTGCATCCGATCAAAGGCTGCGTCTCCTCGATGAACCGTTTAATGGCCGGGGAGCCGACCTCGCGCCCATCGTGACAAATGTCCATGCCCAGCCCGGCGGGCGGATTATGAATGAGCCAAATGCTGCGGCGGACTTCATCAGGCGTTAGCTGTGAGCGCAGCCCTTCCAGACGCTCGCGCAGGCACGGCTTAACCAGCAAATACTCCCGGAGGTTTCGCAGCTTTACCCACCGCCCCTCGGCATCAAGCGTCAGCCCCTCGCCGCAGAACTGTACCGGCGAGGCCACGAGGTCGTCGTCAGGGGCGCACCAGTGCTTGTAACCGAAGGGGTAATCCCGCACGTGATTCATCCCACAAAAGACCAGGCCCTCCCGGTGGACTTTTTCATTCAGGTTAACGCAAAGGCCCTGGCCAGCCAGGTCGTCCAGAAGCGGTTCGAGCGGGTGGGAGTCGTCGTTGCCAAAGAAGGTCAGGATCGTGGTTTGGCCGTCGCGGCACATCGCGCGAAGGTAATCGGCCATAACCGGGAAGAACTCGCGCTGACCCTCAAAGCCGCCACCCTTGGGCAGCAGGTCACCGGCGATGAGGACAAATCGAGGGCTTTCCCGCTCGACGGCGGCAACTAATTGTCCCCACTTCCGAATGTCCTGGTGCAGGTCCGCCGTGATAACGAACTTGAGTGACATGCCCTCCGGATGCCCGCGCTGTGAGCGACCAGATCTCTGAAAGCCTGCTTTTGCTATTTGCCCAGGATTGCGTCCTTGGCCGCCTTGGCGACGCGGAATTTCACCACGCGCTTGGCGGGAATCTTCATCGCGGCGCCGGTCGCCGGATTGCGGCCCATCCGGGCCTTGCGATGCACCAGCACGAGCTTGCCCAGGCCGGGAATCGTGAAGGAGCTCTTGGCGTGCTTGTAGGCCAGGGCCGTAAGGGCGTCCAACGCCTGAGCGGCCTGCGTTTTGGTCAGGCCAACGGTGTCCGCAATGGACGTGACGATCTGCGATTTAGTTAAAGGTTTCGCCATAAGTCCGCAATGAGTAGATGTAAGCACATCTGCTATCAAGCCCAAAAGCTCGATTTGGCGTTTCGGGCCACGATGTCTGCTTGCAACTGGGCCTGAGTGGGTTACCCTAGGCCCCGCATGGCACGCCATCCCCAATACGTCGGGAAGAATTTCGGACATAAGCCCGCCATTTTACGGTGACCCATCCATTGAATGAGAATTATCGGCATCGACAGACAACATACCTCTGCGGAATGGGCCGCATTTCGCCCGGATGGAGATCTGGGCGAGGAATTGGCTGCGCGTTTTAAGCGCCTGTATTCAGAGCGGCGAGAGACTCGGTTGGTAAGGATGGAGGTGCGCGACTCTCTTATTTACGTTGCCGTCGTTAATGCGCCGAAGGGAGTCGCGGGGCTGATTTCAGCCTTGCTCAGCCAGGCCGAGGCGGAGATCAGGCGGGATCGCGAGACGGCAGAGCGGAGCGTTTCATTGGAGGCGGCACAAAAGGAAGAAACACTGAATCGAATCGCTGGCGATGAGGATCTTCCGATCCTGTAGAAGACGTCGGGACAACCAAAAGCTCGAACCAGCCAATTGATCGGCTCAAGGCGTCTCTACTTCGGCGTGACAGACGCAACGTTGCTCGCCTCGCCGGTTTGGGCAGGGTCGACATCGGCTCGTCAGCGTTCAACTCAATGCTTGAGGTTCGCCAGCTCGGAGCCTATGAGCAAGCCAACATGAGCAGAATCCAGGAATTGCATTGGACGAATGGCGGCTGTGAGGAGTCGTTCGAGCTTGAGTTGTCAACAGGCTATCCCGTGGAGATAACCCTTCGTCACGGAAAGCCTTTGGAAAGCTTCAAACATCTGGGGCGAGCTCTCTTGGGAGAAATCTTGCTGGCCTGAACACCAGAACAGCGCTGGGAAACGGGGCGCCGTGTTTCGCGCCCTCGAACCTGATTTGACCACGGATGAGGCGCACCTCGCCCTTCATTGCGAATTGGTGCCACCAGATGGTGTCGGTTCGGGCCGTTATGGAAAGGTGGTAGTTATGAACAGTTGCCCGTTGCGGGAAGCCGGATGAATGGAGATGACCCTGGCGCGAATCGCCTCGTCGATTGTACGGCTCGTCTGCGCCTGTCAAGGTCGTCCGCATCCACCGATTGGCGCTGCGCGCCGGGTTTCGCTTGGCGGATCCACCATTGACAGTGCTCGCCGAGCCGGGGACGTGGCGATTAGGAATTCGCGCCGGGATTTGTGGCCAGACGG
>JAJYHY010000214.1:11399-14501 GCA_021784555.1 bacterium
AACGCAACCGGAAGAACTTGACATAATTACAGGTTCTCGAGAAAGCGGAGAAGCGCATCATCAGGCTGGAATGAACCTCTTTTGCCCTTCGGCGGGGACACCTTCTCCAAAGCCTGCTTTTTCATAGCCAGGCTTGCTTCCATATAATGGTGGGTGGTTTTGGGAGATTCGTGGCCAAGAAACAGCGCGATCACTTCCGTGGCGATGCCTCCTTCCAATAGCCCCATGGCCATCGAATGGCGAAAAGTGTGAGGCGAGATATGTCGCTGCTGGAGCGCGGGCATTTTGGCTGATGCTCGTTGAACGAGTTGCTGGAGTTGGTAGGCAGCGCCGGCACGAGTCAGGCGTTGTCCAAAGCGGTTCGGCAGCAGTGGAGATTCCGGGCCGAAGCGATTCTCTCGAATCCACCGACGCAATCGTCTTTGAGTCTGACGCCACAGAGGAAGGCTACGCCGCTTACGTCCCTTGCCCAGCACCTGAACTTGCTTGCCACCGGCGCCGATGTCCATCACTCGTAAGGCCAACACTTCGGAGATTCGCGCGCCGGTATTATAAAGGAGCAGAAAAAGGAGGTGATCTCGACGACCGGTCCACGTGTCGGTCGTGGCGCATAAGATGGCCTCAACCTCCTGTCGGCTCAGAAAACCGCTCATCGCCTGCACATAGCGCTTGAAGGGAATGGCCAGGATCCGCGCCACGCAAACCGGCAGTTCTGGACCCAGCCAGTCGCTCAGGTAATGCACGAAGGCACGAATGGCGGCCAGGCGCGCATTCCGGGTTCGAATGGTATTGCCCCGTTGATGTTCCAAGTGGTCCAAGAAGCGGAGGACCGTATCAGATGTCAGTACCTCCAATGAGAGAGTATGGCTGCGGCGACGGTCCGTCTTGCGCAGATAGCTCAATAGAAGGCGAAAGGTGTCGCGGTAGGCTGTGACGGTGGCAGGACTCACGTTGCGTTGTGCAGACAGGTATTCGGTAAAATAGCGTTGCAGCCAGGGAGCTAATTCAAGAGTCATCATGGTCGGGCGATTCAAAATGGCGGAGGGCTTCGGTCAACAATTCTGGAAACGCGCTGAAGTACCAATAAGTGTCCCTGATCTGAGTATGTCCGAGGAAACGGGACAAGATGGCCAGTCGATGCACCGCTCCTCTCTTGCTGGCCTGCCAGCGTTGCAGTACCCGACAGGCAAACGCGTGACGTAGATCATGCAGCCGGGGCGGGCGCCGGCTGTATGGAATGCCGGCTCTTAATTGCCTGAACGTTTTCCTCACCGTCGTGTATGCCAAGCCGGTACCACGGTCGGAAACGAAGAAGTGCTCCGCGAGCGGAAAGAGCGTTTGCCGACGGCGCACGTAGGCCCGCAAGGGTGGAAGTGCCGTCGGGTGCAGTGGCACCAATCGGTGTTTGCCACCTTTGCTTTGCCGAACGACCACAACCAACTGCTCCAGGTCCACATCGTTTGCTTTCAACTTCAGTGCTTCTGAGATCCGCACTCCGGTGCAGACCAATAAGCCGAGCAAGGTCTGGAAAGTGTCCGCTCGCAAGCTGCCCTTCAGCTGCCTGGCTCGGCGCAGCAGTTGTTGGATTTCCGCCGGGCTGTAAAGGTGCGGTGGGTTGCGCCGATACGCCGGGCCGAACAGGTGGCGCGGCGGCACCTGAGTTTTGGGTTCGCTCAGGAGGAGGTGCTTGGCAAAACGACGGATGAGCTCCAAACGCCGGGCCCAGTAAAGTCGATCTGCTTTTTGTGGCAAGCAGGCCCATCGTATCGCCAGTTCAGTGGTCAAGGGGCCGCGATGGCCCGATGCATCGGCGTAGCGAGCGAAGCTCAGGAGTCGGCTTCCTTCCATGTGGAGTTTAAACCCCAAGGCTCGCCGGTATGCCAGGTAGCCCTCGGCCCGGGAAAGCATCGTGGGTTTCATTTCCTGATTCTGGGCCAGGGCAAAGCCGCCTGACGGAGTTCTTCCAGGTTGACGTGAGCGTAACGCAGCGTTGTTTGCAAGGAACTGTGGCCCAGGACATCGGCGATCAACTTAAGGCTGGCTCCGCGCCGATGGGCATAGGCGGCCCACGTGTGCCGGAGAATGTGAGTCCCCCTGGCGGCGATCCCGCATCGCTCAAAGCCGCGGCGAATCAGGTCCCGTATGCATTGCGTGCTTAACGGGCGACCCGGGCAACCTTTGTAGAGCGTGTGGTGGACGAAGAGCGCGCGGCTTTCGGTGCGAGGACGCGCCTGCTTAAGGTAAACCGCAATGGCCCTGGTAAGTTGGTCGGGCATTAACAAAAGCCGCTCGCGTCGCTGCTTAGTATGGCTCAACCGCAGGGTCCTCGCCCGCCAATCGATATCGTCCAGGGTCAAAGTCGCCACTTCCTGTGATCGCAACGCGAGTTTGGAAAGGCAAAGAGCAATAGCGTAGTCGCGCTTCCCGATGGGAGTGGCCCGTGGAAAACCTCTTAAGAATCGTCGCCATGATTCAACCTCCAACGTCTTTGGAGGTTGAGCTGATGGCGGCGTTGGCACACGCGGCAAGGCACCGGAAAGCCCGATGCGGATGCGCCCGGAAAACTCCAGGAATCGACAGAAACCGCGTAAACCCACAATCAGCACGTGAAGGGACCCCGGCGATAAGTCCGGCGCCCGGGTTCTCACAAACCCTGCCAGATCTTTGGCGCTTAAGTGCCGCAGATGAACCGGCTTCGTGCCATAACGCCATTTCAACAGATCCCGGCCGTGTTGTCGGCGCAGGCGCCGAGTCGAGACCGAAAAACCACAAACCTGGTCCATGTGCCGGTCGTATTCGGAGATCAATTCGTCCGCAGTCGGGTCTGATCGAGATCGGAGAGTTATGCGAAGATGGCTGGCCTCCATCCGGCGTCGGACTGGGACAGTTTCGCTGGATTTCTTGGCCACGTCGCTGCGCAAATGCCGCTGAGCTTGCATAACGCCGCCACCCTTCGTTCTACCTCAAAGCCCATCAAGCTGCAAGGGTCGGGTTCTTATGCGGCGTATGCGGCGCTCTAAATCCCGGACTTGCCCAATCGCTGGCCACTCAAAACATGCTTCATGCACTCTGGCAAGTGGTGCCCAAAATGACAGCTTTTTG
>JAJYHY010000215.1 GCA_021784555.1 bacterium
CTGACCACCTCGAGCGGCATTCACGCGACGCCGATCGCCGAGTACACGATCGCGTCAATGCTCGCGTATGCGCACGGATTCCATCGCACGCTGCGCGCGCAATTGCGCGGCGAGTGGCAGCGCAACGCCGGCTTCATGGACACCGTCGATGCGCTGCGCGGCAAAACGCTGGGCGTGGTCGGCTACGGCTCGATCGGCCGTGAAACCGCCCGGATTGGCGCCGCGCTCGGCATGGAGGTGCTCGCGCTCAAGCGCAATCCGGCGGACCATATTGACGCGGGCTGGAATCCGCCGGGAGTCGGCGATCCCGAAGGCCGGATTCCGCGCCGCTGGCATGGTCCGGGCGAATGCGCGGCGATGCTGGTGATATGGCTGGGGGTGCTTCTGCTTTTCGGAGCGTTGAGCCGGAATTTTCTGAGCGTCGGAACACTCAGTGTCCTGGCCAACAGCATCCCGGGGCTAACCGTTATCGCCGCGGGCATGACGTTTGTCCTCGTTATCGGTGGCATTGATCTTTCCGTGGGCTCGTTGATGGGGCTCAGTGGAGCGACGCTTGGGGCCGTGATGGTGGACTGGAACTGGCCTTTTTGGGGGGCGGTATTGGTCTGCCTTGGCGTGGGGCTCGCGGGGGGCCTGCTCAACGGCATCGTTAGTGTCCGATTGAGGATACCCTCTTTTATCGTGACGCTCGGCATGCTGGAAATCGTCCGCGGCTTAGCCTACCTGGTGACCAACTCGCAAACCAAGTATATCGGGACAGCCGTTGAAGGCCTTGCCACGCCGCTCTGGGGCCTGGGTGTATCTGCCGCTTTCATCATCGCTTTGCTGGTAATCGTCGCCGGACAAGTCGCCCTCTCCCGCACGCTCTTTGGACGCTATCTCGTCGCTATCGGTACAAACGAACAGGCGGTGCGCCTGGCGGGTATCAACCCGGAATGGGCAAAAACCGGCGTGTTCGCCCTGCTCGGCCTGCTCAGCGGATTGGCCGGGGTCTTCTACACCTCGCGTCTCGGCTCGGCCGATCCTAACGCCGGCGTCGGTCTCGAACTCTCGGCGATCGCCGCCGTGGTCATAGGAGGGACCAGCCTGATGGGCGGACGCGGCTCGGTCGTCAACAGCTTCTTCGGCGTGCTCATCATTGCGACCCTCGAAGCGGGTTTGGCCCAAGTAGGCGCTTCGGAGCCCGTCAAACGCATCACCACCGGGGCCGTCATCATCATTGCGGTCTCGCTGGATGCCTGGCGACACCATATTGCCGGGCACGGATTCGCCCCGCTCCGGCGTTTGTTCGGAAGGCCGAGCTCTTGACCAAGCCGGGGCCGAGGCGAAGCACGCGACGTTCTTACCGTTCTTGGGAGACGCGCCACCAGTATCAATGATCCGGACGAACTCTCGCCGAATGATCCGGCGCAGTTGATGCATGGATAGGCGCGCTCAACCGGACCAGCGTGCCGCCCTCCTGGGAGGCGCCCAGGAAGAAGCTGCCGCCGGCGTCCTCCATGCGCCTGCGCATGTTCCGCAACCCGTTCCTTCCCTTTTCCGCGGCGCCTTCGGGAAGGCCATCGCCATCGTCGGCTATCTCCAGGGCAAATCGGTCCGCTTCAACGCGCAGGCGCAGCCACGCGGACGAGGCGTGGGCGTGCTTGACAATATTGTTCACGGCCTCCTTGGCGGCGAGAAAGGTGTTGTGGCGCAGTTCGGGTGAGATGGGGACCGCTGGGAGTTGGGGCGGGACTTCCAGCCGATAGCGCAGCCCGGCGATGGCGAGGTACTCCTGGGCGTATTTGCAAATATAGTTAACCAACCCGTCAAGGGTGTCATTGGCCGGATTGACCGTCCAGACGATCTCGTCCAAGGCATGAGTGGTGTCGCGCGCGGTTTCCGAAATCTGCCGGGCGTGGGTTTCGACTTCGTCGGGCTGATGCCGGTCGGCCTCGGCCAGTTCACCCAGCAGAGCCACCTGGGTCAGGTTGGCGCCCAGTTGGTCATGGAGGTCCCGGGCGATGCGTGAGCGTTCGCGTTCGAGGGCTTCTTGCTGCCGCAACACCGCCAACTGCCGGTGCAATCTCTGGGTGGAGACATAATACACAAAGCCGGTGAGCAGCCCCAGGAAAGCGAGCGCCGCCACGGTGCGAAACCACCAGGTTTGCCAAAAGGCCGGCAGGACCTTCACCGCCAGCGAGGCCCCGGTCGTATTCCAGACGCCATCCTCGTTGCAGGCCCGCACCTGAAAAAGGTAGTGACCCATGGGCAACTTGCTATAATGCGCTGAGGCCAGGTTGCCCTCGGCGCGCGTCCATGCGGTCTCATGGCCTCGGAGGCGGTACTTGAAATAGCCCTTTTCAGGGGCTGAGAGGTTGAGGCTGACGAAATGAATCTCCAGGCTTTCCTTGTCGGCGGGGACGGTGACGTCCGCCAAAGCCGGGGCGCGCAGGGCGTTGGTGCTTTGAAGCCGGCCGTCGATGAGCACCGACTCAATGATAACGGGGGGTGGATTGGTGTTGACGCGCAGGCGGCCCGGATTGAGAAACGCCAGCCCGCGAATCGTTGGGAACCATAACCTGCCGTCCGGTGTCCGGCAGGCCGCCGGCTGGGAACCTTGCGCGCATTCGGAGGAGGGCAGACCGTCCGCCGTGCCGTAAGAGCGGACGGAAACAGAATCGGCCAAGCCGTTGGCGTAATCATTGAGCGCGCGCTTCTTGGCGCGGAGCAGGCCGGCATTTGAGCCCATCCACAAGTAGCCGCGGTGGTCTTCAAGAAAATAGGAAATGCTATTCCTAAGGAGCGGTTCAGAGCCAGCTAGAGACTTCAAACGGCCGTGATACCACCGGGCCAGGCCGCTGACAGTGCCGATCCAGAGAACTCCCTGGCTATCCACATACAGGGCCGAAACATCGTTGCTGGGCAACCCATTGGTCTTGAAAAACCAACTGACACGCCCATCGCGAAGGCAATTCAGCGCGCCCGTGGTCGTCCCGACCCACAAAGCTCCGTCCTTGCCCTGCGCTATCGCCTGGACGGAGTTGGCCGACAGACCGTCCAGCGTAAAGAACGTCCGCCAATCCCGCCCATCCCAGCAGGCCAGACCGCCTTGAGTTCCAACCCACAGGCGGCCTTGCCTATCCTGGTAGATAGCGGAGACCTGCTGGTCGGCCACCTTTGCGAATTCCGAGACCGGCTCAAATCCGCCCTTTGCCAGCCTGAAAAACCCTCCGCGGAATAGTCCGCTGGCCACGGCGCCCGCCCAAACGGTTTGGTTCCGATCCACAAAGACCGCCCGCACGGCCAGGTTCCGGTTGGGCAAGGTCACGGCAAAATGCCGGAGACCGTTCGTCGTCCAGTGATCGATACGCTGCCGGTTGTAGCCGATCCATAAACCCCCGTGGCCGTCATTGCAGACGGATTGGACAACCATTGGGCCTTGGGAACGGTTGAGCACATTGAACCACTGGCGTTTGACCCGGTCGAGGCCGCCACCGTTGGTGCCGATCCAGAGGCATGCATCTCGATCCACCAGCAAACAGAGGATGGAGCGGTTGGACAGTTTGTCCAGGTGCCTCACCCGTCCCCGCCTGTCGAACCAATAGACTCCGTCCCCTGTCGGCTCGCCATACGTCCCCACCACGAGCCCGCCTTGGCCATCTTCGCAAGCCGCCGTTACTTGAACCGAGCTGGTCCAAGGGTACGGCGCCAGAACTCTCTCCAGGCCATTACCGGACCACTTCTGAATGGAGCCATTGGCAAAGACCCAGAACCCGCCTTTCTTGCTCCCCAGGAGGTAATCCAGCGCCACCGTGTGCGCCTCGGAAGCCGAGTTCGTCCGGGAAACTGATTGGAAACCCTGGTCGGTTCCCACCCAGACCTGGCCCGAACGGTCCGCTGCCAGGCTGCGGCACCGGCTTGGAGGGAGAGGCTTTTCAACAATCCCCATCCGCCCGTTCCGATAGCGGCCCAGGTAGCCATTGTCGGTGTAAACCCAGACCTGTCCCCTGGTGTCCTGGCAGATGTCCCGCAACCTGCCCACCGGCGCCCGAGGCGTCGGTCTTAGGCTCACATCCCGGACCTTTCCTTGCGGGCTGACGAGATAAATGCCGCCCGGGTTCTCCGTGCCGATCCAAAGATTGTCGTGGCGGTCGGTGAAGAGCTTGACAATTCGACTGCTCTTCAGTTCGGGCGTGGTGTCTTCATCAAATCGGGTGAAATGCACGCCGTCGAACCGCGCCAACCCGTTGAGTGTCCCCAGCCAGAGATAGCCGTCGCGGGTTTGGGCTATCGCCAGCACCGCGCTTCCGGGAAGTCCATCGTCGGTTGTCCATTGTTTTGCGTAGTAGGGCCAGGTATCCGCCCTGGATAGAACGCAGGACCCCGGCGCCAGGATTAGGGCCAGGACTACTGCGATCCAAGTCGTCTGTGGCGCGATCGAGCGAGACCGAGCCTCGGACCGCTTTTCCCATCTCATCTGGCATTGTGCATTTGGCATTGCCAATGAACAATCCTATAGGAAGCATGGCTTCGGTCAACGCCGGGTGTGATGGCATCCGGCCGGGCAGGTGACGCGATCCTTGGAACGGCTCTCAGGCGCTGCTCATCAATCGCAAATCGCAAATCTAAAATCGCAAATCTGCCGGGGACTTGACACGCCGGAGGCAGTTGCTCATCATACGCGCGGTGAATGGGAATTCAGTTTCTGAGGAATGCGTCAAACCGCTTCAAAGGCGCCAGCGGGAGCGTCTGCAGCGGCGGGCGGACATCCTCCAGGCGGCGGAGCGCGTCTTCGCCACCAAAGGCTTTCACGCCGCCTCCATCGAGGAGATTGCGCATACGGCCGAATACGGGACGGGCACGGTCTATCTCTATTTCAAGGACAAGCAGTCGCTCTACATCGAGCTGTTCGAGGACAAGATGCGGGATCTGTCCGCTTCCATCCACGAACGGGTCCGCGGCGCCACGCACCCGCTCGACGGCCTCCGCCGCTTGATTTCCGCCCGGTTGGAGTACTTTGAGCACAACCGCGCTTTCTTTCAGGTCTATGCGCGGGAGGGGCTGGACTCTGATTTGGGGCGGGAGGCGCGGTGGCAAGGCGTGCGGCGCGCTTTCGCCAGCAACCTGGCGTTGGTCACGCGCTTGATAGCGGCCGGGCAAAAACGCCAATTGCTCCGCCGGGGAGACGCCCGCCGGCTTGCCGTCGCCCTTTCCGGAATGATGATTCAGCTCACCCGCGACTGGCTCCGGCAAGGGGAGGTTGATCCATTAACCAACCAGGTGGATTTCGTGCTTGAATTGTTCTTGCGCGGCGCCCAGCAGGAGTAAGGAATCGCGCACCATGACTCTTATCCGCTTCGCGGCGTGCGCCGGCCTGGCCGGGGTGTTGGCCGGTTGCAGTGTCGGCCCGAATTATCACCGCCCGAGCGTGGCGCTACCGGCGAATTGGGCGGAGGCCGGGCCTGGAGGGACAACGAATGCCGGCTCACACCTGGCGCAGTGGTGGAAGGTGTTTCAGGACCCCGTCCTGAATTCGCTCATTACGCGCGCCGTGAAATCCAATTATACTCTCAAGGCGGCGGAGGCGCGGGTGCGGGCAGCGCGGGCGCTGCGCGGGGCGGCCCTCGCGGCCTTTCTGCCCACCATCGACGCCAACGGCACCTACACGGTTGCGCGCCGGAGCGCCAGCGGCTTGTCCTTTAGGGTGAATACGCTGGATACGGAGACATACCAGGCCGGTTTTGACGCCTCCTGGGAAATCGACGTGTTTGGAGGAGAACGGCGCGCTTTGCAAGAGGCCAACGCTACTCTTCAAAGCATCGAAGACGACCGCCGCGACGTGCTGGTGAGCCTTTTGGCCGAGGTGGCCCGGAGCTATGTGGGACTCCGCGGGACACAAAAGCGCCTGGCGATTGCTCGCCAGAACATTGATGCCGAACAGGAAACGGTGAACATCACTCAACTCCGGTTTGCGCAGGGCCTGGCCAGCGAGTTGGATGTGTCGCAGGCCAAAGCGCTCTTGGCCACCACGCGGGCCCAGGTGCCTGCCCTGGTCACGGCCCTGAAACAATCCAGCCACCAGTTAAGCGTGCTGCTGGGCCAGCCACCCGGCGCCCTGGACTCTCTTTTTACCAATTCCGCCCCAATTCCTCCCACTCCACCCGAAGTCCCCGTCGGCCTCCCCTCGCAGTTGCTGTTGCGCCGGCCAGACGTGCGGAGCAGCGAGCGCCAGTTGGCGGCGGCGACGGCGGCGATTGGGGTGGCCGAAGCGGAGTTGTTCCCCAAGTTTTCCTTGCTTGGAAACGCCGGCTACCAAAGCCTGAAGCTGGGCAGCCTGATTTCACCTGCCAGCGAGTTTTGGTCCGCGGGGCCGTCGGTCACCTGGCGGCTGCTGGAGTATCCACGGCTTCGGGCGGAGGTTAAGTCACAGAGCGCCCAGGCGCAGCAGGCGCTGGCGCAGTTCAATCAGACCGTTCTGACGGCGCTGCAGGACGTGGAGGACCAGTTGGTCGCCTACGCCCAGGAAAAGCAACGCTACCTCGCGCTGGACGAAGCGGTGGCCGAGAGCCGTCAAGCGCTCGATTTGTCGCGGCGTCTTTACACCGAGGGGGTTGGGGAATTCCTGAACGTATTGGAGGCGGAGCGGTCGCTTTATCAGGCGGAGGATGCGCTGGTGCAGAGCCAGGACAGCGTGAGCGTGGACCTGGTGGCGCTTTACAAGGCGCTGGGCGGCGGGTGGGAGACGGCGACGGATTGAAACTGGAGTCCTCGACCCTGCATACATATTGTTAACAGGTCAGGTTCCGTAAGGGTCGGGCCATTAATTGAGAATTGAGAATTAAGAATTGCAAAACGCAAATGGATGCCAACGCCGGAGCCATGGTGAGACCGAAAGCGCAGCGGCATTGTTCATTAGGCATTGGGCATTTACCATTAGGCATTGCCAATGCGAAGTGCCCAATGCCTAATGCCCAATGCTCAATGAGATGGGAAGAGCGATCCGCGGTCCCGCTCGCTGGCAGCCGCCCCCGAGCAAGAGCAAGAGCAGGAGTAAGAGGGTCTGAGGTCCGCCTCGCTAGAGTCCTCGAACCTTGAAATCGGTTGTGAGCAGGTCAAGTTTTGGCGGCCAAGCAGCAGAAGAGTTCGACGGGCTCTTATTAAATTTAGCGTTTATTAGCGTGGATTAGCGGTCTAAGGTCTGAGGTCCGCCTCGCTGGAATTTATGCTTAACAAGAAAACGATCCTCAAATGGTCCGCGCTGGTTGGGTTGGCGGGGGGGCTGGCGGGGTGTTCACGAAACGGCGGGGACGCGCCGCCGGGCAGAGCCGCCCGTGGCCTGCCCCCTGTGCCCGTGACGGTGGTTGCGGCCCGGCGCCAGGACGTGCCCAACCAGTTGTCGGAGATCGGCTCGGTTCGGGCCTACGCCAGCGTTTCGGTTAAATCGCGCGTGGACGGCGAGTTGGCGCGGATAGCGTTCAAGCAAGGGGATGAGGTCAAGAAAGGCGCGCTGATCTTCGAGATCGATCCGCGTCCGTTTCAGGCGGCATTGGACCAGGCCCAGGCGGTATTGGAACGGGATGAGGCCTCCTTGACAAACGCCCAGACCGACATGCGCCGCACCGACGCGTTGGCGGACACCAAGGCCGTTTCCGCTTCGGAGGTCGATGCCAACCGCAGCAAGGTCGCCTCCTCCAAGGCCACGGTGGCGGCTGACCAAGCGGCGGTCGAGACAGCCAAGCTGAACCTTTCCTTTTGTTCCATTACCTCGCCCGTGACGGGGCGCATTGGGATGCTGCTGGTCGATGAAGGCAACATGGTCCAGAACAACAACACCATTCTGGCCGTGGTCAACCAACTGCGTCCGATCTACGTCGATTTCTCCGTGCCGGAACAGTCGCTGCCCGCCGTGCGCGCCGCCGCGGCGGTGGGGCCGCTGCCGGTGGAGGCGGCTATCCCCGAAGTGACCGGCCAGCGGGCGGAGGGGGAACTGGCCGTCATCAACAACGAGGTCGATACGGCCACGGGCACGCTGCTGCTGCGGGCGGTTTTTCCGAACAAGGACGAGATGTTGTGGCCGGGCCAATTTGTCAATGTGAACCTGACGCTGAACACCGAACGCAATGCGGTGGTGGTGCCTGCCGCCGCTATCCAACTCAACCAGGAGGGCGGGCGTTTTGTATGTGTGGTCCAGCCGGATGATACGGTGGCTTTCCGCCCGGTGGAGATCGGAACGACGCACGAGAGGCTCTCGGTTATCAAGAAGGGGCTCCAGGCCGGCGAGCGCATTGTCACCAGCGGCCAAATCCGGCTGGTGGCCGGCTCGAGGGTCAAGATCGTCGGCGAGCATCCGGAGCCGGGGGTGGCGCTGACGGAGGCCGCGGCGAATTAGGCCACTATGAGCATTTCCGAACCATTCATTCGGCGGCCAGTGGCGACCACGCTGGTCATGCTGGGGTTGCTGTTGTTCGGGTTCATGTCGTTTCGAACCCTGCCGGTGAGCGACCTGCCGAATGTCGATTTCCCGACGGTGGTGGTTTCGGCCAGCCTGCCGGGGGCAAATCCTGAAACGATGGCCTCGGCGGTGGCGACACCGCTGGAGCGGCAGTTCTCAACGATCGACGGACTGGATTCGATGACCTCGGTCAGTTCGCTCGGTTCCTGCCAGATCACGCTTCAATTCAATCTGCGCCGCGACATTAACGATGTGCCGCCCGATATCGAGGCGGCCATTACACAGGCCACCCACTTGTTGCCTCCCGGCATGCCGCAGCCGCCGACTTACCGGAAGGTCAATCCGGCGGACGCCCCGGTCCTTTACATTGCCCTGACCTCCGCCACGTTGCCGTTGTGGGACCTGGACGAATATGGGGAGACGCTCATGGCCCAGCGCATCTCGATGGTGAGCGGGGTGGCCCAGGTTTCCGTGTTTGGCAGCCAGAAGTACGCGGTTCGGGTGCAAGTCGATCCTGATGCAATGGCCAGCCGGGGCATCGGCATCGATGACGTGGAAAAGGCGATTACCGGCGCCAATGTCAACATGCCGGTCGGCACGATCAACGGGCGCAAGCGCAATTTCACCATTCTGGCCACTGGCCAGCTCCTGGAGGCGGCTCCCTACAACAAGGTGATTGTGGCTTATAGAAACGGCGCCCCGGTGCGGTTGGGGGACGTGGGGCGGGCGATTGACAGTGTCGAAGACGACGAGCAGGGCGCTTATTACAACGACGCCAAGCACCATGAGCACTCGGTCATTCTGGCCATCCAGCGCCAGCCCGGGGCCAATACCATCGAGGTCTGCGACGCCATCCGCTCCCTTCTGCCAACCTTCCAGTTGTATCTGCCGCCTTCGGCCCAAATGCACATTCTGTACGACCGCTCGGTCACGATTCGGCAGTCGGTTCATGATGTGCAATTCACCTTGATGCTCAGCCTGGCGCTGGTGGTCATGGTCATCTTCCTGTTTCTGAGGAATGTGTCGGCGACGGTTATCCCCAGTCTGGCGCTGCCGCTGAGCGTGGTGGGCACCTTCGGGGCCATGTATCTGCTCGGTTTTTCGGTGGACAACCTGTCGCTGCTGGCCTTGACGCTGGCCATCGGCTTCGTGGTGGATGACGCCATCGTCATGCTCGAAAACATCGTCCGCTACATGGAGATGGGCGAGCCGCCCCTGACCGCCGCGCTGCACGGCGCCAGGCAGATTGGGTTCACGATTCTGTCGATGACGATTTCGCTGGCGGCGGTGTTCATCCCGCTCCTGTTCATGGGGGGCATTGTGGGGCGGCTCTTCCGCGAGTTCTCGGTCACGATTGTGTGCGCGATTCTGATTTCGGGCATTGTTTCGCTGACCTTGACACCGATGCTCTGCAGCCGGTTCCTGCGGCCGCCGGAACAGACCCATCACGGGCGCCTCTATCTGGCCTCGGAACGGGTGTTTGACTGGATGCGCAACGTCTATGATTCGAGCCTGCGCTGGGTATTGCGGCACCGGTTCGGCGTCATGGTCTTCAATGTGCTCATCCTCCTGGTCACCGGCTGGCTGGCTTATGTCATCCCCAAGGGATTCCTTCCCGATGAGGACAACAGCGAAATCTTTACCATTACGGAAACGCCTCAAGGGACCTCGTTCCCTGAGTTGTCGAAACTCCAGAATAAGGTGATCGACATTGCTCGTCAAGACCCAAATATCGATGCCTTCTTCTCGGCTGCGGGCGGTGCCGCAAGCCTCGGGGGAGCGAACTCCGGACACATGTTTTTCCACTTGAAGCCGCCCTACGAACGCAAGCTCGACGTGTACGGTGTGATTCAGGAGTTGCGGCGCAAATTCGCCGCTATCCCCGGCATCTCGGTTTTCATGCAGAATCCGCCGGCCATTCGCATTGGCGGCCATTTGACCAAGAGCCTCTACCAGATGGCGCTGCAGAGCCCGGATTTGGACGGCCTCTATGCGGCGACACCGAAACTGGAGGCGAAGCTGCGGACGTTGCCCGAACTGCAGGACGTGACCAGCGACCTGCAGATTAGCACGCCCCAGGTCAACTACGTCATCGATCGCGACAAGGCGGCCGTGGTGGGGGTGACCCCCGAGCAGATTGAGAGCGCGCTGGCCGACGCCTTCGGGTCGCGGTGGATCTCAACTATCTATGCACCCAATGATGAGTATAAGGTCCTTATCGAGCTGGACCCCAAGCACCAGGCCGACCCCGCGGCGATTTCAAAGCTCTACATCCATTCCTCGACCGGCCGGCTGGTGCCCTTGAGCGCCGTGGGCAAGCTGACCGAGAACGTCGGCCCGCAGAGTATTAGCCATCTGGGCCAACTCCCGGCGGTGACGGTTTCTTTCAATCTCGCGCCGGGAGTCTCGCTGGGCCAAGCGATCGAAAAGATCTCGGCGGTGGCCCCCCAAGTCCTGCCCCCCACCGTGACTTACAGTTTTCAGGGGACGGCCCAGGCCTTTGAATCCTCGTTGGCGGGGATGGGGCTGTTGCTGATCCTGGCCATCGTCTTCATTTATATTGTGTTAGGCATTTTGTACGAGAGCTTTGTCCATCCGCTGACGATTCTGTCCGGCCTGCCCTCCGCCGGCCTGGGGGCGCTGCTGATCGCTATCCTCTTCAGAAACGACCTGAACGTGTACTCCTTTGTCGGGCTGATCCTGCTCATCGGCATCGTGAAGAAGAACGCCATCATGATGATCGATTTCGCGCTGGACGCCCAGCGCAACGAGGGCAAGAGCCCCGTGGATGCCATTATCGAAGGCTGTCTCATCCGGTTCCGGCCCATCATGATGACGACCATGGCGGCGCTTATGGCTTCGATCCCCATCGCGGCGGGCACGGGCGGCGCCTCGCGCCAGCAAATGGGGTTGACCATCGTCGGCGGTCTGCTCACTTCTCAACTGGTGACCCTCTACCTGACGCCGGTCTTCTATTGCTACATGGATGCCCTGCAACGAAAAGTGAACTACTGGCGTGGCCTGGCCGCCTCCCGGCTCTCTCGCCGGCGCGCGCCCATCCCGGTGGCTTCCGCCGGGTCCCTCTGAGTCAGAAATCACGAGACACAAGAAGACGAGGGACGAATGTGCAGAACGCTGAACTTTCCGACTCCCTACTTCCGGTTCAGCAAGCGAACAGCATCTAGCAAAAGCCTCCAGTTCTCCAGGTAATTCACACTTCCAACAGAGCCGACCACGATAGGAGCTTTGCGCGCATCACAGTGTCTTTGCGACAGGCATTTATGCTCCTCAACACCGATAAAAAGAGTAGTTGTCGCGACGCCGTATCGGTCTTGGTAAACTTGGCCCATCGCATTGCAAATGACGCCGCATCTGGCAGCGGCCTTCATTGTTTTGAAAACCGCGTGGTCGTACAACTTCAACAACCAGGGCGCAGCTCCCTTGACTCGTATTCTATTAACTGGATCGTCATGTACTGAAACCAACAGTGGAACGTTCAGCAAACGCGCGGCGACGCGTCCCGCGACGACCGCTTCAAACGCGAGGTCAGCCAAGACCACCTCAACGTTCTGTGCTCGCCCAAACCGCGAAGCTTTATAGCCCATGTACCCCGCCCAAGGACCGAGGTTTAGGTATTGCTTCAGCAGGCGTAACCGGGTTGGCTGTCGGAGGTGGTCAGCGTAAGCATAAGGTACGCCAAAATGGTTGTCGGAAGCCGCAGCCGCTGCTCGCAAAGAAAACCAACAAAAGCGGTTGGCATACTTTTCCAACAGGACCGCCATGAAAGCCATTGAGGCCGAGCGCGGTGTTTGGAACGGCATGCAGGTAACAAATAAAACACGAGGTATCGCCATCTGGCCCCTAGTTCTCCGCCATCAGGATGCAATTGTAATAGCGCTTCTACACGCCACCCGTTGAGCATCCTTGAGGCAAAGAGCATTCTCACTGAGAAGGTCCGAGATGTTCCTGATTCGAGTCAGCCTCTTGCGCGGAATATCATAAGTGTAAAGGCTATACCCCAGACGCAGGATCTGGCTTGCGAGACTGTCAAGGCTTCCTCCAGTCTGACGGCAGGCACGATCGGAGAACTCTACCTGGAGGACAGGCGCGCGCGCCTGTAACAGTAGCCGTTCGGCTCCGGTTAGGACATGTGATTCCCAGCCCTCAACGTCTATCTTGATCATGGTGATAGCCTCTACGCTAAGACCATGCTTTGAGCAAAACCCGTCAAGCGTCAGAGTCCTAACACTCTCGGCGAGAAACGCGCTCCCCCTCGTGGGCTGCGACAGCGAATTCCAGGCGTCGAAACCCTCCAGTGACGCGTTGAGGCAAGCCGTGCCCTCGGCATCCGAAAGTGCAAGATTGTAGCAAACAACGTTACGGCAACCGCTCTCGGCAATGTTTTGTTTCAGCCTCTCGTACGTCTTCCCGTGCGGCTCAAAGGCGTGTACCGCCCCTGTGGAGCCGACGCGCTTCGCGGCCAAGAGTGAATAGACGCCTATGTTTGCGCCAATGTCGAGAAATACGTCGCCAGCCCCCAGGAATCGCGCCATAAAATCGAGCTCAGCCGTTTCGAAACCGCGCACATATATTCCTTTGCACAATTGACTATCAAAGTACAAGTTAGTCCGAATGCCACACATGCGATAGCCTCTGAGGCACGCTCGCCCGTTCTTTCTCTGCATATCCCACCAACGCGTGCGTCGTTTTTAATGTAATGCTGCAGGTACGACACAAGCATCGGTACAAGGGACCCTTGGCGCAAGTGTGTGACGCCCTTCGAAATGACGGTGCCAATGGCTCCAAAGTGCGCGCCGACGTTCGGTTCCGAGTCAGAGAGACCTTTCAGAGGCAGATTACTCACACCCACTACTGAAAAGGCTTTTAAACTCCACAAAGCCGCGAGCGCCCGATGCAAACGGCACGTTATTTCTAAAGGGTGGCTGACCCGAAACATGGAATCGCGTCAGATCCCGGAGGTCCCCCTTGAAGCCGTCAGCATTAAGGTACAGACCAATGTGGTAAGTCCCTTCTACGAGCAGCACTTCTTCAATCTCGCCCTTCAAGATAAGAGTTGAATTCCCGGAAAGTCGGTACGCTCGTTCTGCCCTTAGATCCACAATGCCTACGCGTGCATCTTCAGGCGAGTAAACCAAGAGAGCGCACTGATGGAGAGTCGTATCGCCCTTTGCGCGTAACTTAACAATGAATCTTGCAGTTCCGCCACAACTGACAGGGCTTGGCAAGAGCGTGACCGAGGAGAGCGTGAGCCTAGGTCCAAGGTCGACGCTCATACCGTTGTCCGCGGAACTTGTTCTGCTTAAGCTGTGGTAACGTTCGATTTGGAGATCGACATCCCCGCTCGACACGACTCGCCCGGAATGCAACAGCATCGCTCGGAGACATAGGGCCCGCATCGCGGTCATGTTATGGCTAACGAAAAGCACCGTTCGCCCCTCGCCAACAACATTTCGCATTTTGCCCAGGCATTTTTTCTGAAAGGCGGCATCTCCAACCGCCAGGACCTCGTCCACAATGAGAATCTCGGGCTCAAGATGTGCCGCTACCGCAAAAGCCAGGCGCACCTGCATTCCGCTGGAGTAACGCTTGACCGGCGTATCGATGAACTGTTCAACCTCGGAAAAGGCGACGATTTCGTCGAATTTGCCTCGGATCTCGTCCTTGGTCATGCCCAGAATGGCACCGTTGAGGAAGATGTTTTCGCGCCCGGTAAGTTCGGGGTGGAAGCCGGTGCCGACTTCCAGCAGGCTGGCGACGCGCCCTTTGATCCGGATCTCGCCGGAGGTTGGGGCGGTGACGCGGGAGAGGATTGTGGCGCGTCTGACTCTGCCGTGGGAGCAGAGTCAGATTAAACGTGGCAACGGGTGGTACGGTGGCGGATTATTTCGTGGTTGTTTTCGAGAAGAGGGCGAGGCTGTCGCGACGTGGTTCGGCGAGAGCCTCGCCCCTGCGAGCCCTCAGAAGGGCAGCTCTTGATCCCAGCAACGCGGCCGTGGCCGCAGTTTGGGCGAACGGCGAGCACGCTTGATGCTTAAGGCCAGAA
>JAJYHY010000216.1 GCA_021784555.1 bacterium
CTGACATGGAGCCAGTTAAGCACGGGAGCGGCAGGATGTCCCGCACAAACTGTCAACCATTGCGGCACAACAAGTTCCAGGGAACCCTGTCACCCGCCGCGAGAATTGCTGGCGGTCCGCGGAGCCGGCTTGACAGGCGGGTTGTCCATCCAGGAAACTGGCGGGGCTTGAACGTCTCGTTTAATACCCGGTTCCGTGTCGTGGCCCGGCCGCTATCTGAGATTTCAAATCTCGCATCTCAGATCGCCAGGCGATGCCGGATTGGCTCGGAACCCAACTGCGCTTCGCTCCACCAGGATTCAAGTTTCCCCCGTTTAACCTTTACCCGTTCGCTCCCTCATGGCCGCTACTGACTTGGAAATCAAACCGAAGCCACAAAACCTCTTTGAAGGCGTGACGGCTTACCATTGGCTGGTTCTCATCATGGCGGCGCTGGGCTGGCTTTTCGACTGCATGGGCCAGCGTGTTTTCATCCTGGCCCGCCAGCCCGCGATGCATGAGTTGTTGGGGGCGGCGGCTTCGGACACAATGGTGAGCGTGTGGTCGGGCAGAGCGACGTTTGCCATGATGTTTGGCTGGGGCACGGGCGGCATCCTGTTTGGGATGTGGAGCGACCGGCTGGGACGAGTCAAGACCATGGTGGCCACCCTGCTGGCCTACACGATCTTCTCTGGCCTGACGGGTCTGTCCCGTACCGGTTACGAGTTCCTGCTCTACCGGTTTCTGGGCGGCTTGGGGATTGGCGGGATGTTCGGCGCCGCGGCAACCTTGTTGGCGGAAAGTGTTCCTGGAAGGATTCGCGCCCTTGCCCTGGGGTCCATGCAGGCGCTCTCGGCCCTGGGCAACATCGCCGGGTCGTTGCTCAGCACGTGGATAGAGCCAGGGAAAGCCAATTTTTATCACGGCTACGCCGGCTGGCGATTTATCTTTTTCGCCGCGGCGGCCCCGGTGATCCTGGCTATCCCCATCATCTTCCTGCTCCATGAGCCCGAGGCCTGGCTAGAGGCGAAGAAGCGCGCAAAGCAGGGCGGTGATCGCTCCAAGCACGTCGGGTCGGTGTTCGACCTTTTCAGAAAACCGGTATGGCGCAGGAACACGCTGGTCGGCGTCGCGCTGGGCCTGTCGGGTATGGCGGGGTTATGGGGCATCGGGTTCTTCTCTCCCAAGCTTATTTCTACCGCGCTCCAAGGTCAACCGCAGCACGTCGTCGATACGGTTCGAGGCTATGCCACGGCCTCTCAGGACGTGGGCGCGTTCCTGGGCATGTTGACTTTTACTGTGGTCGCAACGCGCATTGGACGGCGAATCGCTTTCCTCGGCGCCTTCATTCTCTGCTTGGTCACGACGATCTTCGTCTTTAACAACCTTCACACCCGCTCGGATGCGTACTGGATGCTGCCCATAATGGGCTTTGCGCAACTGTCGGTCTTCGGCGGCTACTCGATTTACTTTCCTGAGTTATTCCCGACGCGCCTGAGAGGAACGGGCGTTGGGTTCTGTTACAACACCGTGCGTTACCTGGCCGCGTTCTTCCCCATCCTGCTCATGGCCGCCTATAGTTCGCTGCAGGCAAACGGGGTAAGTCAACCCTTCCGCAAGGCGGCTACAATCCTCTCGTTCATTTTCGTTCTGGGCATGGTCGCGCTGATTTGGGCGCCGGAAACCAAAGGCAAACCGCTGCCCGAAGATTAAACCGAACCACACAATATCGCCGGAGCGTTCACGACCGAGTTCTTGTTGCAGTTCTTAACCCGTGCCGTCACGCCCCTTGCCACCATCGAGAACCCCTACCTCCAAAGCGACCATCTTCCAAACGAATTGAACGTGGTTTCCTCCGATGACTTCCAACTTCCGTCCGATTGCGTGGCGCCAAAATGGCCCTATTCCGAGCCTTTCGCGTCCCCTTCGCTCTCAAGTTCCGATGCTTCTTAGCGGCGTTTTGTTTCGCCTTGAAGCGGCGATAGCTTTTGGACAACGGTAGGTCCCACCGCCCCGCAAACGTTACCGGGTTCCCAAGTACGCCAGGGAAATACTTGTCCTCATCCGCCGTGACTTCCCTCAGGCGCCGGATCATTTCCGCTTCCGAAACCGCTTCTTTCATCGCATTCAGATTATGTTGTGGCTTAATCAAGTGCGCCGAAGAATTCTGTCCCGTACCGCTGGCTGTCCTCCAGCCCGCTTCGGGCCGCGCCAATGGCTGATCAAGCGCACTGACTCGGCATCCCCGAACTCAGGCAAGAGAAGGAAGCGCACAATATTGGGGAACTCGGGATGGAGCGGTGGAGTGACGAAAAACTCAACACTCCGGCACTTCACCGCTCCATCGCTCCATCACCGGGCTCGCCCGCCCAATTTCGGCGCCGTTATTGAAACGTCAGGCTTACGAATTTGACCTCGTAAGGATGCAGCGTCAGCGACTCGATGCCCCCGTTGATGACCTGGCCCAGCACATTGACCTCATCGGCGCCCTCCAGTTGGCCGTAGGTTGTCAGGTCGTCCTGTGTGAGGGTCACCGTCTTGCCGCCGGTCTCCCGCAGATGCAGGAGCACTCCATCCCCGTCACGCATCGGGCGGGCCTCCACCACCAGCACATCCGGCAGATCGATGCTCAGGGTGGAGAGGGACTGCGGCTCCGTGGTGGCCCCGGTTCTCACTGGCGGCAGCACGCGCGCCAACAAAGGAACCCGCGACCCCCAGCCAAACCGTGTCGCCGCCGTGCGGCTCATATCCGTGGTCGAGGTCAGGTAATAGTGCCATCTGAACTCTCCGTCCTGCTCGGCGCGGAAATTGGTGAACCAGTAATTGTTCATCACCCAGGAATAGATCCACGGCCTCTCGACGTGGGTGACGCGCTGCCACTTGCCGATGTTGAAATCGCCCAACTGCACCAGCGGCGCCTCGGCGCTCCCGGCAATGATCTGGCTGTCATACCCACGAACCGCGATGAAGTTTTGAACCGTTTGCCAATCTGAAGCCGAGCCCGGGATTTGATCCTTGCCCGGTCTGACCATGCCGCCCTGCGCCTCATAAAGTATCTTGCCCTCTTTGGGCTGGAACGGCAAAGCGACATACACCGCTTCGGGCGTGAGCACCGGCAGCTTGCGCATGTCGAAATGCAATTCGACTCGCTTCGCCGTTTTATAGAGCCGGATCTCGACGCGAATCCCGTTCTTTGGGTCGCAGCCGTCCATATCCTCCGTCACCAGGAGGCTCTTCCAGATCGGGCCGTCGGCGCCCGGTGTGACTTTCACATTGCGGACGGTGGTGCGCTTGAAGGCGTCGCGTTTGATATGGAACCGGTCGGGCATGGTCTCGTAAATGCATTGGCCCAGGTCCCATGGGCATTGCGGATCGACGAGTTCCTCACCGGTTTCCTTATCCAACAGGCTCTTGATGGCGCCTTTCTTCGGATCGACGCGCAGCTTGTAGAAGGCGTTCTCCAGCGTGAGAGAATCGGCGGCCTTGGGTTGCGGGGGACGGGGCCGGCCGCTGGTCTCTATCCGCAGAATCTTAAATCCAAGCGGCGGCACGTTGCTGACCCACAAAGCCCAGTAAGTCCCGTCAGAACGGCTTGCCATCGCCTGGACCGGGACAGGCTGGGAGCCGTCGAGAATGCGGAAATCGCGGTTGGGCGGGAGCATCTCGTGGTCGATATAGACGCGCACCAGGCCCGACCGGGACCAGTTCAGCGTATTGAAGATGGCGATGGTCGGCACGTTGCCGCGCGGCAGAAACGGCTGGATTAGGCCCATCGCTTCCTCGCGCAGCAAATGAGAATTAACCACCGCTTTCCAAACGTAAGACGACTTCTCTCCCCATTGCACTTTGCTGTTTTCGGCCATCGGGTCGCTGACGCTTTCCGCCGCCCCAAACGTGTGCTCGGCATAGAAGAGCAAGTCATCCTCCACGGCGGCGGCGCGCTGCATCGTCTGGGGCCGGATCTTGGCGCCGAGCATCGAGGCCATGGCCAGCAAACCGTAATTGGCCTGCATGCCGGAGTCGGTCAGGCGCGCCTGGGCGGTTTCACGGGCCGCCGAGCCGAATCCGTCCGTCCACCAATCCGGCCAGGCCTGACGATGAACCGGCAGGTCGGCGCCATGCGTCTTCTCGACCCAGGCGGGGAATTCGTGAATGGTGGAGAGGCGCAAGTGAGGCGAGGCGTATTTTTTGTTCCAGGCCCTGACCAGGTCGCAAGCGATGGTGGAGGGCGGCGAGTTATCGGTGAAATAGCCGGAGAACTGGGCGCTGGCGTGGTCAAAAGGGTAATGGCGGGCGACGAGCGATTTCAGGTAATTGTCGATGGCGGGCCTGAACTTATGGATGTCGCCCTCCTGAATATGCCAGAAATTGCCCAGCATGTAATGTGCGCCCCGATAGGCGAGCACGCGCTTGCCCGAAGGCGATTCCCACCAGAACGCTGTCGGCTTGTCAAAAGGCAGAATTGAGCGGGTCTCGTTGATCCCCATGGTCACATAGCGGATGCCAATGCCGTTGAAATAATCCACCAGGCACCAGCCGATGCCGTTGACATCATCCTGCATGGCGGTCGTAACCGGCACGCCCAACTCATCGTGTATCATCCGAATCGGCTGGAGCAGGGCGTCCAGAGAATTCTCGCTGGCGAGTTCGGACATATTGATCATCATCCCGGTAATCTCGATCCGCCCTTCCTGGACACGCCGCTTCAAACGCTCGATTTGCTCCGCCGGACGATACTTGAGATACTGCTCAACCGGCCACGAGGCCTCGCACGTCCAGCGGAACCGGGCGTCGTTGGGGTAGTGATCGGTCAGGTCGCAGTAATCGAGGGCGTAGTCGATATAGCGAAGGTGTTCGGGCAGGATCTCGGTCTGCGGGCGCGTATAACCAATGTCGGTGTGCGCGTGCTCCGTTAGATACACCACCCATCTCCGCGGAGGCACAACCGTGAACGGGCCGAACTGCTCAGCCTGACCGCCGGCCTCGACGCTCACTGTCACCGGGATAGAGGTCGCGATTTCCGGCGCCTCAATTTCGACCGTCTGCTTTCCCTTCGGCAGGGTCGAGATGGTTTTGGTCTGTGCCTCGTTCCACGACGGAGAGGTGAGGCGCACGGTTGCTTGGGAAAGCCCCGCCGAGTCGATGGTGACGTTCAACAGGTCTCGCTCGCCATTCGCGGCGCGCAGCACCAATTGGGACGTCGCCACGTTGACCGAGCGGACACCGGAGGCCGCCAAGATGCGGACCTGCGGAATCGTGGCCAGGAGAACCGCGGCGGGCAGCAGACGCAGGACAGCGGGAGAGTTGAATAAAGCAGAGCCGTGCCGTTTCGAGTTAGTGGGACCATTTCTCATGCGCCGATTCTGGCCGGATCGACCCGCAAATGCAATAGACAAAGGCGATCACGGCAACCACCGTGCGCATCTCTTTCGGGTGGCGCCTCCCGTCTGATTAACAGCCCGTTTCCAGGGCCGTTTGTGAAGGCCGCGACAATAAAATACGCGGCCGCGTATTTTATTGTCGCGGCAAGGAGGACTGCGGGGCATTGTTCAAGTTATGGACACCGACTTCATCCAAGCGAACGCGAAAGAGCGCGAGCGATTATTCAGATTGACCGCCGAATTGAACTGCCGAGAGCTGACGCGCCCGGTTGGGAGGGAGTGGACCGTTGCGACCAAGTTACTGCACATAGCTTTTTGGGACCGATACTGCTTGGAGCTACTCAAGCGGTGGAAGTCAACGCAGCCGTCCATTTCGACACTGGATGTGGATGCGGTAAACGAGTCGGTGAAGACTCTCTGCGCAATGATTCCGTGCAGTGCAGTGTGCGCGCTCGTGCGGGATTCGGCAGAGGCCGTGGACCGCGAGATTGAAGGTGTTACGGCTGAGTTGCGATCGGCTGTCATCAATGCGGGTCGTGAGCGGATCCTGAAGCGGTTCATACACCGGCGGGCGCATCTTGATCAGATCGAGAAGGCGCTCGACCGCAATCTGTAACGGCTTGCGCTACGCCTTACTACGGCTTTTCCCCATGACGGGGATCTGCTGAATCCGCCATTCCTACTCATGGACCAGGGCGCCAGAGACCCTTACGCGATAACCTTCGGCTGCCGGCAGTTGCAAATACTGCTGCGCGTTGGCGTAGCAAATGTTCTGAATCAGGGGCTGGAGCATGGAGTCCTCGTCGGGAATTTCGCCGTTTTCCACGTCGCGTCCGAGCAGGTTGCACAACACGCGCCGGAAATATTCATGGCGCGGGTAGGACATGAAGGAGCGGGAATCGGTGACCATGCCGACAAAGCGCGAAAGCAGGCCAAGATTGGAGAGCGCGTTGAGCTGCCACTGGATGCCTTCCTTTTGATCCAGAAACCACCAGCCCGAACCAAGCTGGATCTTGCCTGCAATCGTGCCGTCCTGGAAATTGCCCAGCATCGTGGCCACGACGTAATTGTCGGTCGGGTTGTTGTTGTAAATGATGGTCTTGGGCAGCGCCTGTTCCTGGTCGAGCCGGTCAAGGTAGGCGGCCAGGGCGCTGGCCTGCGGAAAATCCCCAATTGAATCAAACCCGGTGTCCGGCCCAAGTTGGCGGAGCAACCGGCTGTTGTTGTTGCGCTGTGCCCCGAGGTGGAGTTGCATCGTCCAGCCTTTTTGCGCATTGAGTTGTCCGAAAAAGAGCATCATGAAGGCGGCAAACTGTGACTGCTCTTCCGGCGTGATGGATTTCCCTTCTGTCGCCTTGGCAAAAACCGCGGCGGCGGTCTTCTCCAAGCAAAAGTCCGAGTAGCATTGGGTCAGGCCATGATCGGAAATCCGGCAACCCCGCGCGTGGAAATAGTCATGCCGCGAGCGCAAGGCATCGAGAAACTGTGAAAACGTGCCGATTTCTGTGTCACTGGCTTCGGCCAGGCGGCGCACCCACGGCTCGAATTGTTCCGGCTGATGAACCGCCAGCGCCCTGTCAGGGCGAAAGGCCGGAAACACGCGCGTGGACATGCCGCTCGCCGCCATGAGGTTATTATAGGCCAAGTCATCCGTGGGATCATCCGTTGTGCAAACGGTCTTGACGTTGAATTTTTTGAGAATGCCCTGCGTCGTGAGTTCCGGCGTGGCCAACTGTTCGTTGGCTTGCTCCCAAATGCTCCGGGCGCTGGCGTCGTCAAGCAACCGATCGATTCCGAAGTAGCGCATCAATTCCAGATGCGTCCAGTGATACAGCGGATTGCGCAGCGTGTGCGGAACGGTGGCGGCCCAGGCCTGGAACTTCTCGAAAGGAGCGGCATCGCCGGTGCAAAAACGCTCGGCCACGCCGTTGGAGCGCATCGCGCGCCATTTGTAGTGGTCGCCTTCGAGCCAGATTTCAAAGAGATTCTTAAACTGACGGTTCTCCGCGATGTCCTTGGGCGAAAGATGACAGTGGAAGTCCAGAATCGGCTCCGCCTCGGCATATTGGTGATAGAGACGCCGGGCGGTGCGGTTTTGCAGCAGAAAATCCGCGTTAATGAATTTCATTGAGTCAATTCTGAGGTAGCTGGGCTGTAGTTGTAAATTGCAAATCCCAGGCGAGCGTCATCCTTGCGGCGCGTGGGCGATTGTCAAGGTGGCCGGCTCAATTCTTGGATTGTCAGATTGCTCAATCCAAGCTTCGTCGCTAATGCGTCATCAGGTAGAAGATGATGTTGATGGCCAGGGGATAGGCGCGCTTTTCGGAGAATTGATGGAAGAAGTAATCGCTTTCTCCTTCGCGTTCCCAGCCGTCGCCGTTGTCGCAGTTATGGGTGGCGATGACCATGATTCGCCCCTTGTCATCATAGATGGCGCGGACATGCATGTTAATGCATTCTTCCCAGCCGCCGCGGTCCCACCGGCCCTGGCCCTCGCGCGGATGCCGTTCCCAGGTCACGCCGTCATACTGGCTGCGGATGCCTTGGCCGATATTGGGTGTCTGGAGCTTGTTGAGGGGGCCTTTGAGGTCGAAGACACAGTGAAACAGAGGGCTGTCCATGGGAATATCGACGAATTTGCGCCCTGGCAGCACCCGCTCCATCTGCCGCTGCATGTAATCCCATTGCCACTTGCCCCAGAAATCGTCCAGCATCAATACGCCGCCATTGAGCAGGTATTTGCGGAGGATGGGGACCTCATCATCGCGAAGCGAGAGGCCACCCGGTTCCACGGTATAAATCCAGGGATAATTGAAGAGGGCCGGGTCGGTCAGGCGAATGACTCGGCCATCAGGACTGGTTTTCAGTGACGTAACCTGTTGGAGACGGAATGAAAGATTGAGGTCGCTATCGGGAAAATCGGTCCACCAGTAACCCGCCGTGGGCGAGCAATCCGTGCCCCGGTCCCGCCGGACCCGGACAAAGGTGAAGACATCGTGCCCGAATCCAGGGGTGTTGGTCCACGTCGGCGTGCCAGTGCTGTGTTCGGGCGCTTCTCGGGCGGTCTTGCAGGTCTCGTATTCTGGACGCCAGCCTTCACCCCCGCCCCACCTCCACCACCCGCGGCGCTGGGCAAGCGCCCCGCCGGCCGCCACAAGCAGCACAAGGAGAAGTATGCGGCCGGTCGCGCGGCTTGCGCCTGGCCCGACGCCTTGATGCCGTGTGCGAAATATGCTGGCCAGAGAACCAGAGACGGGGCCGGGAGACCACCGTCGCAGGCGAGCGGCGACAAACGTCACGCCTTTCTTCAAGATAAGGGCAAGCGCCTTCACAACTTTCGCTCCATCACCCTGGCCGGACCGGAATTCGCTTCATGGCCTTCACCATAGCGCCTAAAAGGCCCTGGGGCAAGTATGGGCCTCCCCAACAACGGCATCGACGCTGCTCTGACCTCCTGGAGGCTAACCAACGAAGTCAAGCTGGAGGAAGGAACAGCGGCTGGAGATGACGTGCCAAGAGATTGTGCGTGACGTTCCGGGCGATGTTGGACCGGCAAAGGCGCACCTGCGCTTGGTAACGTGCCGCTCTTTGAGCCGCGAGCTTGTAGGCCACGTGCAGGAGTTGCCGGAAGTGCGGGTTGAACTCCTTGCGGGAAGGATCGTGACGCAGCGCGCCCGCGAACTGCTCCGGACCCCACCCCAGGACGGTTTGGGCACTCGGGAGTTGCTCGGGGTCGATGTCGATGACCGTGGCGTACGGCGCGCACAATTCGTTGATTTGCGGAAGAGCCTCAACGTAGATCCCCTTCGCCAAGTCCAGGGCGGCCCCTCCCGATTCGGCCAGACCGATGACCTCCTCCAGCCAGGTGGTGCCGGCGGTCTTGAGATGCAGGCCGGCGTTGTGCCTGCGCAGGGCTCCGGCCATAACCGGATAGAGCGAGAACTTGTCGCTGCCTGAATGGATGCTGAGCTTGAGGTTGTCGGGCAGACGATACCGGCTGACGGCGAAGCGGATCACGGCGAGGTCATCGTTGAACTGCTTTCCGAATCGCTCCAGATCGCCCGCGTAATCCACGCCCTTATTGAAGCGGCCGGTAAATTTGGGCGCGATGGTCTGGACCGGGACCCCTTCGTCGGCCAGCGAGGCAAGGATGATCAGCAATTCCACCGGGGTTTGGGCTTTGTCGGTCTCGTCCATCGAAATCTCAGCAATGAACGTGGCTTCACCCCTGGCCTGGGCGATGTGCCGGTAGATCAAGCCGGCCTCTCGAGCGGCGGCGAGGTATTTTCCCGCGATCCGTGCCACCTCAGCGCACGTGATGCTCAAGGCGCCGTCAATGCCGGGAATGGACAGACTGGAACTGAGCTCCGCGTGCCGTTCCGCAAACGCCTCGACGGCCTCCGCCGAAGCGGTCCTTCCGATCGAATCCGCGACATCGATGGTGTAAAAGTCCGAATGCGGAATGAAGCGGTCCACGGTGTCCAGACGGATGTGGTCGGCATCCACGTGCCAGGGTTTGCGCCAGCCCAGTTTCGCAACGGCGGCCACCGCCGCCGCCAGAACACCCGCAGGCTCAGAGCCGACAAGCATGTGTTCCCGGTTGGATTTATTCCAGACCGGAATCACTTCGGCCCCTTGCTCGCCCAGCAGCAGGCAGGCTCGTAACTGCGCCTCCGCTTCCAGCCCAAAGCGGTCACCGACCCCGACTGAGTACTTCGCCAGGCGCAGGGCGGTCGATGGGGCCGCGCCGCAGCAATGCGCTTTTGTTTCGTTATTCATTCCGATGGCATCGGGGTTTCATGATGACCCCTCTTTCATCGGGCAGCCGACGTTGTTGGTAAATACGTATTCCGGGCCGTGTTCGCCGAGGTCGGCGGCCATGTCCTTCAGATAGCCTTGGAAGAGGGCGTTGGAGGAAATGACCGAGTGGCTCAGCTTGCGAAGCAGGAAGCCAAATTGTGGGGTGTAGGTTCCCCGGCCTCCGTCATCACGGCCCGCGGCGCAGACGTTGGAAACGACGCTCAATCCGCTGCACTCCTCCAACCGCACCTGGCACGAACGCTCCCCTTCGGGCAGTTGGCTGCTGTCCTTGCCGCACCGCCGGAAAACGTTGCCGGTTACGGTCGTGGTGCGCATTTTCAGGGCGCAAAGGCCGGCGCCCCAATTCCGGTCGAAGCAGTTCCCGGTGACGTTCCATGCGTCTCCGGAAAAGAGGCGCAGCCCGTAGCCTCGGTTCCATTCCACCCGGTTGGCAGTGAACATGACCGTCGCGCCGACCAACTCGCAATTAAAACCGTGGCTGCCGTTGCCGGAGAACTGATTGTCCATCACGAAGCCGTCCCAGCCGGTGATCTGGACGCCGCACCCCCGGTTGCCCTGCATGAGATTGCGGCGCAGGATGAAGACCCAGATCCGCAGCAGATGCACGCCGTGTCCGGAGAAGCCTTCGATCTTGCAATCATCGATCACGACCGTGTCCTCTTGCCGACTATACCCGTGAGCGTGGTTCAGCAAGACACCGTCGATGGCTTTTTCCGCCCGCCGGCCCTGGAGGCAGAGTCCGCGGAGATGCACGCCGAAGGCGCCGGTGATGTTGAGCAGGCAATCGGCTTGGTCCGAATCGAGCGCCAGGGTGGCTCCTGCCACTCCGCGATAGCCCCATTGCGGTTCCGCAAGGACTGTCGTGTGCGCATGAAGCTTCAAGTCGTGGCAGGGATAGCGGCCGGCCGGGAAATACACCGTCCCGCTGATGGCCCCGGCCGCATCCAGCGCCTTCTGGATAGCGTCCGAATCGGGTGTCTTGCCGTCGCCTTTCGCGCCGAAATCGTGGACGTTATAGACCGAATCGCCGCGAGCCCCGCTCTGCTCGGCCGCCCGGAGAGGAATGGCGCCGGCCAAACCGGCCACGCCCAGAAAAGCTGTCCCGCCTAGAAACCTGCGCTTGTTCATTTGCATGCGCGATGTTAGGAGGCCGCAGGGTGAAAAGCAAGCAGCGGGCTGTCAGGCGCTTGCCCTGTAAGTGGCGGCGGGCTGACTACCTCGAATGGATCTGGCATTCCCCTCCGGGAATGGGTATGGTTTGCTAAAGATGAATGTGGACCTGAGACCAAGAGTCCTGCGCTGGGCTCGCGAACGAGCGGGTCTGCACGTGGCTGAGTTGGCTAAGAAGATTGGAGGCGCTGTTACGGCCGAGGTTGTCGAAGGCTGGGAGCGGACGGGGAAACTCACTCTCACCCAAGCGAGGCGACTAGCGCAAGTGACGCGAACGCCTGAGGGCTTCCTTTACCTGGCTGAGCCGCTCGAAGATAAATTGCCGATTCCGGATTTTCGCACCGTTGGCGATGCGCCGGTAAAGAGGCCGAGCCCGGACTTGCTGGACACGGTTCAAATAATGCAGCGCCGACAGGCATGGATGCGGGAATTTCTTATCGAAGAAGGCGAACCTCCAACGGTATTCGTCGGTAGTGCGACCCCCAAGGACAAGCCTGAAAGAATAGCCGGGGAAATTCGCAAGGTTTTGGGTTGCACCGAGGGTTGGGCGAATGAGGAAAGGACGTGGACAGAGGCTTTGATGCATCTGCGCCACAAGGTCGAGGCGGTGGGCATCCTAATCGTGGTCGATGGAATCGTGGGGAACAATGCGTACCGCAAATTGAGTCCCGACGAATTTCGAGGATTTGTGCTGTGCGATGCGTACGCGCCGCTGGTGTTCATCAACGGCTCGGACTTTAAGGCCCAAATGTCCACGCTCGCGCACGAATTGGCGCACCTGTGGGTTGGGCAGGAAGGAGTTTCCAACTTCGAAGCGCTGCAGCCAACGCCGCACCGGATCGAGCAGTGGTGCAATGCGGTCGCGGCGGAGTTCCTGGTTCCCGCCAGGGAGTTGAAAGAACTGTGGCCGGCGGCGCAGCACGCGGACGAACCATTCCAATTTCTGGCTGCCCGCTGTTCCGGTAGTGACGGCCAATTTCGCGGCGGCGATTCAATGGGTTCAAGCGCAGGCGCAGTTCCGAGCGGAGGCTAAAACCGAATTTGCCCAGGTGGCGGATGGCTGGTTGGTCGCTTACGCAAAGACAAACCCAGATCAGATCGTGGTCACTCACGAGGAATTCAATGCCGATGCGAAGAAGCGTGTTCCGTTGCCCAATGTCTGCAAGCAGTTCGGCGTGTCTTACGTCGATACTTTCGCTATGCTCAAGGAACTGAAGGCGCGTTTTCGCTGGGACGCAGCTTAACCGATATTCCTGAAGGCGCCTGGGTATCCTGACGGAGTTTGAGGCGATTGCTGATCTGCGTCCGCGAAATTAGGACGCTGCTGGGCGAAAAGCGAGTAGGGCTATTCCGCTTGCCGGGTCAGGTGGACCGGGCTAATTTACGCGGATATGGAAGAGCACGAATCGACGCCCCCACCGCCGCCAGCGCCGCCAGGTTCCAGTGCCCCACCGCCTCCCCTGAGAGCGCCGCCACCGTTTGTTGAGCCGCCTCGGGGGCCGGCGCCAAGACGCCGAGGGCGGGGCTGGATGGTAACCGCCATCGTGTTATTTGTGTGCCTGGGGATAAGCGTGTTCTTCAATCTGAGCGATTTCGCCAACGATCTCTTCCTGGGAGGAAGCGGGCGCTACTCGCATTCGGTCGGGCCGAGGATTGACGAGGTGCTGGTCGATGACAACAACTCAGTCAACAAGATTGCGATTATCGACGTCGATGGCCTTATCACCTCGCGCGTCCTGGACCAAGGCGGGTTCAGCATGGTGGAGGTTATTCAGGCCCAATTGAGGTGCGCCGCGCAGGATGACAACGTCAAGGCGGTTATCCTCAAGGTCGATTCGCCGGGTGGCGAAGTGCTGGCCTCAGACGACATTTACCGCGCGCTGGCGAAGTTTCAGAAAACGTCCGGAAAACCGGTGATTGCCTCGATGGGCGACCTTGCGGCATCGGGCGGATATTACGTTTCGACGCCCTGCCGCTGGATCGTGGCGAATCCGCTGACTCTGACCGGCAGCATTGGCGTCATCATCCACACTTGGAACTACCGGGGCCTGATGGACAAGCTCGGCCTGGAGCCGGAGGTGTACAAGAGCGGCAAATTCAAAGACATGCTCAGCGGGGAACGTGAACCGAGCCAGGTTTCCCCGGAGGAGAAGGAGATGCTCAACTCGCTCATCCAACAAACCTTCGCCAGGTTCAAAGAGGTGGTTGGGGAAGGCAGGCGCCTGGCCAACCAGGAGAACAAAGGCAAAGGCCAGGCCCTGGCCGCCGACTGGACAAAGTACGCCGACGGGCGGGTGCTCTCGGGTCAGGACGCTTACAAGCTCGGTTTCGTGGATGAATTGGGCGACTTCCACGACGCCGTGCGCCGCGCCAAGACCATCGCCGGTATTCCCAACGCGAATCTCATCGAGTACCAGCAGCGGTATGGCCTGACCGACCTGTTCCACCTGTTCGGCAAGGCGGAAGCGAAGCCGATCAAGATCGACTGGGGCTTCGACCTCCCCAAGCTTCAGGCCGGGCAACCCTATTACCTGGCGCCAATGTTCCTGCGCTGAGCATGAAAGCGTCAGTGTGGACGCCGTGGCGGGCGAGCCAGCCCTGGGCCCACTGCCGGGAGACCCCAGGCCCGGCTCTGATTTCTCCTGGGCAGGCGGGCGGGAGGATTTCTTCTGAACAGACTCCTGAGGGGGGCTGAGGCGGCACCGGGGCGGCGGGCCTCTCAACGCGGGCGTGTTGGGGAAGTTTTCCTTTATACACCTCCAGCACTGCCAGCTCCTGCTCGTCATAATAGAGTGTGGCGGGCAAGTCCGGGTGCTGACGCCCCAACCGACAAAGCATCAGGGCCCGCCAGGCGACGATCATATGGTCAATGGATTGCTCGTTGCGCCGCCCAGTGTCCGACTCGGGCGGGCGCGCCCACAGCCTCGCCCAACCGCATCCCAGCGCGATGCCGTCCAGACGAAAGGCGTGCATCGAGTGCAGCCAGAGGCCCCGGCCCGGATTGCTCTCCTCGCCTACGGGGCCCAGGCCCGTGGTCCGCAGCAGGGTGTTGTAGCTCAAGGCGGTGGTGTCCTGGGCCAGCAACACCACCGATTCGGCCGCCATCCGGCGC
>JAJYHY010000628.1 GCA_021784555.1 bacterium
AGTCATGCACGAGGTTTCCACCAAACCAGATCAGCTCATATGGCACGGAAACACAAGCACGAAGATCACGAAAACCACGAGCGCTGGCTGGTTTCTTACGCCGATTTCATCACCTTGCTGTTCGCTTTCTTCGTGGTGATGTACTCCATTTCCCAAGTCAACGAAGGGAAGTATCGAGTCTTGAGCGATGCGTTGATCAACGCCTTCCAGAATCAACCGAAATCCTCGGTCCCGGTTCCATCTGCGATGCAAAACGGTACCTCCGGTTCACAGATGGGACAGTCCGTCATCAAGCAAATCATAGTGCTGAAGAGAGACGACCCCATCCTGGAGGCGAAGCGTAAGGCGCAAGAAAAGAAAATGAAGATTGTGGCGAAAGACATCCTCAGGGTGCTGGAGCCATTGGTGAAGGAGGGGCAGGTCAGGGTCACGCAAAGCAGCCGCGGCGTAGCGGTCGAAATCAATGCCAGCGTATTGTTCGCCTCTGGGGAAGCCGTGCTGGAAAAAAGTTCCATCAAGGCGTTGACCGCCGTAGGCCAGGTGCTGGCGGGCATTGACAACGATGTCCAGGTGGAGGGACACAGCGATAATGAGCCGATCAGCACCGCCCAATACCCCTCCAACTGGGAGTTGTCCTCTGCCCGCGCGAGCAGCGTGGTGCGTCTGTTTACCCAGAACGGCGTAAAGGGCAGCCGTTTGGAGGTGATCGGCTATGCCGACAACCGCCCGGTAGCCTCGAATGAAACGGCGGAGGGACGCGCCAGAAACCGCAGGGTCACGGTGATGATTCTTGCGGAAGGCCAAGGTTGGACTCCGGAACCCCCGCTTACGGAGGACGTTCCGAAGTTAGGTCAAAAAGACCGGAATACGGCGGTGCCGGAGGAGACGCGGGGAGTGGCAGTCAAAGAAGCCTCGACCGGGAAGCGCTGATTACGGCGGGCCGAGCCCTCAAACCTTTCCGAGGGGTCGAATGCTGCCCGGGCTGTGGGTCTTGCCATCGGGGCCGTATAAACTGAGCTGTGTCGCGGCTGACTGGAACACCGCGAGGGCCTGCTGATTGTAGCGCAGCTTCGCTTCAATCATCGCCCCGTTTGTTTCGTTGAGTCGCCGCGCGCGTTGGGCAACATCGACCAGGCGGCGCCACGCCTTGCCGATATTTCCTTCCTGCTCGGCGACATTGAGTTCGAGCCAGCGTGCCATTCCCTGCTGGTCGGGGGTTAGAGATTGAGCTATCAGGAAGCGATTGCGTTTTTCCGCCAGGCCGCTCAGCACCACGACCTTTTCCGATTTGCGTCGCGCCAGTTCCACCAGTTTGTCAATCTCTCCGGAAGTGAGCGCTTTTTCCTCGGCCTGCAGGATTTCGTGGAATTCCTCGAAGCTTTGGCATTCCGCCTTCAGATCGCTGAAAAGGCCGGCGCTGCCGCTCGTGGTTCCGAAACTGTTCAAAGGATCAGCCTTTTTGGTTAAGGACCAATTCCTTGACCGTGTTCAGCAAGCGGTCGGCGACCGCCTCCGAATTGATCTTGAACCGTCCTTCGCTGATTGCCTGCTTAATCGCGTCGACCCGAGCCGTATCCACGACGCTCACATCGGACAGCCCGCTTTCCAGTGCCTGGAGTTGGGAAGAAAGCGAAGTGATCTGAACATTGTCGCGGGCCTGCGGCTGGGGTGCGGGTTGTACGCCCCTGGCGGGACTTTGGGGCTTCGGCCCGTCGGCGGCGCTTTTCCCGGGCGTTGTCTTAATTGAATTGTCTATTTTCAAGGGGTTACCTCGCTAGCATGGGAAAACCCGGTTGTTCAGGGAGCGACAAAGGAGCGTTCCTCAACAGGCCGTCCGATTTTTCTTATAGCAGCTTATCGTCAAGGAACAAAAAAACTTTAGCCATCGCTTCGGTTTGCCCGGCAAATAAAAGTATCTCAACGGACGCTCAAAAACCCTACGGCTGCCCGCCAGCGGATCCCGATGCCTTGGCGCCATAGGCTGGCCGAGATTTCGGGCGGCTTTATCCCCGGTAGCCGTGGGTCAGAAGGCGATCTCAACCACGCCTTCCGGTTTCGCGATGCCGTTGATCACTTGGCCGGACTGAGTGCGCACGGGAACCACCTGGCCGGCGCTGGCATTGGCGAGTGCTTTGCCCTCGGTGCTCACCTTGAAGCCGGGGCCACGGGTGATCACCTTCACGGTCTGACCCCGCAGGATAACCGTCTGGGCGCGCAGCATTTCGATGAGAAGGGGATAGCCGGACGGTATGCTGCTGGTGATGGTTTTTCCCAGCGCCTGCGCGGGGTCGGAGATAATCCCTGCCGGCAGTCGTGTAATATCCTGATTCTGTAGCGCGAAATCGTCCCGAGTCAATACCCGGCCCTGCGCCAGCGGCCTTGTGCTGACCACTACCGGGGCGATCACCTTGACGCTGACCGGGACATAGATAGACCATGGGGACGGGCCAATGCAACGGATCCCCACGGTGCTGTTTCCCCAAAGCCGCGTTCCGGGCGGGAGGAAAGCCTCCAGGTTTTCGCACCGGCGGAGCCGCAGGCGCTGATCGATTGCGCCGACAGCCACTTCCGTTTTCCCGGGCAATTCGGCGGTCCTGGCTGCGATGTAGTTATCCACCACCTTGCGCAGGGGCGGCAACTCCTGCCAGGCGGCCATAGCGGGAATGGCGGCGAGGATGGCATACCACAAAGCGAGGCGAACCAGTAGGGACTGCATCGGCGATTCCTGGTGAAAGGGGATGGGGCCATAAGGTGCGGGGTCCCGCCGCAGAGCCTGCTTTCCGGCTAAGCGCCGGGGATCCCGCAGGGACAACGTGTCCTGATCGAGCCCATTTTAGACCAAAATGTCGCCTGGCGATATTCCGGGCCAAATTGGATCACCCGAGACCGCCGAGAGTTCCAGATCGGA
>JAJYHY010000217.1 GCA_021784555.1 bacterium
ACGCACTGCCGATTGCGTTTCAACAAGCCGTGCCGGAGTAGTTTCGGAGTTTCAGTTGAGTTCCTCCGAGTTCGGAAGTTGCTGGCACTTTTGCTGGCACTAGCCATGTTACGATTCGTAATAACTTCGTAATGAGTCACTTGCGCATGGTGCCGGTGGTGGGACTCGAACCCACACGGCTTTTGAAGGCCCCAGGATTTTAAGTCCTGTGCGTCTGCCATTTCGCCACACCGGCAACCATTGATTTACAAGCACTTACGACGTTAGACATGCCTAGAAATTGACTCTGTGCTGCTTTCTGTGCTGCTTTAGTGGCGTGAAACGAGACGACACCGGAAGAAGTAGCACAACGGCCACCGTGCCAAGCACGGCGACGAGCACTCCGGCAAGTAGCACAAAGCGTCAGTCGCATACCCCAAGCTTTGCAAAGGTCTGTGATGGACGCAAGCACCCGATCCGTGGCCTTTGGGAGCGCAATGGCCGATACTATGCGCAACTCACCGTCGAGAACGCCGTCACGGGAATCAAGAGAACCCGACGGGTTCCCTTAACCACAAAGGAGCGCTCCCCCGGTGCAGACCGTTGCGCAGGCCATTGCGCAATTGAACCGGCTCAAAACCCAACGCGCGGACGATACCCTGCCGGTTCTGGAACGTACTCCACGATTCAGCGAGTAGGCAGACCGATACCTGGAGTTCATCGCGAGCGGGCAGGGTGCCAAGAAGGCCGGCACTATTGAAAAGAAACGGACCATCCTTGGGCGGTGGATTGAGTTAGGGAGACTGTGCAAAGCGGCTTTTGGAACAAAGGAGCGCAAGGACGCCGACCAAGTCCCCGTCACTGAGAACGCCCAAGAGTTCGTGGACTATGTGCGGCTGATGGCATTTTCCGGAGCGCGCCGTAACGAGGCCCTTGGGCTGGAATGGGCTGATGTGGATTTCGAAAATGGTCAATTGCACTTGCGCCGACAAATCACGCGCCGGGGAATCGAGGACTTGAAGAACCGGGAGCAGCGCACAGTCGATTTCAACCTCGAACTGCAAGCGCATCTGCTTGATATGATGGACCGCTTTCGCGGTATCAGTCAGTGGCTCTTCCCGTCGCCTCAGCGCGGAAACAAGGATATTCCGGCCAAATCATTCCAGGAGTCATTGAAGATGGTCCGAGCCCGCGCCGGCATGCCGAGCTTTGGCTTTCACGATTGCCGCCATCACTTCATATCCATGTGCGTAATGAGCGGCATTGACTTTATGACGATTGCCGCCTGGGTAGGCCATAAGGACGGCGGAGTCCTGATCGGCAAGGTCTATGGCCATCTTGCCAACGAGCACCGCAAGGCGATGGCTGAGCGCCTGATGTTTGGGAACCTTGGCGACCGTCAGTGCGATGGTCATCAGGTCGTCCATCATGAACTTGCCGGCTCATCTGTATGAGCCAAAAGTTATGTCTGTACCTCAATTCGACCAGCATTTCTATCAATTCCCGAGTCGCTTGATCCGGGAGTATGGCGATTATCTCTACATGCTGCGGGTGTACGCCTCGGTTCCGCTGATTGGCTGGATTCTGAGCGACGGCTTGCGCCGCAAGCGCCGCCACCCTGAGCCGGGCGGCCTGCCCATGATCATTGCGATGTTAGGGCAGCCGGCGGAGCAGTTTCCCGTGCCGCCGCCCATCATCGGCCGGGAATTCCCTCCGAGGCATGGAGATCAGCGTGATGGGTTCGCCACATAGACGCCCGGTGATCCGCTTGAGGATACGTTGGAACCGCAACGCTGGCGGCGGTCCTGACAGTTGCCTCCGCACCTCCGATAAGGGATCCATGCTTCTGGTGAAACGGTTGTCTTTCAGTGAAGTGAAGTGCCAGGAGGCACGCCGTCGGATGGCGGCGCTTCGCCGGGCTGGCCGCAGTCCGCAAGCCGCCGCAGCGATTCAACGTCGGGCTTCTTTGGTGGGCGTTGAAACCAAGTGGCGCATCACCAATTGGAAGCAGGTGGCTCGTCCCATCGCCCGACAATCTTAGCCTGCGGGCTTCTCCCTCCGGCAGTTTTCAAAGATCCTCAAGCTCCGCGATGCAGCTGGAGAACCCTGTCTCCTAATCGGCGGCCAAGCGGTCATTTATTCGGAGGAACGTCATCTGCAAGTGTCCAATTGATGACAGAGCCAACGCGGAGCAGCGGCGCCCAGACCATGACAACATACGAGGCGCAGAATACGTCTTGTCCTTCAACCGATCTCGGGCGCAGGCAGGTAAGCTCGCTCGACTGGCGTATCCTGAAATCCCGCCGAGGTTCACGCCCGCCGCGACCAACACGCCGTTTGCCTCTGCGTGCGACGTGAAAGTCGCTCAAGTAATCGTTCGATATGGATAATACCATAAGCCGAACCTGCGGTTCCGTCCGCAGGAGCCTAGCGGCACCTGCACGACTGGCAACGGTTGTGTGGGAAGCTGCCGTGACAACGCTACTCCGCCCGATTGGGCGAGGAGGCAACCGTGAGGAAGTCTCCCGACTGCCAGCGTCAAGGCTGGTCGGAGAGCCAGGCTGAAGGACAGGTCCAACACAAGTGAACTGTTGAAAACATCGTGAAACGCAACGAGCCAAAGACGCTGACAGGCTTGCGCCAAAAGGCAAAGCAGTTGGTTGCCTCCTTGCGAAGTGGGGGCACACGGATACTCAGAACTGCCGGTGAAAAGACAGGGGCTAACTCCTCCATGTTACTTGAGCGGAACACGGTAAACCCGACAACTCGCCTCACCGAGGCAGGCGCGGCTGCAAAGCACGCTGAGGAGTTGGCGGGCAGAGCATGCTGGAAAAAGCCAACGCCATCCGGTAATCGGCTGGATAGAGGTTGCAACATCACCTTGCCGCGCAAGCGGGCTGACTTCCAGCGGGTCATTCGTGACGAGAGAACTCGCAGAACCTTCACAGGAGGAAATCCCAAATGAACGCGGAGCAACCTGCGTGTGCATCCTCCGGCGCCGCCACAACCTGGGAACAGATTGACTGGACTCGACGTGAGCGAAGCGTCAGAAGGCTGCAAGCGCGTATCGTCAAGGCAACACGGGAAGGCCGCTGGGGCAAGGTGAAAGCCTTGCAACGGCTGCTGACCCACTCGTTTTCCGGCAAAGCCTTGGCCGTGAAACGAGTGACGGAAAATCAAGGCAAGAGAACCCCCGGGGTGGACGGAACAATCTGGAAGACCCCGGGAGCCAAACACAAAGCCATTCCATTGGGTCGTTACGACGACGCGGGTATCAACCGCAACCACTACGCCGCGTTCACATCCCGAAAGCCAACGGCAAGCCGCGTCCGCTCGGTATTCCGACGATGAAAGACCGCGCCAAGCAAGCATTGTACTTGCTGGCGTCGGTATTTTGAAGACCGTGCATTCTTCAAACGGTTCGGCATACATCAGTGGGGAGCCGGGATAAAACCGTCGTGAAAACCGGCTCTGCTCACGCAGGGCTTTGCAATCGCTTGAGCCGGATGATGCGAAAGTATTCTGTCCGGTTCTGAGGGGAGGGAGTGGCAGCAATGCCATTCCCTTACCCGACTCCACGGGCCGCTGGTCGGCCCCTTCTCTCCTCGACCACGCCCGCTCCGCATCGCCACCGCGCGCTCGTCGAGGCGCCCTCAACGTCAATGTTGCGCGCCCTCGTGAGGAACGCTCCGGTGGCGGCGGTGGCCGCGGTTACAGCGGCGGCGGTCATCGTGGGGGTCCGGGGTGGCGATCGACGGGACCCTCGCTAGCCCCGGAATAACTCGGAACACGAGATAACCGGAGGACCGAGGAACCTCATCCCGTTTTCTTCCACCCTCTGGCACGCCCTCTTCGCCTGGTCTGGGAGGTGCCAGCAACCACTGGAACTGGTCGGTAAAGAACTCGCCCATGAGAGAAACGCCCGTCGAAGTCGAAGGCATCATTCGCAGCGTCCTGCACGGGGCCATGTTCCGCGTCGAACTGGACAACAAACACATCGTCCTGGCCGCCATCTCCGGCAAAATGCACAAGCGCTGGGTGCGGCTCACCGCTGGCGACCGAGTCAAAATGGAGATGTCCCACCACGATCCGGACAAAGCCCGCATCGTCTGGCGCCTGAGATGACGCAAAGTCGATGTTCGTCTCACTAATGTTATACATTATGTATTTTGAAGCTTGGTGTTGCCTCCGAGGCCTTTGGCCTGTATAGTTTGCCTGTTGAAGCAGACGTGGTTCCGTGCGCAGCCAGCGCCGCAGAATATTGAAAAACAACACCATAACGACCGGACGAGTCCGAGGCGGGTTTGGTAGCAAACCTTCCCTTCAGGCACTTCCGTCCTCACCGCCGCAGGAACCTCTGTGCCAGTTTAGCGCGCCAACCCCGAGATCCCGCCAGCTATGAAAGTATTCCTGGTTTACGTCAACGATGAGAACTTCTATCGGCTGCTCCCGGAAGACCTGGGCGGCTCGAAGCAGGGTGATGCCCGCATCAAAGTAATGGGGTTCCCTCCCCTGGGTATTGAGACCCTGGCGCCCGTCCTCCGCCGCCACGGCCATCAGGTCCGGATGTTCGACACCTGCCATCCGCAAATGAGGCAGGCCGACGTCGCCCAAGCCGCACGAGAAGACCGCCCCGAAGCGGTCGCCCTCTCCTTCCTGTCCACGACCACTTACCCGGGCGCCAAGAGCATGGCCCGCGCCCTTAAGGCCGAGTTGCCGGGGGTGCCCATCATCGTCGGCGGCGTCTTCGCCACCATGAACCAGGAACGGGTCCTCAAGGACTGCCCGTACATTGACGCTCTGGGCATCGGGGAAGGCGAGGAACTGCTGCCCGACTATTTGGCTCACCTGGACCAACCGGCGTCCGTGCCGGGCCTGGTCTGGCGCAAGGGCAGCGAAATTGTGCGGAATGCCTGCCGCCCGATCATTCGCGACCTCGACCAGTTCCCTTATCCGGACCGGACCACGTTGCCCATCGACTACATCGAGTCCTTGCCTCTGGATGTACCGGCCGTGCTGTCGCTGGAGAAATTCTGCACCATGCAAACCTCCCGCGGCTGCCCTTACACCTGCATTTATTGCGATATCCCGGCGTTAACCAACGGCAAATGGCGCTTCCGTTCGTCGGAACATGTGCTGGGCGAGATGCAGCAACTCAGCGACATGGGCTATCGCTCCATCTACCTCACCGATGACCATTTCCTGCTCAAACGCGACCGCATCAGGGCCATCTGCCAGGGCATGATTGAGCGGAAGATCCAGTTTAAATGGGGTTGCGAGGGCCGGGTGGACTCGGTCGCCGTGGATCAATTCCCGGCCATGAGCCAGGCCAATTGCAGTTTCCTCGCCTTCGGGGTCGAATCCGGGACGCAGAAAGTCCTCGATCGGCTCGACAAGCGCCAAACCCTGGCCCAGATCGAACACGCTGTCAGCGAAGCCAAACGTAGCGGCATCGAACGCGCCCACGGCTTCTTCCTGGTCGGCTCTCCGGGAGAAACGGAAGCTGACATCCTGCAGAGCTTTCGTTTTGCCGCGCGCCTGAAGCTGGATACCTTCGGCTTCAATCGGCTCTGTGTCTATCGCGGAACCCCTCTCTGGCAGGAATACCTCGAACGGGGTATTCTCGACGACGAACGGGATTGGGACAAATGGTTCAAATGTTCCGACATCGACCCCACCGTCCTGCCCAGCGAAACCGTCAACCGCGCCCGGCAAAAGGGCTATGCCCTGCTGTTCGCGCATCGCCTCTTGCTTCGGCCCTGGCAGACCTGGAAGCTGCTCCGCACCCTTGCCCGGCACATGAAGGTCTCTGACATCCTCAGGCTCTTGAGCAGTCCCTTCCGCCGCCGCAAACTCAATCGGAAACCGGAGTTGCCGGCCCGCATGCTTGAATTGGGACTGAGCGAGCCCGTCCGCGTTCCCACACCCCTTGCCCAACCGGCGGCCCCATCACCAGGTTGAACTGAATTCTCCCTTCGCTCACCCGCCCACAGGATTGGGTTATCGCTCCGCCCCCACCTTCGCATGCTGCCAGCCTGGCGCAAGGCGTCTCCACCACTCAATCCTCCGCGTGCCGCAGTTTCAGCATCGATGCGAACCGCGCCGCCTTCTGCTTGCGCCGCCGCTTGACGCTCGGCTTCTCAAACCGCCGATGCGCACGGGCTGTTTGCAGCGTCTGCTCCCGGTTCAACTTGCTTTTGAGGCGGCGGAGCGCTCGCTCGACCGGTTCGCCTTTTCTCACCTTTATTTCACTCATAATTCAAATTGAACTTGTAGCGGAGCAGTGTCCCGCACGGCACCGGCCCCCGGTTCCCCCGCTTGCGCGTTCCCTGACACCGCACTTCTCCTGTCGCCATCTTGTGCCGCGCGGCCACCGCTCTGAACAGCGCCTCGCTTAGATCGAAATCCCCGCAAATGCACTCCACACCCGGACACGCAAACCAGAGCGCCGACTTCGCGTGTTCCACATTCAGCTTGCACTTGGCCTCTCCTTGTTTGGTGCTCCCGGCCGCGTCGAAAAACTCCAGTGTAACCTTCAACCCCTTCAATCGTGGAAACTTCTTTGCGATCGACGGAGAGGCCTCAACCCGCTCCCGTTGTTTCAAGCGGTATTCCTGCCGCGGATTCCGCTTGGGCACATGCATATAGGGCATAAAATCACTCTCGCACCACACCGTCCATTCGCTGGAACGCCTCGCTCGTCATCAAAGCTGCCGCCGACGGGTTACCAATCCACGATGAAAATCCTCGCTCGAAGATTCGCAAAGGCAAAGAGGCGCTGGAGTCTCGAAATGCCCAATCATCCTAGACTGCACCCCAAGGAAAGCAAGCCCCAACTCCCACACTCTTATTGGTTCGGAGCCCAAACCAACGATGAACCCACGACGCTTTAGCCGGGTTATCAGCACATGGTGAACGGTCTGGCCGAAACATACAACGAATGCGAGATATTGCTCGCGCACCTCGTCGCACTCAGGCGGGCGGTTCCAATCGCGGGTTTAGCCGCAGTGTTGGCAAGCCTCCTCCGCGACCAAGAGACATGGAGCGCCGCAAGGAATTGCCCGCTGCCGAGAAACAAATCGGCAGGGGAGCCTTCATTCAACCTCGATAGGTCATGGTACAACTTCGACGGATTGGATACGGCCGCCTGGAGCAGGTCGTGTGGGCGAAACGCATGATGTTTGCGGCCGCATCCGTGCAGATTGCAAGGGCGTTGCCCCGTTCACGGGACATCTGAAACTGGCGGATCAGCGCGAACCCACTCGCCATCAACGCATTGGCACCAGGATCGAACGTATGGCATGTCCTGTGCTTTAACGACTCGGATGGATTTATCAAACGACAACCGAATGCCTGATCACCGAGATGTCGGACGAGGAAAAACCCGGTTCGGCCGATGGCGGGCAAGGCGGCATGGGTTATTGAACCTGTCCGGTCCTCCGAGAGGACCTTTCGGCCGCGAGAGAGGCTGGATAGCCCCAGCCTCTCCTCCGACAGACAACGGCATGTCCACAGCCACGAAATAAGCAACAGTCGAGCCGAGCAAGCAGTTTTATCCACAAGAGAAGGTTTATGAAAACGCACGCTATCCATTGGAGATCCACTGTCAGCGGAAGCACCGGAACCGGGACGAAGCTCTTTGAGAAGGAGGAGGCTGAGCATTTGGCAGCCGAGTTGAACGAGAAGTACCCGGACATTGACCACGAGGCAGTTATTCCCTCACCCGCCCCGATTGAACCTGCGAGTACCGAGGGTGTGGATAGTGATCCAGGCCGAGCAAACAACTTATGAATGCGATTCTTGTCAAAGAAGCCCTGGGAAAAGTCCTTAACCCCAACGTCCTGGTCAATCTCGTTTCACAACGCGTCCGCCAGCTAAACTCCGGGGGTGGAGGCAGGAGCAGTCCACTCGTGGCGGACATTGCCAATCTCAGCGCTGCCGACATTGCCTTGCGTGAAATCAGCGAGGACAAAATGGGCTTCGAGATGCCCGAGATCATCGAACCTGTTCGTCAGAAGGGAAAGAATCGCCGTCGGCCTCAGCACTGGACAAAAACCTAGCCAATCAAGGAAACTGTATGAGACGCCTCAATGGACCGAAAACCAGGAAATCGGTAGCGAAACGCCCCAAGATAACGGCTAACGGCAAGGTGCTATTCCGCGGCGCAGGCCGACGGCATTCGCCCCTGGGCAAAGGGCCCAACCGCCGACGATCGCTGCGTAAGGCATCTCTCCTCGGTCTGACTGACGTTGGCCGTGTCACACAGCACCTGCCATTCAGCCACTAACGCGATTGGAGCGGTTGAGAATGGTTAACGCAAGCGGGAGACCTCGAAGCCAGTCAAGCAATGAAAAACACCTTAAACAGCATGCCGCGACAGCAGAGCAAAGCTGCCATCGCCAATAGCACTGCCGCTCGATTGGCGTTGCGTAGCGAACAGAGCTTAATTGAATGGCCGACCGACGCGGAAATCCAGAAAGTTGCTGACCGGCTGGCTCGAATCAAGCAAATGGGGATTCGCTCAGAAGCTGAGGGCGACTATTTCAAGAGCGGAAACCATGCTTATCAACTGCGGGAAATCATCGGGGCCGTAGCGGAATTATCCAGGAAGAGCCGGCCCGCAAAAGAGTAGTGCTGTTCTTTCTGCTGTCAATCAGCGCGTAAAGGAAACCCGCCACCAACCTGAATTCAAGAGGCGCCGTGGGCTTTCTCGGACACTGGTCTCAGCGGGCCCTGCGGGTCGGTTCTTTTCGCGGACGCCCGCGTTGCGAATGAAAACAGACCGTCTCGAGCACTTCAAAACATTGCGCGGAAAATGTTTCTGAGATATCGCAAAGCGACGCCGCACGTCTCGATCGACCGGTTCTCCAGCGCCCGGTAGCCCACCAACTTGCGATGTTGCTCATCCCACAGCCGAAACGTCATTGCTTTGAAGCTGGCGAACAGGGTCACCGGCCTTACGGTCTGAAACAACGGTTCCGCCCGGTGGCACTTTTCCAGGTTATAGTTCGGGATGCGGGGGCTCAGATGATGAATGTGATGGAATCCGATGTTGCCCGAAAACCACTGTAGCACTTTGGGCAGCTTATAGAACGAGCTGCCTTTCAACGCTGCCGCGCAATAATCCCACTGATCGCGACGCTCCCAATAGACGCCCTCAAACTGATGCTGCACATAAAAGAGCCACACGCCGGCGGAGCCAGCGACCATCAAAACGCCCAACTGGAGCAGCAGGTAGATTTTGAGGCCGAACAGCCAACTCAGCCCCGCCGCCATTGCGCAAACACCCAGGTTTGTCCAATACACCGAGTTGCGTTCTCGCCTGGCCGCCTTAGGCGAAGGGAAGCGTTGCTTGATCAGGAATAGAAACACAGGCGCCAGCACGAACAAGATTATCGGATTGCGCGCCGACCGATAGGCGAACCGTTTCCACCGGGAAGCCTCGATATACTCCTGCACGGTTAAGGTCCACACATCACCGGCGCCGCGACGATCCAGGTCCCCCGCGCTGGCGTGGTGGATGGCATGTTCCCAGCGCCAATGGTAATACGGGGTAAAGCTCAGAATGCCGGTGATGAAGCCCAGGATGTCATTCGCCTTCCTCGATGTGAAAAACGATCCATGCCCGCAGTCGTGAAAAATGATGAACACCCGGATCAAAAGTCCTCCCGCCAGGAGCACCAATGCCGCCGTAAGCCAGCGAGATACCCCAAGGCTTCGGTACATCAGGTACCAGAGCGCCCCGTAAGGGACCACGGTGTTAAAAAGTTGCCAGAGACCTCGCCGCAACGCAGGCTGTTGGTACTTGGCCACAACTTCCTTCCATCTGGAAGCTGCGGCTTTTGGTTCATCATTGGTCGATATCGAATGAATTGTCATAAGCCTGTCTCCTCAGTCGAACTTCAGCCTGGCCCTCAACTCCTCCAACTGCTTGCGGGCCGCCGCGCTCTCCGGCAAGGTGAATGCCTGTTTCATAAGTCTCTTTTCTATCCGAACCAACGTAACATACGCAGCTCGGTTTTGTTTTGCTTCTCACAAATCACTTGCCACGCGGCGAAAGTGATAACCCACGATGGCCAGTTCGATGGCTTTAGGGAACTGACGCGGGCCACTGAGCAGCGCGTTGAGAAAAAGCCGCCAGTAGGCCAACCGCCCGCGGTGCCACACGCCAAGAAGCCACAACGACTTCACAAACGCCTGGAGGATCCCACCGCGACAGCCGGAGGCGTGGCCCGCGAGGCCGTTGCCGCTCCAGGAAGGTGCGAATGCGCTCGTAATAGTGGCGCGGCTCATAGAGCCGCTTCATAAGGTCTCGGTATCCATTGATAAGGAATTCCCGTTTCAATTTTGGACGGAAATTAAGCCTGGCCTCGGTGTTGTTGCCGGTTGTGTCTGATTCCAGCCTCCCCTCCTTCATGAGCCGGCGGTAGAGGCGAGTCTCCGGCAATGCGTTCAACAGTCCCACCATAGCCGTGACGACGCCCGAGCGCTGGATGAACTCGAACTGCCGTTTGAAGATGTCGATTCCATCGTGATCGAATCCGGCGATGAACCCGCCCATCACTTCCAGGCCCGCCCGTTGCAGGGTCTCGACTGGCTCCGCGAGGTCACGGTGGCAGTTTTGCCGTTTCCGGCATTCTTCCAGGCTTTGTACCGAGGGTGTTTCGATCCCCACGAAGACCTTCCTGAAGCCGGCCCGCACCATGAGGTCGCACAGTTCGGCGTCCTCGGCCAGGTTGACCGAAGCCTCGGTCAGGAAGCCCATCGTCGCCCGCGTTCGCACGCGCCATTCTATGAGTTCCCGCAGCAACTCTTTCGTCTGCTTTTTGTTGCCGATGAAATTATCATCCACGACGAAGACCATATCCTTCCACCCGCGGAGCCGGAGTTGTTCAAGTTCAGCAATCAGTTGGCCTGGGGTCTTGGCGCGAGGCAGGCGGCCATTCAGGGCGGGAATATCGCAGAACTCGCAATCGAACGGGCAGCCTCGTGAGAACTGCACCGCCATGGTAGCATAGTGCCGAAGGTCGATGAGATCCCAACGCGGCACCGGCAAGCGAGTGATATCCGGCCGCTCCGGCTTGGCGTAGGTGGTGCGCAAGGTTCCGGCGCGCAGGTCTTCAATGAGCTGCGGCATAATACCTTCTGCTTCACCTAAAACGAAATGCGGGATGTTGGGGAAGGCAGACCCGCCAGTGGAGAAGAGCGGTCCTCCGGCAATGATGGGCTTAGCAAACCGCTGGCAGCGGTCCGCCAGGTCCGCCACCGCCCTCTTATGCACGATCATGGCGCTGAGCATCACATAATCAGCCCACCGCAGGTCCTCGTCGGACAACGACTCGACGTTGAGGTCCACGAGCCGGAGGTTCCAATCGGCCGGCAACAACGCCGCCAGCGTCAGCAGGCCAAGCGGCGGGAATGCAGCGCGTTTCGAGACGAACGGCAGGACATGCTTGAAGCTCCAGAATGTGTCCGGAGTCGGCGGGTATAGTAAAAGGACTTTCATGCAATTACGTGTCTCTGGAGTCAGGTGACCACCAAAGCCGATCCCGCGGCTAGGCCTTGACCGCGCCCTTAAGGAACGGCGTGAACAAATCAATGGGCACCGGCAGGAAGGTGGTGGTGGTGTGTTCGTTCCCAATCTCGCGCATAGTTTGCAGGAAACGCAGTTGGAGCGCGATGGGTTCTTTGCTGATTAGGGCGGCCGCTTGCACCATCTTCTCGGCAGCCTGAAATTCCCCCTCGGCGTTGACGATCTTCGCGCGTCGTTCGCGTTCGGCTTCGGCTTGTCTGGCCATCGCCCGCTTCATGCTGTCGGGCAACGCCACGTCCTTCACCTCGACAGCAGTGACCTTAATCCCCCACGGCTCGGTTTGGTGGTCAATAATCTCCTGTAACTTCTGGTTGATCCCCTCACGTTGCGAGAGCAGGTCGTCCAATGGAGCCTGCCCCAGGACGCTCCGCAGGGTGGTTTGCGCAACGAGCGAAGTCGCCTTCCAGAAGTTCTCCACCTTTACCACCCCAGCCGTCGGATCCACGACCCTGAAATAGACCACCGCATCCACCGTGGCGGGCACGTTGTCGCGGGTCATGATCTCTTGGCTCGGGACATCGATGGTTACCACCCGCAGGTCCATCTTGACCATGCGATCCACGATCGGGATGAGGAAGATCAAACCCGGCCCTTTGGCGTCGAGCAATTTGCCGAGGCGGAAGATAACACCCCGCTCGTATTCCCGCAGAATGCGCATCGATTGGGGCAGGATGATTGCCACCAGAAGAATCAACACCACGATGGCAGGGATTATCCGGCCTAAGATTGATATCGGTTCCATAGTTCCGTTACTCCTTTAGCTGTTTCTTGAGGTCAAGTTTCGCTCGACAACAGGTTGACTGTTTTCAGTGCTTCGTGAGAATCGACGTTTCTCCATCAGCCTGGCGATTACCATGAGCACGGCATACACGAGTAAAATGTGGATTAAGCCTCCAAAGGAGTAACCTTTGACCAGGCCCAACACCCAGAGCCCGACAAACAGAAACACGATTGTCCACGACATGGTAACAGCCCCTTGTTCCTGTCGGCTCAACTTTCCGAGAAACAGAAGCACCTTCGGAAAGCACGAACCGGCCAGGAGCTCGGTTTTGTGTTCGCTACACGGGGCGAGGTTGGCTTCCTGAGGTTGTGCTCTAGCACCTCATGGCAGTGTGGACACGCGTCAGCGAAAATGAAATCGCCAAGCCTAACCCCACAGTGAGGACATTTCTTTTTGAACATATCGATTGCCTTTCTCTCTGGTCGCGAGGTTCATCCGTGGTCTGGCCGACCGGGCAGCCCGCCATCAGCCACAAGAGCCCGGACCATTCCTCAGCTACTGTCGTTCAGGTCACAGTGTCCTGTTTCCTGAGTCCATTCTTATGTAAAGCACGTGCAATGCCGTCTTCGCCCGAGAAGGGTCAACCCCCTGGGGCTTAACTGCATCCGCGGGTGACCAGCCTTTCACGATGTATCATTCCCTCCTTGGGATCGTGCAGATTGCTCGATTTCAGTCGCTTCGTTCATGCACTTTGCACTAAAAAGCCGCACGCGTCTTGCTTGGACATGCGTAGTGCGTTGAGTGGCAAGGTACCCAACGAGGAGAACGCGGCGGCACAGTTCAAGCTGAGGTACAAAGAGTGGAACGTGTCGATACAACAACCGAACCCGGCAGTTCAAGCCTCACGCAGCGCTTTGTGCGCTTTGGTGGCGATCTCCTCAAACCCGACCCGGCACCAGGACTTTCTCTGCCGCCTGGGTCGAAGCAATTCTATGTATATACTTAAGCTTATTGGCCTGACCATAGTCAATCTGGTCAGGGGGGTCTGGAGCGTGCCACAAGGCTTTCTGCGCGCCGCCCAGGAAAGACGGCAGCAAACCACGCGGGAGCGATCCGAGGCGGAACGACTTGATCGAATCCGCCAGCCGTGGAAGTATCTTGGACGATGAGTCAAGCTCAGCGCTTTAGCGCAAATGCGCAGGAGCACGACTGACCTTGAAGGCGCGGCCCTCGAGCCGACACCGGGCGTCTCCAGGTCCTGCCGCACCAGGAATGCGTTATTCGCGCCGTCACCTACCAGGAGAATCCGAGTCATAGATTCCCGGCCTTCCGCACTTGAATCCAAAGCGGGTCTGTACTCGGACGCCCTGCGGAAGAGCGGTGCGGCGCCGCAGAGCATCCCCAAACATTATAATCTTGCTTTGACGATCTGCGAGCCATCAGGAGAAAGTTGTTGCGGCCGCATGCGGTGGGTGTATAAAGGGTCATTCGCGCGGATGCCGGATCTCGACATCTCGTCCTCGCGCCGAAGCAAGGCCATATGAAATTGGATAATCGTAGGAAGCTTCATTCCGCAGGCGAGTCTGCTAAACAGGTGCCGGGACAGAAAGGCACGAACTGGCGCGGAGGAGTCATTTCGCATAAGGGGGCGGGAAACGATCACCCAAGCGGCCAACCCCAAGATCAATCCGCCCCGCCCGAGGGGGCGAACAGTGCCTTTCCCATTGTGGGTGTTGGCGCTTCCGCTGGCGGGTTGGAGGCCTTCACGGAGTTGCTGAGGCATTTGCCTGCTGATAGCGGCCTGGGGTTCGTTCTGGTTCAGCACCTGGACCCCCAGCACGAAAGCGCCTTGCCTCAACTCCTCGCGCGAGTCACCTCGTTGCCGGTCCTGGAAGTCACCAATAATTTGCGGGTTGAACCCAATCACGTTTATACCATCCCGCCCAACACCGGCCTTACCATTGTCCGGGGCGTCCTTAAGCTCCGCCCCCGGCAACAGGGCCGTACGCCGGCTCGCTCCATAGACGCTTTCTTCGAATCGCTCGCCCAGGACCAGCGAGAATGCGCCATCGGCGT
>JAJYHY010000629.1 GCA_021784555.1 bacterium
ACTTTGCTCTTGGCTTGGGGCGAGAGAGCATAGGTAACGTCCACGCCGAGGGTGCGGAGGACGGCTTTCCAGCGGGGATCGGCATCATCCGTGTGCCAGTCCTGCGTGAGATGGATACTCTGGTTGTGCGTGATAAACCGGAATACGCGCAAGTTGTCCACATAATAGCGGACCGGCAGCCCGTACGTTTCCATCAGGCATTTGGCCGCTTGGAGATGGGCCCAGGTCGTCTCGTGGAGGAAGAAATCGGCAAAGAGCAGCTTGCGGCTATAGTCATCCAGGGACGTGATCAAGGACCATTTCTCCGCGGCGTAAGGCGACCACAGGTGCTCCGAGGCGTCATGCTGAATCAGTTCACCGATGGAGGTGGTGACCACTTCCCGGTCATGCACCTTGCGCTTGGCATGCGCTTGGTAGCAGCCGAGCTCTTTGGCCCGCTTGATGATCGTGGTCTCTGACACCTGAAGTCCCTTCTTTTCCAGCCGGTCCTGCAGCGCGGCATAGTTGTAGCCGGAGATCGGCAGCCGCGCGTCCTCGACGAGTTTCTGCTCGCGGCGCAACTCGGTCTCGATGGCCCGCTCGATCTTGGTCGAGAGCCGGCCTGGCGTCTCCCGTTCGTAGGCGATCGAGAAGGCAGTCGGATCTCGTCGATACTCGCCGACGAGCGCAAAGAAACGCGTCTTGCCGACACCCAAGAGCGCCTGAGCATCCGCACGCGTGAGTGAGCCTTGCACGTAGCCGTGCAGCAAGACCTTGACCTGTTCGACCGTGAAGCGCCGGTGCAGCTGATCCATGATGTCCCCTTTTTCGGAGACACTCTAGCACCAGTTCACTTTTCAAGTTTTCATAAAAGTCGTGAGACGCACTTGACATAGAACGCCCGTTCTGGTAGAATGTGTTCAAAACCACATTCGCGGTCGTCTTACGAAACACTGCGAGAACGGAATCGATTGCCAGACGACCTTCCGGAGCGGCATGTCCACCGCAGATTCGTTGTATCCATTCGTTTACGTTCTGGCTGGTGCACTCGCACTTTTCCTCTTCGCTCAGTCCTGGAACTGGGTCAGACGGCAGCGCACGCGCATTCGTGTGGCACGACCCCAGTCCGAACTGCTTGTCATTCCCCCAGCCCCACCGGAACTGTCCTCCCAGCAAGAATCGCAATGGAATCTGCTGACCGTCCGTGAGAAGCAAGTCGCCGGTTTTGCCGCTCGCGGTCTATCGAACTCCGAGATCGCCTTTAGGCTCCGCATCAGTTCGGGGACGGTCGACACGCATCTTAAAAACACCTACTCCAAACTGGATGTTCATTCGCGCACGGAGCTCGCCTACAAGTTCCGTGATTTAGTAGACCGCGATAACCACCACCCCTAAATGCAGATACCGGATTCCCCTTAGAGGTTCCCCTCTCCGATTTGCAGTACTCGCCGCCCATCAGTCTACCCTATTTCCGGGATAGACAGAAAAGAACAGATGTGCTAGGCTGTGGGCATGCACGCTCAAATGACCTTGTGCGGCACCAGCTTTACGCCATTGATTCTTCGCGGGTTCCCTTTCAGTCTCAGTTTGTCGCGCTGTTCGGCCACCTCAAGGAACTGCATTCTCACATCCTCGATTCACTTGTAGAGGCCAATGATCTCCTTGAGTGAAACGAAAAGCGACCGATTAAGGTCAGCGATCAGCGCGATGGAACAACGCTGGGGCTCCAACGTTGTGGTTCCCGCGCATGCAATTTCCAGGAATGTTGCCGGTCTTTCGACAGGCTTTGAGACTCTGGACGAGCTGACAGGAACCGGTGGCATCCCACTCCATGCGATCACTCTGCTCGCGGGAGGCGCGACATCGGGCAAGCTCACGGTCGCCTATAAGATTCTAGTCCAAGCACAGAACAACGCCTTAACTGAACGCCGCCGGTCAGTCGGCATTCTCGATTTGGGTGGAAGCACCGATCCGGACTATCTTGTGCGTGCCGGAGTCAACCTGGATCGCCTCCTCCTCGTCCGACCTCAGATGGCGAAACAAGCTCTGCAAGTTCTCCTGGATCTTGTACGTAGCCGCGAGCTGAGAGCCATTCTCGTGGACAGTTTGCCTGACCTCACGATCGATCCGGAGGCAGCCGGCGCGGTGGAACAGATGCTGCCCCAGGTGAACCTGGCGCTCAAGAATGCAGATTGCGCGCTCCTTCTTCTCGACGAGCCACAGCCAGCGTGGCTCCCGCTTATTGCGATCGGGGCCAACCGCGCGGTTCGCCATTACGCCTCCTTGCATATCGAGTTCACTCGCGAAGGATGGATCGAATCGGATAACGAACTCACCGGCTACCGGGTACAGGCCAGGCTTCTCAAGCTTCGTGCCCAGCGAAATGCAGAGATGGCCCCTATCTCCATTGTGTTCGACCAAACGGTGCGAGCACGGAAGACATGGTGAATTACAGCCTATGTCTTAGGAGCAGGATGTTGTGAGCATCATGTGTTGTCGCGTACCTGATTTCCTCATCGGCTTGGCCGAGCGCGGGAGGCCCGAACTCGCCGGAAAGCCGGTAGCGCTTCTTGGGTCGGATGAACTTGTCTCCGCGGCCTCCCTCGAGGCACGCCAGAGTGGGGTCACCTTGCAGATGGAGCCGCGTCAGGCGCAGATGCGCTGCCCTGACGTACAACTGCAACCGCTGGATTTAGAACAATGCCAGGCGGAACAGGGCGCGTTTGTGGCCAAACTCGTCGAGTGTGGGCTGCCCGTTGAGGCCTCGTCCTGGGGTGTCGCCTACGTCGACCTCCGTGCTGTAGCGTCGACTGCTCAGAATGTCCAGCCATACTGCGTCGACTTGGGCAAGCAAGCCCGCGGGGTGCTTGGCGAAAACCTTGTCCCTTCGATTGGCTGGGATACGAGTAAGTTCA
>JAJYHY010000630.1 GCA_021784555.1 bacterium
AGAACCGCCGATCCGCACTCGCCCAGGCACCACGTCGACGGTCATGTCAGGCAGAGCACTGCCCCCGTACCGCACATGATGCGTCTTGCCCGAGCTAGGCGCAGATGCCACAGTGACGACAATTTGAGTCGGATCGTTTACTTGAGACGGAACGGTGCCCGTTAAGACAGTATTGTCTTCTGACGTCAACGACGCCTTCGAGAGAAGATCCAGATGTTTGCCCTTTAGCGTCAGACTTGTTTCTCTCACGTCCGCCTCAGTGACGACCGGCTGGGGCTGGAGAAGTAGGACGGTCCCCGAGTCGGCCTCGATCATTGATTTGTCGACAGTAAACAGCCCGTACAAACCCTGACCGTCGCTGAGTGAAGATGGGTCGAAGGTGATCTGCGCCGAGCTCCCGTCGTTAGCCGGGAGGAACTTTCCGGTTATCTTCGCGCTGTCCCTCTCGAGTGCAACACTTTCGATTGTGTCAAGGCTAGTGCCAGTGACAGTACAGGAAACAACGCCATTCGTGGTCTGGGATACGTCGACGGCGCCAGTTGAGGCCATGACAGGGCAGTCAACGTTGTTGATAGCGGACTGTTTGGTCAACTCTTTTATGTGCACGCCGCTGATCACCACGAAGGTCCGCGCTTGGAGAATTCGCACCGCCGCCCCTTTCCACTTTCGGTAATGCAATTCGTCCCAGACGATTTTATCGCCCGGAGCAGAGTTCCCTTGCCCAAGTGTGTACCCGTCACGGTATCCTGCGCTCGAACCTACCATTTCGGAGCCGGCGGAACTCCTCATGTCTAAGCTTCCCGAATTACAATACCCGGGATGCGCAGTAAAGAAGAGGCGTGAGGCCTTGCGAGAAGGAGTATTGTAACCGCACCAGGCGAACGGCAGTTGCTCGATGGGCCTTTCCGAAATGAAAGTCACGAGAGGAGCGGATCCCTGAATCGGAACGATAACTTTGTTCGTCGCGGAAGCCGAAAAGCCCAGATCATTGATGTGATTCAACTGTTCGACTGTGTGGTCGGGGAATATAGTTGAATAGCCGGGAAGAAACGCTCCCTGGAAGACGGCCACGGCGGTTTCGAAATCTCTGGATCCCAGAATTGCCGAGGAGCCCGCAATAGCTCCAATAGTCTCCAGAGTATGAAGAACCAGATTTCGGCGATCTTCGGCCTGTCCGCGCTGAGCTACGGCTCGAACCAGGAGCTTGTCCCTGCCGGCCTGAAACCTGCCAAAAGCTCCGGGGCTGATTCCGGTATCCACCGCAATCTGAATGTCGTGAATCAGGAATTCATTCGTGGTATTCAGGTTTCTCACGGTAACCTGTATCGCAATGTAATCGTTAGCCACGCGACGGCCGAACGTGTCACTAGCCTCGTGCCAAGTCAGGATTGCGGCCGAACAACTTACGTCGTTCGGCGGTGGGAACATGCTTTGCGCGACGGCAGTCGTGACCGCGGGTGTTATCGCCCCGGGCAACCCATTGAGAATGGACTGCAGCACTTGGTTAAGCCGGGTGCCTTGGAGGGTGCCATATCCCTTGTTCTTAACAGTCGTCTGTGCCGTTTGGACCACATCGAGCAACACCTCCTCGGGCGGCTCCGAAATTAGAGGTGGCCGCTTGATACCGTTAATCGTTTGATAGGACAGCACTCGCTGTTCAAGTGCCGAGTCGAACGCCTGCGCAACCTCATGAGCGTAACTCGCGGGAATCAGCTCGGTAGGTAAGATCGCCCTAAACTCGCTACTCGAAAGAGCAGTCGTAATCGCCCGTTGGATCGCCGCGTCGGCCACTCTAATGATCCTGTAAATCTCGTTAGCGCTATAGGATCTGAAGGAACGCTCGGGCAGCGGCTGAAAGCGCATGTTGGCTTGCTCATCGCCGCTAAGCAGACACGGAACGAAGTCGTTCGGGGGCCCCGTCCTCACCGAGACCGGCCTGGGGGGTAGCGTTGCCGATGGGGTCGACCCAGACTGACTGCCGGCTCTCTGCGCTGCGCCGACAAGGACGACGCCCAGGAGAAGCGTCAAGGCGAACCGCGAACGCGATCGCATCAAATTCTCCAGTGGCCTAGTAGTCTAGAACAGCACTTACCGATAAGTCAAGAAAAAACCTAGAAACAGAAAAACCTGGAAATAACCTGGATGCCGCCGAGGGAGATTGCCAGGAATTCCGGGCTTTCCCGGCGACAATCAGCCGCTCCTCAGCCGTTAATCCGGAATTAGCGGAAAATGGACCCCTCTCCGCCGCATTGAGTTGCTGAGCGCTGGCGGAAGCGGTGACTGACGGCTGACAATACACACCGCGGAAATGAGACCAGCGATGCGTCCCACAGTCAGTTCCGCCAACTCGATGTCTGAGCCCCGAAAGATCGCCACCCCAGCACGGTGGCGCCACACGGATTTAGCCCCTCGCTCCAAAGGTGGTGCCGGCACGTTCAGTCTCACACGCGGACTCACAACGGTACGCCCACCGGACCGCCCTCCGAAGGCTCGCCTCCGCCCGCCCGTTCACCGTGAAAACCGTCGGCTTCTTGCCCTTCTTCAGCCGTCGCACCAAACCCCTCGCGTTCCGCCATTCCACTCACTCCGCCATCTCCCTCCCCAGCTCCACCACCAACCCCTCCATCCGCTTCGCCAGCACCAGAAACGTCCGCAGCCTTCCTGCCCCGGTCGCTGCTTCGTTCTCCCTCGCCACCTGCTCCAGCGCCTCGTATCCGCCGTCGCGCACAACCACCCCGGCCGCCGCCTTCCCCTCCAACCGGTCCGCCATCGCGTCCAGCATCGCCGCATGCCGCTCGTCGAACGCCTTCTGCGCCGCCAGCACCGCCTCCGGCAGCTCGAACCCCGGAAGCCGCAATCGGTACTTGAACAAAGCGACACGCGCGATCAGA
>JAJYHY010000218.1 GCA_021784555.1 bacterium
GAGTTGATTGAGCAGGGCCGTCGCGAGGCCGAGCAGCGAGCCCGGACGATAGCTGAAGAGTTGATTGAGCAGGGCCGTCGCGAGGCCGAGGAACGAGCCAGGACGAAGGCCGAAGAGGTGATCGAACAAGGCCGTCGCGAGGCCGAGGAACGAGCCAGGACGATGGCTGAAGAGTTGATCCAACGAAGCCGGCTGCAAGGACAAATCCAGCTCTGCCAGCAACTACTTGGGCTGCCGCTGAACCAGGAACTGGAAGGTAAGGAACCCCCCGAGTTGGAGACGTTGCTGGCTGAACTGCAGGCCCGGCTCCGTCAGCGGATGAAGTAGCGGCCTGGTGGGACCCAACTGAGATCCACAAGAGGGGCTGTTCTTTGGGCGCTCGGCGCCTCCTTGAGACCGAGTTCACGCCGTATAGGCTTTTCTTTCGTGGGGCTGCGTGCCAGGGGTTTTGAGTAGTTCCCTGGCGAACGGACGACGGAGTTTCAATGCAACCGATGTATGGACAAGACCCTTAGCTTCACTGTCAACGGCCAACCGCGAACCGTAACCACCAATCCCAACCGTCCCCTGTTGGACGTGTTGCGCGAGGACTTGCACCTGACCGGCACGAAATACGGGTGCGGCGAGGGCCAATGCCGGGGATGCATGGTCCTGATCGATGGCCAAAGCACTCCCTGTTGTGTGACCCAGGCCGGTGCGCTCGAGGGCAGATCCGTCCTGATCATCGAAGGTGTGGCCCCGCCGGGAGAACTGCACCCCGTCCAGAAGGCATTCTTGGCCGAAGGCGCATTTCAATGCGGGTATTGCACCGCCGGCATGATTCTCGAAACGGTGGCCTTCCTGACCGAGGTCAAAAACCCAAGCGAGCGGGACGTCCGCAACCGGATGCGGCGGCACCTGTGCCGGTGCTGCAATTATCCCAAGGAACTCAAGACGATTCTGCGCGCGGACAAGGAATGGCGCCGGTGAGGCCGTTGCCGCCGGGCGAACCCGCAGCTTTGCTAATCTCATGAGCTCCATCCAATGAAAAGGGGTCCTATGTCGCCACCTGCGCGGAGGTCGAAGTTGACCCGGATTCAACGCGACCGGCGTCCGCATCCGGCAAATGCCCATTAAGAGGCGCATCTGAAGCTGCGTCAAGGGGCGGCAGGCGGGGTGAGAGCCCGGTTCGGAGCGGATGTCGGGTGGCGCACCACTGCCATTAAGATGGCGATAAAGTGCTCGATTAAGTGGGCCCGGATCGTAACGAGGATCGCTTGGTCTGACCGAGACTCGACATTCTGGGAAAGACGTGCCATGGTTGGGCTGTGGCATTGGAAAAACTGGAACATCTGCGCGAGAATCTGCGCTCCTACGGCTCCTGCCTGGTCGCCTATTCCGGGGGCGTGGATTCGGTGTTTCTTGCTTATGTCGCCCACGAGGCGCTAGGCCAGAAGGCCCTGGCCGTTATTGCGGATTCCCCCAGCTTGCCCCGCCACGAATTGGAGGATGCCCTCGCCCTGGGACAGCGGTTCGGCTTCCCCGTGCGCGTCGTCCGGACGCGTGAATTTCAAAACGCGGATTACCTGGCCAATCCGAGCAACCGCTGCTACTTCTGCAAGCACGAGTTGTTCACCGAGCTCGCCCCGCTGGCCAAGGCGGAGGGCTTTGGGGTTATTGCTTATGGAGAAAACGCCAGCGACCTGGGCGATTTCCGCCCCGGCGCCCAAGCCGCCTCCGAGTTCCAAGTCCGCGCGCCGCTCAAAGAGGCTGGGCTGACGAAGGCCGAGATACGCGAGCTCTCCGCGCGTTTAGGTCTGCCGACCGCCGAAAAACCGCAGATGGCCTGCTTGAGTTCGCGCATCCCTTATGGCGAGGAAGTGACCGTCAAGAAACTGGGAATGATCGAGTCCGCGGAATCCGTGTTGCGCGACATGGGTTTCTATGATGTGCGGGTGCGGCACCATGAACTGCCGGGCCCCACTGCCCTGCTCTTCTCCGGGGGCAACGGTTTGCGCCAACTCGGGCCTTCCGGGCCCCCGGTAGGCGGCAGGACTGGCAAACGGCACCTGGCGCGAATTGAGGTTGGCCCTTCCGAGTTCTCGCGCTTCCTGGTGGATGGGGCGGCGGCAAAGGTGGCCGGTGCATTGAAACGACTCGGCTACAGCCACGTGACCCTTGATTTGGAGGGCTATCGGCGAGGCAGCAGCAATGAAGCGGGAAATTTGGCTTCACCGCAGTCGGTTTAGTGATAAAAAGAATGAGTAGATGATGGTGTACATGATTGTGGGCGCGTGGCGGAATGGCAGACGCGCGTGGCTTAGGACCACGTGAGGAGACTCTTGCAGGTTCAAGTCCTGTCGCGCCCACCACCAGCAGAGTCAGTGACCGCGAGCAATGAAAGTGTTTCACAATCCGGGAAGGAAGGCATTCACGCTCATTGAACTGCTGGTAGTCATCGCCATTATTGCGATATTGGCGGCGATGCTTCTTCCGGCGCTGAGCCGGGCCAAGGACCAGGCGCTGACCATCAGTTGTTTGAACAACCAGAAGGAACTCACCCTGTGCGCCGTGATGTATGCCCACGACAACAATGACGTCCTGCCGCCCAACAACTCAGTGTATGACGTCGATACCGGGCAACCGATCCCCGGCGTGGACCTGAGCCAGACCTGGTGCCCCGGCAACGCCCGCGCTGATACCAACACCGACAACATCCGGAAGGGGTATCTGTTTGCATATAACCGGAACCCCGCGATTTATCATTGCCCCGCCGACCACTCGTTTGTGGAAGGCCCGCACAAGGTGGTTCTCCCGATGCTGCGGACGCGCAGCTACAACATGAGCCAGTCCATCAATGGCCTGAGCGGCTCCGGCGAGAACGACACCTTGAACTACATCCCAAGCTACCAAAAGTACAGCCTTATCCGGAACCCCTCGCCCTCGAAGCTCTTCGTCTTTATCGACGTCCATGAAGACGACATCCTGGACGCGCTCTTCGGCATTCCCCCGCCAGGCAGCCCTTGGGAAGGAATCTGGTTCGATCTGCCGGCCAACCGGCATGAGCAGGGCTGTTGCCTGTCCTTCGCCGACGGCCACGCCGAGCGCTGGCAATGGAAAGTGCCCAAAATCTTCAGGCAACTCGGCCAGGACGTTTTGCCCGAGGAATACCCGGATTACCGGCGGGTGCAGGCCGCTGTCAGGCCGAATTGGAACTGAGGGATTTGAGATTTTAGATTTGCGATTTGTGATTTGCGATGGATAGTCCGACGGGTCGGACGAGTCAGACGCGTCCGACTCATCGCAAATCTCGGCAGTGGTGTATTGTTGCATCCAGGAAGAGCCGCCGGTAAGTTGACGTTATGGTTGATGGACCGAACGAATTGCATGAGTCCTACGCGCCCACGGCGGCGCCGCCCGAACTCATCGAACGGGCCTCGGCGCTGGTGCGCGCCTACCCGGAGTGTTTTTGGTTCTGGCATCCTCAGGCGCGCGTGAGAAATGTGGAGGGCGTGCGTTTAGTCGTGGAACATCTAAGGGAATACGGCGACCACCGTGCGTGGTGGGCTGCCCAGGAATTGCACAAGTGCCTCTCACCCCTCTCCAAAAAGACGTATTAGCGGTCCTCGCCAGCAACCGGAGCGAGGAAAGCCACTTTGCGGGTGGCGTCGTGCTCAACGCGGCGGAGGACTCCGCGCGCTTCTCGCGTGACTTCGATATCTTCCACGAGCTGGCGGAGGAGGTCACGCGCGCCAGCAATCGTGATGTTGAAGACCTCCGCCGTGCCGGCTTCGAGGTGGCAACGCCTTCGCGCTATGGGGAATGGGAGAAGGAGGCGACTTTCCGCCGGGCCAAGGTCAGCCGCGCAGGCCAGGTTGTGGAGATCGACTGGGCCGCCGATTCCGCATTCCGGTTCTTTCCCATCGAACGCGACCGGCAATTGGGCTGGCGTCTGCACCTCTTCGACGTGGCGACCAACAAGGCCCTCGCCCTTTCCGCACGCACTGAGACGCGCGATTACGTTGATATCGTCGAGCTACACAAGAGCTACCCGCTACCCGCCATCTGTTGGGCGGCCTGCGGCAAAGATCCAGGCTTCAGCCCGCTCTCGTTACTCAAAATGATGAGGCGGTTCGCTAGAATCGATCCGACCGAGTTGGACAAGATCAAGGCCCGCTCACTCGACCCAGTGGCGCTCAAGATGGCCTGGATTGAGATGAGCGACGAGGCGGAAGTAAAGATGACGCGCCTGGCGGATGAACAACCGGAGTTGCCAATCGGCGTGGCCTTCGTCGATGCCGCCGGCAAGCCGGGCTGGATCGGCGACGCCCCCTCCCTTCGGCTCCATGCCCCCTCGGTACGCGGTTGCTGGCCGACGGTGCATGGCCTGGAGCCATAGCCCGATGGTCTACCCGCCGCCAACCCACTCCATCACCTGTTCCGCTGAGGCCTGGGGGGCGGTGCTCAGCACGTTGTGATCAGCAGGGAGGATTTTGTATGCCTTGAGACTCGGGCAATTCTTTCTTAGCCAGCCTCTGGCCCAAAGCCAGGGCACGATGGGGTCGAGCCAACCCGTTAGCCCATAGATCGGGGTCTTGGTGGCGCGCGCCAGGGCGCAGGGGTCATTCTCAGCCACCAGGCGCAGCCGGCCCCTTATCGCGCGCAGGTCTTCCCTGGTGCGTCGGGCAACGAACTCCCGGATGGAAGAGCAAACATCGGGATTGTTTCGAAACCGGAGCCGCGCCAGCCGCGCATAGCCGAAGAGTGTTTGTCGGAGCACGGGCGCCGGGAGCCGGCAAAACGTGTTCTCAATCAGCCGCGCGCCCCATGGAAACGGATGGCGACCGAATCCGCCCGCCAGGATGACGCCCTCGACTCCGAGCCGGCCGCGGCTGAGGATAGGCCAAACGATTTGCGAGCCGAACGACTCGCCGAGCAGCCAGCCCCGCTCGATATTATGGCCGAGTAGCGCGTCCTCAACCGCCCTGGCATAATCCTCCAGGGACCAGGCCGTCGTGCGCGGATACGTAAGTTCTACAAAACGCGCGCGCCGGCGAAGCGCCTTACGGAACCCGCTGACCAGGCTCCAGTCCCCGTGCAAGCCCGGCAGATAGACCAGCGTATGCGGCCAGGCGCCATCGTGGATGCGAATTTGCAGTTGGTCGGCGGATGGCATACCTGGACGCATTGGCCTGCGTATCTCATGCGCGGGAGCCCGTTGCAGACAAGTCAAGTTTTGCTGCTTGCGCAAAAAGAGCCAAATAGTCTGCGACTGCAGCCCTGCTGGCGGGCGCCGCGGCATTTCCCATTACGCATTGGGCATTTATCATTGGTCATTGGCCGCAAATCTCCACAGCCTCTCGGGTAACTCTTCTGGCGTCATGCTTGCCTCAATGCTTGATGCTAAATGCCTAATGCTCAATGCTCAATGAGATTGCAGTTTCTTATTCGATCACGTGTAAACGGTCAAGCCCTGCCGCCCTTTGCGGAAAAAGCGGCCTGAGGCTCCGCCTCGCTAGCTGACCAGTGTTTCAAGCTCACGGTGATTTATCTTGCCCGTCCCCAGCCGCGGGATTTCGCGCAGCACCTTGATCTGCCTGGGAACGGCCAGGTTGCTCAAGCCCCGGGCGCGAATGGCGTTGCGGACCTCCTCCAGGGTCAATTTCGGCTCGTTCGTCACCGCCATGAGCCGCTCTCCCTTGGCCTCGTCGGGGCGCGCAACGACGGCCACGGCGAACCTCATGCCGTACTGGGGAAAGGCGTTGGCCAAGGCGTCCTCGACCGCGCCCAGGCTCACCATTTCGCCGCTGACCTTGGCGAAGCGCTTGAGCCGGCCCAGGATAAACATAAAGCCGTCTTCATCGACTTTGGCAATGTCGCCGGTGTCGTACCAGCCGCCCAGCGCCTTGAAGTGAGCGTTGGCGTCGGGATTGAGATAGCCGCGCATGACATTGGGGCCGCGCACAAAGAGCCGGCCTGCGGCAGGCACGGAGGGTTTGCCACCCTGCGAGGGATCACCGTCGCCGGAGATTCCTTCCACCGGCTCCAGCCGGTATTCGATTCCCGGCAGGAGCTGGCCTGCGGAGCCTTCACGCGGGTTCATTGGGACGTTGGCGGCGATGCAGGGGCTGCACTCGGTGACGCCGTAGCCCTCCAGCACCCGCACGCCGAACTTTTGCATCCAGGAGTTGACGGTGGCGGGCTGGAGCTTTTCCGCCCCCGCGAATAAGTAGCGCAGGCTATGAAAATCATAAGGATGGGCCTTCCTGGCGTAACCGGCCAGGAAGGTGTTGGTGCCAAAGAAGACGGTGCAATTCAGGTTGTAGAAGGCCGAAGGCACCACGCGGTAATGGAGGGGTGAGAGGTAGAGGAAGGTGAACACGCTGCGCAGCAGGGGCAACATCAGGCCGACGGTCAGGCCAAAGCTATGGAAGAGCGGCAGCGCATTGAAGAACCGGTCCGTCTCCATCAGATCGATAACGGAGACCATCTGGCGGATGTTGGCCAGGATATTCCGATGAGTGAGTTCGACACCTTTGGGAAGGCCTTCGGAACCGCTGGTGAACAGGACCGCCGCCGTGTCTTCAGGCCGGGGTTCGGCGCCGGAGAGGCGCGGGCGGAACAAGTGCCGCAGCAGGCCCAGGGTCTTTTGGCCGTCGGTAATCTTTTGGCGCGCTTCTTCGAGAAAGACGATCTCAATTCCAGCCTCTTTCAACGGTGCAACGTCGAGCTTTGCGCCTTCCAGGAAGGATTTCGAGGTGATGATTTGCTTGAGTTGCGCCAACTCCGCGCACTTCAGCATCACTGTCGGCCCGGTCGTGTAATTGAGAATCGCGGGCACTTTCCCCGCCGCCCATAGGCTGAGCGTGACCACCGGCATCGCGTTGACGTTCGGCAGCAGGACGCCAATGCGTTCGCTCACCCCCGGCCACCGCTTCCGCCATTGGCCGGCAAGCAGATTCGCGCCTAGGAACAGCCGCCGGTAGCTCAATTCCTGCAGAGTGAAATCCTCCACGATCTGCTTTCCCGGCTGGCGCGCCGCCGCTTGGTTGACCGCCTCTGGCAATGTGGCCGGCCCGAATTCCATCTCGGTTTCAAACCGCTGCCGGACCATCTGCTGGCGCACCCAGTCCATGATGCGCGCGCGCGCCTGGCTCACGCCAACGTGCTCCGGCTTTGGGGGGACGAGGATCGGGCTGAAATGGGCGGAGATGCGGGGGAACCAGCGCTTCAGTCCCGGATTGCGCGAGAAGGGCAACCGTTCGGCGCCCCGGATATAGCCGGTAATGACCTTCGCCTGAGTCTTGAGAATGAGGAACCCCGTCCCGTCGAACAATTTCATGAGCGAGCCGGTGGTGGAAATGCGGCCTTCTGGAAAGAGCACCAGTCTGCCGCCGGACTGGAGGTATTCGGCCATCCGCTTGATGGCATAAGGCGAGTTCATATCGACCGGGAACGTGCGCCGGTTGACCATGATTCGCCGGTGCAGCCAACTAACTTCCGCCGCCGTGCTGGAGGTGACAAACCGCCAGTCCTTCTCCAGGCACACGCCCATCAGCAGCCAATCCCACCAGGAGACGTGATTGGGCAGCAACAACACGGGGCCCGGCGCGCGCAGAACCTCCTCATTCCACGCCCGAAATCGGTAAAGCAGCTTAACCAGCCAACGGCAAAAAGTAATCATTTGCGGAATGGACTTGCGATAATAAACTCGGCAATTCTCATTCTAGGTTTGAGGAATGAGGGAAAACGAAAGCGGCGGTCCGCGCCGCACTCCAAAGGCTCGCGCCAGGTTCGAACGGGCCGTCCCAGCCTGCGGCCTTGCCAACCCCAGGGCGTCCAGATCTCGCGCAACGTTTGGGAATCTCGCGGAGCGTTTGGAGGGCCGGAACACAGGTCGGGACCGTTTTCCTTTTCCCACCGCCGGAATGAGAGGCGCCACAAAAAACCAGCACACGAGGACCGTGGTCACAACGACGGAGACCGGCCCAAGCCACCTGTCCCACGGCAGAGTCCCGCGGCCTTGCATCCGCAGCACGCCGGCAAGCATCGCGCCCTCCCCGGGAAAGGGGGCCTGTCCAAGGACCAAGCCAGTCGAATCGACCCATTGCGAGGGGCCGGAGCTGGCCAGCCGAAAGATCGGCAGCCCGTATTCCGCCGCGCGGATGGGAGCGACGCGGGCGTGGAGTTTGTGTTCGGCGCTGCCCCAACCCGCCACGTCCATGGTTGGAACGATAAGGGCTTGCGCCCCCAATTTCACCAACCGATCTGTAACTCGAGAGTAGCTCAGATCGTAGCAGATACAGATTCCGAGCACCAGCCAGTTCCAGGGCTGAGGCAGGCGGCGGAGACAGAGACGGGCCAGGGCCACGAACAGGCCGATCCAAAACGCGAACACAAGCCAGAGCGAAACGGCCCCCGCGGAGAAGATCTTCCAGAAGAATGAGAGCCGGACAGCCGCGATCAAGAATCCCACAGCAAGGCCGGAGTAAAACGCGGCGCCCCATCGCGCCGCCTTCGCAAGCTGCAGCAGGGCGAAGAGGTAAATCACCATCAGGAACCCCGCCCAGGTGCGGGCATAAGCCGCATGAAAGGAGGCGGCGGCAATGAGCGTCCAGAGGGCGAAGAACGCGAGCCCGGGCGCGGGTCCGCCGCGTGCTCCCGAAGGCCCTTTGATGAACACCGCGGCTTTGGCCCGGTGAGGCCGCACGAGCTTCAAACGCCTGATGACACTGGCCAGAACCTGTTTAAACAGTTTCTCGGTCGTGTCTCCTTCCCACCACCGGGCTAAAGCCACGGTGCTAATGAGAGGGGCGGGGCCTTCAGCCGTCCCTTCGGGACTTATCCCCCATCGGCACGTTTCCCAACGTTCGAAACGTTGGGCTATTCTCAAAAATCCCTCCGGGACAGGGATCATTCGGGTAAGGATGCGCCTCATGTCAACGGCTTCCCATTTGCAGGGCCAGTCTGCCAACCCAACCGGGTTGGGGCCAGTTCTGTGTCGCGTCCCAGGAATTTCATGCCGGCCAGCCACAAGACGCCGGAGACCAGGAACATCATGCCAACGACGGTGAAGGCGACGTTCATATTATACCGGTCGCTGAGAATGCCAATGATTACGGGCGAAATCACGTCGCCAAAGGCATGGATGATGAAAATGTTGACCGCGAATCCGGCGGCGCGGAGCGACGGATGGGTGACGTTGGCCAGGACGGTGTTGGTCGGACCGGTGTTGAAGAAGAGGCAAAAGGCCGTGATGAACAGGAACACCCAGATAAGCGGGAACGATGTATGGAGCACCGCCAGCATAAAGGGAAAGCCCACCAACATGGCCACGCCGGAGACCAGGAAATAGGAACCGGGAAAACGCGGGCGGAGTTTGTCTCCGGCAATCCCGCCCAGGAGCGTCGCCGAGAGGCCCGCCACACACGTGATACCGCCGAATATCACCTCCACCGGCCCGGTCGCGCCGGGCCTCTGCTCCAAGTAATAGGGCATCCAAAAGGCGATGCCGCCGATGGCGAAGGTCATGGCGGTCATGCCCAGGGTGCAGAGCACATAAGAGGGCGTGTGAAGCAACACCACGTAATCGCGCCATTGCACCGCCCTGGTTTGCGTCCCCTCGGCGAGGTCGGCCTGGCCGCGGGGCGGTTCGCGTTTGAAGAAGCTTAACCCGCCCAACAACAGTCCGGGAATCACCACGACATAGAAGGCCCAGCGCCAGCTTTCGGGCGGACCGCCCAGGAGCCGCGAGCCAATCGCGCCGATGGAGGAATGGGCCACCGCGCCCCCCAGCACGTATCCGAGCGCGCTCCCAACGGGAATGGCCATATAGAACCAGGCCAGCACCTGGCCGCGGACCTTCACCGGGTAGTAGTCGGAGATCAGCGCCGGCGCCACCGGGCCGTAAGCCGCCTCGCCAATCCCCACAAAGCACCTGGTCAGCAGCAGGGCGAAGAAGGTTCCAGCGAAGCCCGACGCCCCGCTGGCCAAGCTCCAGAGCAGAACGCCGATGCCAATGAGCGTCCAGCGCGAGTGTTTCTCCGCCAATCGCCCGAACAACGGCGCCCCTATCATGTAGGTGAGCATGAAGGCCATCGAAAGCACGCCGATGAGGGCCAACTCCGGTTTAAAGCCGAGATGGCGAGCGGACCAGGTTTGTAACGCGTCGAGCGACACCGAACCGGTTCCGCCTGAGGGACTGAAAAAGGTCTGCTTAATTGGTCCCACGACCGCGGCCAGCACTTGGCGGTCGATGTAGTTCAAGAGGTTGATGAGCAACAGCACCGCCAAAGCCGCCCGCGCGCCCGGAAAGGGCTTGTCAGTGCGCAGCGGGGTCCGGGCGTTTGTCGGGTTTTCTGGCTTCATTTGCGTGTCAATTCTCGCGGTTCGGCGGGGATGAATCAAGGAGCAAGGGGATTTGCGGGATTTGCGAATTGCGAATTGCGAATTGCTTGCGGGCCGGCGCGCAACTCATCGGAAAACTCAACCGAGTCATCCAAGCCGCCGCCAACTACTTGGCCACGCGCTGGTTCACTAACCGGCGGCCTTTCCAAAAGCTCGACTCCCGGATTCGGCGGCGCTTGCGCTGCATGAGATTCAAAGGTGAAGCGTCAAGACTCCGAGGTGCTGGCGGGACGCGCGGAAAAATGACTCGATTGCACATTGAAGTATTGAAATCCAGGCGCAGGATTCTATAGTGCGGTTCGTTCTGATGTGACCGCAATGAGCAACTCGACCGAGCCAACCGACTCCTGGGACGTCCAGCAAGCTCGCAACTTGTACAACGTCCACCGTTGGGGCGCCGGCTATTTCGACATCAACGAGGCAGGGCGCGTGATAGCCAAACCGTTGCGCGAGGCCGGGGCATCGGTGGACCTGACCGACGTTATCGAAGAAGCCAAGGCCCGGGGATTGAAGTTCCCTCTGCTGGTCCGCTTCCAGGACATCCTCCGGAACCGCGTCGAGTCGATCAACCTGGCATTTCGGAGCGCGATTGCGGAGTTTAATTACCAGGGCGGCTACCGGGGGGTGTTCCCAATCAAGGTGAATCAGCTTCGGGAGGTGGTGGAAGAGATTCTGGATGCCGGCAAGCCCTACGATTTTGGGCTGGAGGTAGGCAGCAAACCGGAGTTGTTCGCCGGGCTGGCGCTCCAGAGCCAGGTGGGCAACCTGATCATCTGCAACGGCTACAAGGATGCCAGCTTCATCCGGATGGCGCTGCTGGGCACGAAGCTGGGCAAGAAGGTTATCATCGTCGTCGAGAAGCTGGAGGAACTGCGCCAGATTATCAGCATCTCCAAGCACCTTGGCCTGGAGCCGTTAGTCGGTTTCCGGGTTCGGCTTCTGAGCAAAGGCGGCGGCAAATGGGCGCAGAGCGCGGGCGAGAACGCCAAATTTGGATTGACGACCGCCGAGCTTCTGTGCGCGGTGGAAATGCTCAAGACCGAGGGCTTGGGGCATTGCTTCAAACTGCTCCATTTCCATATCGGCTCGCAGGTGCCGGACATCCTGATCGTCAAACGCGCGGTGCAGGAGGCGGCGCGTTTTTACGCCAAGCTCTACGAGATGGGGTTCCAGATCGAGTTTCTGGACGTGGGCGGCGGGCTGGGAGTCGATTACGACGGCAGCCGCACTGCTTTTGACAGCTCCAAGAACTACACCCTGCAGGAATACGCCAATGACATCATCTATTATGTGGCGGACGTGTGCGCCGCCGAGAAGGTGCCGCATCCGACCATCATTAGCGAGAGCGGGCGGGCCGTGGTGGCCTATCACAGCGTTTTGATTGTCGAGGTATTTGGCGCCATCAACAAGATCCGCACCGGGGAGAGTTTGACCTACGGAGAGACTGAGCATTCGCTGGTCAAGGAACTGCTCGACATCCGGAAGAACCTGCCCAAGCTCAACAAGCTGGAGGCCTACCACGACGCCCTGGAGCGGAAGGAGGACGCCCAGCACATGTTTACCCTGGGCGTGATGGAGCTGCGGGACAAAGCCAAAATCGAGAACCTCTACTGGGAAATCGGACGGGCGGTGGCGGACAGCTTTAGAGGCCAGGCCTATATTCCCGAAGAAATCCGCAAGCTGGAGGAGAACCTCGGCGACCAATACCTCTGCAACTTCTCCGTGTTTCAATCCTTGCTCGATCACTGGGCGCTGGGCCAATTATTCCCGGTCGTGCCTATCAGCCGCCTCAACCAGCGCCCTACCCGCGAGGCCACCCTGGTCGATATCACCTGCGATTCGGACGGCCAGGTCAACAAATTCATTGACCTTCGCGACGTCCGCGATACCCTCCCGCTGCACCTGCTCAATTCCAATGGCAACGGCCAACTCGAGCCGTATTACCTCGGGTTCTTTCTCATGGGCGCTTACCAGGACATCATGGGCGACCTGCACAATCTTTTCGGGCGCGTCAACGAGGTCCATGTCTTCCTGGACCCGGACGAGCCTGCGGGGTATTACGTGGAGGAGATCATCGAGGGCAGCACGATTGTCCAAACCCTTAACTCTGTCCAATATGATGAAATCGAACTCAAACGCCAGATGAAGGCCCAAGTTGATGAGGCCATTAAATCGGACCGGATGAAGCCCTCCGAAGCCATGCGCCTGCTGGACGATTACGAGCGGGGTCTCAAAGAGTACACCTACTTGAGTTTCTGATCGTGCGCGCGACTCTGCTCGCCAAAGCCGACGGTTTGGGACCCCTGAACCCCTGTTCTCCACGCGCGGGCAGGGCGCGCCCCAATACCATTAAGTTTCAGTGACCTAGGCTTCCGCCTCTTGCCATGCTCTTGCTCTTGCTCATGCTCTTGCTCCCAATCCTCGAGGGCGAGCAAGAGCAAGAACGTGACCCGCCCTCAAAGTCATCTAACCTTAATGGCGGTAAGGCGCGCCCTGCCTACAGACTGTCGCCGTTTTGCCCGCGGCATGAAGTATTCGGACTCGATCGCTCCCATGTCTGAGCTTGCCTCCAATACGGAGCTTTTGCGCTCTCTGGGACGGCTTGTCCGCGGCCTATCGGCCTTGTTCTGGGGTTTGCCGGCCAGCCTGCTGGTCTGTTTCCACGCTGCCAGGTCCAGTGATCCCAAATCCTTGTGGTGGTTGCCCCCTCTCCTTTGCACCGGCTGGCTGGTGTATGGTCTGTGGCAGTTGGGCGACTTTCAGAAGCAGGAGCGCGTCTGGCGCAATTCCCTGGACCGCGCCCAGGTCCTTAGCTTTATCAACTTCGGTCTGAGTCCTTTCCTATTTTGGTGGAGCCGGATGCCGCTGAATGTTTTCTTTACCGTCATCGTCATTATCTTTGCCTTCTCCGCTTTGCTCTTTCTCGCAAGCTTAAACGCGGTGTTGCGGCGTCTGGGGGCCATGCTCCCGGATGAGGCCCTGCGGCAGGAGACCCGGCAGTTCACGGCCTTGAACCTCAACCTGATTGCCGTCGCGTTCGTTCTCGCGCTAATGGATGTGCTGCTCCACCGCCTGAATGCGCGGAGCCTGCCATGGTGGCTGTTCCAATCCAGGCTGGTCCTGGACGACCTCAGCCTTTGGCTCCTTGTTCCATTGGTGTTGCTCCCCCTGGCGATGACCATGGCCCTGCTTTGGAAGACCAAGGAAGTCATTCTCGACAGCGTGTTTAGCGGCAAGTCATAAGTAAGCTTGGGCCTGTCCGAGGATGGGGGCGAGTAATAGATATGGGTTTGTGAAAACGATGAGTGAAGACGAATTCTTTGGCTCGCCTCAGAGAGTGAAAACCCTCCGGGCGGGACAGAGCTTGGCCGTTACTGACAAAGGCCGGGCATCCTTTATCGTAACCAAGGTGAAGAAGTGCCCACGCAAGACCCTGGCCGACCTGGAGCGCGAGGCGGCGGAGATCTTCCCAGATCGACGCGGGCCGTTGGACATCGTGCAAGGAATCATCGATCTGCGCACGGGCGCTCGATGATTTACGCCGATACGACATTCCTGGCGGCTTTGAGGGCCAAGCCCGATAGCCCTCGCCAGCGCAGCCGGTCTGAAGACGGCTCGTCCGACTTCAATCGGAACTTCCATGACTTTTCGGTGGCAAAAAGTGCATTTCGGCCTTATTTGACGCGGCTCTTGCGCACCTTGTTGATTTTCTTGCGCGTGACTGCTTTCACCTTGGCTTCGGGCACTGTGGCCGGCAGCGTCAACTTCAGCGTGTCCAATAGTTGCTTTTGCAGCGGACTGGGCTCGGGCAGGCGGCGGCAGAGGACCCGGCCGCTCTTGGCCTCCACCCGCTCCATGACGCAAA
>JAJYHY010000219.1 GCA_021784555.1 bacterium
GTCGTTCTGGTGTCCACGGTCGACCAGCAAGGCAGGCGCAATTTGGCTCCGTTCGCCATGTTTATGGTCTGCTCAACTCGACCACCCATGCTGGCAATCGGGGTGTCGCCGCAGACGGACACCTTCCGCAATATTGATTCAGTCAAGCAGTTTGTGGTGGCTATTCCCCCGGAGGATCTCTTACCTCAAGTTCTACAGGCTGGCGAAGAGTATCCTCCGGACGTTGACGAATTCGAGGTCACCGGACTCACCCCTTACCTCAGCACCAACGTGAGGCCATGGCGGATCCAGGAATGTTCGATCAACATCGAGTGCGAGATGGATTGGTACAGACAATGCGGTAATCACAACCTAATCATCGGACGTGTTCTGGCCGCTGACATGGACACTCATCTATACTCTAGCGACAAGGTGAAACTGAGAGCGGCAATTCCGAGGGCCTACCACCTCACGGGAGGCGTTTTTCTGGTTAACAGCGGCGTGGTGGAGGTCCGAAGGAGGGTTTGACTATGCATGCGACGGTCCGGATGCGTGTTCGTTTTAGGGAGACCTCGGTCACAGACGGCCTGAAGGAGCTGCTGCGAGCCCTTGACATTGGCAGTACAAGGCCCCTGACTCTGCCAAGGGCCGAGAAGGTCTGCGACCATCATGCAAATCCAGAAGTAGTTACAGTACAGAAGGTCCCAGGTGCCACGGCAGGGGAATACGAGATTCTTCTGGCGCTCCCTGTATGTTTGGCTGGCTCTGGAGGCGGCATAGCGATGCTCCTCAGCAGCATTTGCTACTGCTCTGTATTTTCCCGATTAGAGCGCCTTGCAGTGCTTGATATCAATCTGCCGACGGTTTGCTTGTCAGAGTACCTTGGCCCTCGCCACGGCATTGCAGGAATCCGCGCGCGATGCGTGGTGTCGCGCAGGCCACTGCTCGGCGTGATCGTAAAGCCTCGGCTGCGCCCTGATCTCCCGTCTCTTCTCTCGATGCTGAGGCTTGCGCTGGAGGCTGGTGTTGACTACGTTGTTGACGACGAATTGCTGCTGTCGCCTTACTGCTGTCCCTTTGGCGAAAGGGTCGCAGCCATCTCGGACTTGGTGAGGGCAGTACGAGACAAGCAGTCGCGCAGCATTCAGTACTTTGCAAATGTGACAGCAGATGTTAATATCGCGCTAGAGCATGTTCATTCTGGTATCGAGGCGGGGGTCTCGGGTTTCAGTCTCAATTGCGTAACCATGGGCTTCTCGGCTGTGCGCTATATTATAGACGAGTTCGATGGCAAGGCGGTTTTTATTGTCAATAATATAGGCCGCGGGGTGCTAACAAGGCCTGCGAGCCATTACATCGCGGAGCGTGTGGTGGCCACTTTGTCGCGCCTCGCCGGAGCCGACGCGGTCTACACAGGCCCCTTTACCAAGGACTATGCGTATGATGTAGCCACTTTGTCCGAGGAAATGGACGCGTTACGATCCGAACTGGGCCACATTAAGTCTGCCTTTGCTGTGTCTTCGGGGAGCATCTCGCCCCAAGAAGTCCTCGCCAACATAGACGCCCTCGGCATGGATGTCATGCTTCAGATGGGCTCCAGCTTGTTCGAGGACCAAGGGAGGGTACAGACAAGAGTCAGAGCGCTAACTCGCGTCCTTGACAGCCTCACCGAAAGGCCTCAAGAAGATGAACTCCTGGCTGAGGTGAGGAACATTCTTGGACCCAGGTCAAGCCACTCCAACGAGCGAGAGGCTTTGAGAGCAAAGTCTCCGCCCTCGCATGTTGTGAACCGCCTCGCCGACGTTGAGGACAACCTCAAGCGAGAGTTGCAATTGCTTAAAAGGACCGAGGACGCCGAACGGCTGTCGGACCGACCACAAGAAAAAACCCGCCTCGGAAACGAGCTCCTTGACATTCGCAGGCGTCTTCTTGGAGCGGCTCTAGAATGGGAGAATCTCACTTCGAGCGGCGTCTCGAGCGCTCGCACAGCGCGAGCATGCGAAGATGCCCGGGGCTCCATCGTCGCGGCCTTCAACTCGCAGTTGGCCCAAATCCCGAACAGCGATCTGCAACTGTTTGCCGCCGAGGCGCAGCAATGCCTGGAGGCGATAGGCACGGAACCTTCCGACGCCCCTTCCGCCCCCCATGAGATCCAGGAAGCGAGGAGGCAAGCGGTCGAGGTTCTCGAATCTAGCGCTACAGTTGCCGACAAATTAAAGATCACGATTCCTATTATTCCCCTTCTTCTGAAGTATGAAGGTGAAATTGCTTTTACCTCGAAGGCCCCGATTAGGCATCTATGGGACCATGTCGTACGGTTCGTGCAAGGCGGCCACAAGGAGCGGGAGCAGCGATGACGGTGTTTCTTTTGATTGTGGACGGTTTGGGAGTATATCAAGACGGCGGTGGACTTCCAAGCACGCTCTCACGGGTGCTGGGGCATACGAGGATCGAGCAGGCTCTGCCGAATTTGTGCTCCTGCGGACTTCCTATCGCCTATCGAGGTCAGCGAAATCTCATGTTTCAGGAATCGGTATCAGTTGGATCTGTCGAAGGCCACCGCGAAATGTTTGGTGTGACCACATGGACTGCCTACGTCGCTCCGGACGAGCCGTTGCCAGGCGATGTTTTCCGGCACCTCGCTTCAAGGTGGGGAAGGGAATTCATTGGAAACATCCAGGGTCGAGGCAATGATGTAATCCCGTCGTACATGAAAGCCCATAAGGAAACCGGCGCGATAATTGTTTACCGCGGTTACGACAGTACCGTAGTGGTGGCGGGGGATCGTTCGGTTGTCGAGACCCCGCTCCTTTACGAGATGGCTAGAGACGTCCGCCAGCGCCTGGATGCATTGTATCCTTTGCGCATAAAGAAGGTCATCGCCAAACCATTGGAGGGAGGCTCTCCCGTGGAAGCGTTGCGGCGCGATTTCATTGCAGGGATCGATCCTGAGTCGGTTCTTCATAGGGTTGTCAATCGCGGCTGGCACGCGGTGCTGAATAGGAAGATAGCGGAGATCCTGTGTTGGGAATCGGGAGAAATCATAGAGACACGCGCTGATGAGGACTGCTATCAATACCTACTCCATGCGCACCGTTGCACAAACAGGGATACGGTTGTATGTATGAATCTCGAAGACTTTGATCGTTACGCTCATGCGGGCGATTCCGAGGAATGTTGGCATTGCCTGGTGAATTTCGACTCATTCTTGGGTCGCTGGAGGCGCGAGTTGGCCGCCCCTGACTGGGTATTTGTAACGGCTGACCACGGAGTTAGGATTGGTGGCGGCGATTTGGGAAGTGCGCACGTCAGGGAGGGCGTGCCCCTATTATGCACCAGGGGCGAGTCGACTTTTACTGACATTCCGGTCCACAGAGGGTTCGGGATTATCGGACGGTTCGTCCAGGATATTGTGACTACTGGCGCTCCACATTTCCTGTCAGCGGGCGGTTCGATCCAACCACCAGCGGGCGGTATCGATCCAGCCACTCTTTCGACCTAAGTTGTGGATGCCTTTCAACTCCAATCCTCACAACTGATTGATATGTGACTACTTGGAAAGGAACACCGATCTCTTTCGGGCTCAGTTACGAAAGCCGGGCGGCTGGATCCAATTCGCCCATAAGTGGCTGGTTTTGAACCGCCCGGTGACAAGTGGGGCCCGCCCACGCTGTCCACGAGCCGGCAAGCCATGGTGCCCATCCCATTCTGAGAGTGGCTAGCCTGTCCCGCGGACATGCAACCCGCAGAACAATCAGACCTCCTGCACTTCTGGTTGAGCGCCGAGCACCCGCGCCCAGTCATGCTGGCTCGCACAATAATAGTCATTGTTGTTCGAGGGATGTTTTGCAACATGAACCGATCCCTCGCCCATAAGCGTAGTGAGTAGCGTCTTCTTCAGCTCATCCGCCGGGGTCGTGTCAGCCGTGTCTTTGATGTCCTTGATTAGGTAATACAATTGTCCCGACTTGACGCCTACGCCCTCTTCTCCGCCAGGCAACGCATTGGGAACGCGCACGTACTTGACGGCACCCTCTTTCAGTTTTTTCAGCAGCGCGGTTGAAAGGCGGGCCTGCGCCCCGCCGACCAAGGCGATGATCTCAGCCGCTAAGGTTTCCGGCAGCGCTGACGCACCGACGTCTGTTTCGACGTTTTCGCGGTACAGATCCTCGAAGCTCCGCACCCTTGCGGGTAGCACAAACGGCTGATGCGGCGCGCTCCACAGATAACAGTTTCCAGAAATGGGCTCACCGATCAGGTGCGCGAGAACGTCGTCCGAATAGTGGCTGTTGTATTTGCCCAATGTTCCCGCATCACCCTCGGACAACAGGTGAAAGCAGAACCAATTGTCGGCCTGGCTCATAAGCTCCGGCGCCATCGACCCTGGCTGCTGGGTAATCAAAATGGCACCGAGATCGTATTTACGGCCCTCTTTCACCCACTCGACAAACGGACTTGCCTCGTCCAAATTCCGGCCGAGAACGCTCTGGGCCTCCTCGAGCACCATGATTGTCGGAATAATGGGGCGGCCTCCCGTGAAATTCTCCTGGTTATGGGCGAAGATGCGGCGCAAAAGAAGCCCGGCGATCATGTTTCCCGCGCCTGAACTGAGAAGGCTGATGTCCATTACCACAATCCCGCCTCGCTCAAGTGCCGCCAGGGTCCCGGACAGAACACGGCTGCTCGGATCGTGGAGCATTCTCACCACGCCGAACATGTTGCTCCGCGCCGCGCCGATCTCGGCAGCGCTGTTCGGAATCTGGGCAGCGGCATACCCTAACAACCGCCCGACATCATTGTCGGAGGCCTGGAGCCCCTGAACCTGGATCAGGTCAACAAGTTGACGCCAATTCGCCATGCTCACCGCCTTGAGCTTCAACACGTTCTGATCAGTCTGACGATGGGCTGCAACCGCTATTCCGATGACGTCCCGAGCGGGTAAGTCACGGATGTCCAATTTCACCTCGCCAGCTTTCCAGCTTCCATAATATGGGCTGGGCGCCGGACGATTCGTGAACACCACGATGCGATTCTTCAAATGCGGCACATCGCAGAGGCCCGGACGTTTGTCCACCACATCCGGCCAGAAATACTCGCCGTCCGCGTCGAAGATGAGAGTGCCGACCTTTTGGCCGCCCCTCGTTGTCGGCACGATCTTGTCTTTGTACAGCTCGGAAATGAGGAATTTGATCAGGTTCGATTTCCCATACCCTGCGCGCGCGAATACCACCGACCGGCGGGAAACCAGGTTGTGGATGTCGAACAGAACCGGCAGGGTCGGATCCATCGAGCGAAGAACCGGGTTCTTCTGAGCAACTTTAGCGCCGCAGTACACGAATTCTCCAAGCACGTAGTCCCCCAGTTCCGTCTTCCCGCCGCTCAACCGGCACAATGTCGAGAGTACTTCGGCGCTCGGCAGCGCAACCTTGGCGCCCAGGTGAGGCAGGCGGCGCTGCGACGGGACATAGATAATATCATTGCCCACGGCGCGGACCGCCCCAAGCAGCTTTATCTGCACCCGGTACTTCAACCGCTGGAGCTTCAGGTCTTCCGGCACCGCCTGCTGTCGGCGCTGCATCGTGTTGATGTAATCCTCCCCCTCCGCCGTAGTGAGCAAACCTCCGGGCACAAAACGCGTGATGCGGCCCAACGATGCCTCTTCGGGCGAGCCGAGCTCCACCAACAGGAATTGGCCCAGTTGGGGCCGGTCAAGCATGTTGGCATCGTACGGCGCGACGATCTCAGCCGCAAATTCGAGCCCCTTGTCGTTGAAACCCTTGAATGTTCCGAATACTTCCGAATTGGCAAACAGCATAATCAGCCTTCTTTGTAGCGCACGGCAGTGATTGATTGACCGAGATACTTCATGCGCAGGAGTTTCTCCGTTTGCTCGGGGGTGAGCTTCTCGCACATCACCTGCACCAGGAGGTCTTGGAGGATTTCGACTTCCAGGCCGGTCAGTTTCGCGAAATCGTGCGCTTTCTGGATGCACATCGGGTAATCCGGGATCGGAAACCCCTGCTGCGCGTCCACGGTAAGCTGGCCCAGGATCTTATCCACGCTTCTCGACTGCCACACCGCGACATCGACCGGCCACACGGGATCGAAGGGCCGATCGCCGAACTTGGCAAGGAACATTTGGCCGAGCGACTGGTACAGCCGCCGGCCGCTATCGTCCGGCTCAGACGTCTCGTAGGTCATTAGCCAGGTCAGGTCGAAATTGTAACAGTCCGCCTCAATGTCCTGATCGACCTGGGCGTAGCAAGGAAACGGCTTGTGGAAAGTCTCTTCAAGCTCGAGGGCAACGGCCAAACGGCTGAGCACGGCGCTTTGCTTCGCGACACCCACGAGCGACAGCGCCACATTGCGCTTGGCATGTGCGGCCACTCCGGCTCTCAACCTCGCATCAATGACGGGGAAGCTCTCGCGCGTGAAGGATTTCGTCCGCAGCAGCCCATCGCGAACGAGAATGGTGTCGCCGCCCCACTGGATTGAGGGATTCGTCACCAGATCGTACAGCACGGCCCACTCAACAATGTCGCGGTAGCAGCGGATCGCTCCGGTGCTCTTCCCGGGCTGCCCGAGGCTGCGAATAAGGTAGGAAATATCCCGCAGGGACTTGCCGACCTCCTTGCAAAGCCGTTGCAGCGGGCCGATCAGGTTCTGCGTGTCCGCTCTGATTCGTTCCTCCAACTCCTCGATGCGGATGGTGCTCGGAATGGCATCCAGGGCGCATTGATTGCCTCGCGAATCCACCACTCTCACGAGTTCAACTACGGCAGGGTTGAATGTCAGACGGTTGTCGCCGCCATCCGCCGAAACGAACGACACGGCGTTCACGGCATACGGGCGAAGCGGCCGAACATGGTCCTTCAGCCGGCGCGCATACTCGCGGAACTTCCCCAGGACAGGGTCGTCGGTCTTGTACGCGCTGCGAATCTTTTCTCGCAGTACCTCGAGGTCGAAATTCGCCAAGGCCATAGTGTCATTACAACGCCGACGCGAGGCTCAGCTCCGCCTGACCGCCGGCCACCTTTGTTGGTCTTAGCATGTTCTCCAGTTCGTCACGCCGCCACACCCTGAACTCCGGGCGCCTCCCGGCTCGCGGGGCTACCCACCGCGCGACGGCGCGAGACGCTATGTCCTTCGCTGGCATCAAAGCCGAAAAATCCCCAACGGCAGAGGTCCCCGAGAGAACCTCTCTGGCGTTCCGGGCGAGCGGGCACACGAACACCTCGCGGGCAATGCCATGCCGCATCAGATCGGGATTGAGCCCAATCATGGCCAGAACCTTGCGAACGGTGCGGAGCTTCCAGTTCGGCCCGTCCCCAAATCGGTGATTGGCGGCATAGGCGTCGTGTACATGCACCAAGTATTCCCTCATTTTCGCGAATAGGGCATCTGGAATGTGGAAATGCCCCCAGCCCGCCGTGTACCCGATGGAGGTGAAGAGGTCCTCTCCATTTAACCTGAGACGGTTGTAGATCGAAGAACGCCCCAATGCCGACGTCGTCGTGACGAGGCAGAGTTCTGCGTGCTTCCGTTTCCTTGAAATGACGCCTTTGGTCTTGCCGTACCGCGCCGAAAAAACGTCTCTCACGTCAGCGGTGCCTATGAGCGACGCCACAAGCTTGGCTCCGAGCAGCATGTTGTAAGGGGGAACCGCTCCCAGCACATAGGCGTCCATCACGTTGACGAGTCGCTGCTCGCGCTGTTTGAGGTTCCATCCAATCCATTCGTCGCGGACTCGCAGGTTGAAGACTGGGTCGCCCAGCGCAATCAGCCCAATCAACTTGCCGTTCGCGTCATCCCAAACGAGGAACCGCATCCGCCGGCCGTATCCCTGCGAAACCGGGATGCTCCAGGTCAACGACGCCAACCGGAAGAGATCGGATTGCCACGTCTCGGCGCTGATCAGTTCCAAGCGCGGCGCAACAGCGTCGGGTTTTACCTGCTCTCCGTCGGCAAAATGCCGTTTCAACAGGTTCCACTTGGTTTTCACGAATTCTGCTTCCCTTTGCAACCGGGCGTTTCGCTGCGCCAGGTGGAGAGTGCGGAAGCACTCCTTCGAGGCTTCCGGCGGCTGGAGCAGCCCCTTCGCGCCTTTCGTAAATCCGAGTTGCGCCAGATGACGCCGCAGTCGCCGCTTGATCTCGGCCTCCAATGTCAGAAGCGGAATAACGATGCCATCATTTTTGCAAGGGCTCATGGCTTCTCAGGGTTTCAGTCGCTACAGAATCGCCTAGGCACAATCCTCAACACAAGGCTCAAAGTCTTGAGGTGCTTGACAGTACCGACAGATCTCGAAGCACCCTGGAAGCATATTAGGTTAGGCTTATCGCCGGCAGCCAGGCGAAAGCTTTGGCTCTACAAAATCCGTGGATCGAAATGGCACAACCTGGAGGCCGGAAGGCGTCCGTCGGGTGGGACAGCCAGGCACAAGGCCCGCCTCGGTTGCCAGGAAGATGAGTTCTTCGCATTGGACCATGGATTGCAGTTACATCCCCGAGACCGATAAATCTGATTAAACTTTGTTGAACAGCTTGAATAGGTAACCTGCTGCGATTGCCACAAGTGTTGCTCCGCCAAGGGCAAGAAGGACGGCAACACAGGAGGGGGCTGCCTTGAATTTGGATGCACCTTGCGCGATGAGCAATCCTACCACGCCTATGAACGTTAGAAAGCCGAAGACCGCTGGCTTTGAAGACCGCTGGGCAAGCCGCCAATATATGTCGATGTAATTCGGATCGCTGTCTTGGCCGCTTGGCGTCTGGAATCTCATGAAGGCCGGGGCGGAACGGGTCTTGAGAGTGCGGGTGACTAAAGGAAGGCGTCTCGTGTCTTGGCGGGCGCCTGCGCCGGACTCGAAGAGGTTGAGGATGTCGAGGTCTTCAGAACTGACCTTAATTTGGAGGGGGGTGGTTCGTTTGCCTTTCGGGTCGTAGCACGGATCGTAGCAGGTGCATTCCAGGGAGTATTCTGATTCCTCTTGTAAGACGTATTGAGAGTATCGAAGTTCCTTCGAGTAGGTAGGCGGAATGGTCTTTTCTCCGGAAAGGACGGTCAGGCTGTAAAAGAGAACGTTCGGAAAGTGCGGCTGAACCTCCGTGACACGGTCAAGCCAGTTGGTGGGACGGATATCAGTCAGATTCGCACTGGTTACAAAGTACGTCGGAGGTTGCCTCGCGGGGTCGGTTATCGGGTCGATTTCGCACTTTGTGAACTCACCTAGTTGGAGAATTAGGATTACTTCATCCGTGTTCTTGTCGCGGCAGGAGTCGAGTATCTTGCAGGCACGGATCGGGTGGGGGACGAGCCGCCGGTGCTCGGGCGGGGTTTGCAGATTGTTGCCTGTCAGGAAGAAAACAAAGGCGCGTTCGTTAATCAGGTCGCGGGGATTGTCCCTGTATGGCTCGATCACGTACTGCCTCCGGTACCGAAACTGGATGGTGTGGTTCTCAGGTAGAGCCAGCGTTCGGAAGATGTCGCCCTTGTATAGGTCGGCGGCATCCGAGCTGAAGTGGAGGGTGGCCTTCGAATTCTTCGAATTCATGCGGACGACATTAGACTTGGCATTTGGTTTTTGCGCAAGAGAATTCCGGGCGAGGTGGCGCTTGGCGGTGCAACTCACCTTATCGAATAGGAAGCCTGAGGTGGCGGAGGCTGTCGTGCTTCGGGCCTAAAGATATTTCCGTCAAACCAGTCGTCGTGGTGCCAGGGTGGTTTGTGGAACCGTGGGGCAACCATGACCAGGACCTGACCACGCCGATCTAGAACACTCCGGAAGGGGTCGGTTTAGCGGCAACAACCTGGGCCATCTTCGCCGAAAGAAACTTCAATCCGCTTTCGCCGGATGCTGCCTTCCGAATTGTGGGGGCCCGGATGGCCGGCACGAACGTCGTCATCTCATTCAACCCGCTGGCGGGTAGAACGTATCGAATTGAGTCGAGCGCGAGCCTCTTTGACTGGTCGGTGCTCAAGAACAATATTCCCGGCACCGGAGCGGTTGTGGAAATCGGCGACCTGGCTGCTTCGGCTGCCGAGCGGCGCTTTTATCGCGTGGCAGAGAACCTTTGAGGGGCGGCGCGAAGTTCGGCACGCGGGCGTGCCCGCCTCTCTTGGAGCCATATCCGGGCCGATGAGGCGGCCAGTCGGCACCCCGCAAAAAAGCGCAGCCGATGGGCTGCGCTGTTGATGATGGGAGGGCGATCCGTCAGAACCGCCCGTTGTTCACTCCTCTTCCTCTCGGCACTCCAGGAAACGCCGAATGTCCTGAGTTGTGAGCGTCCACGTCTCGCCGAAGCCGGCCACGACCTCTCGCTTGAATTCCTGGTAATGGCGCACCGCCGTTGCCGGGTCTTCACAGGCGTCGGCGAGAAGTGCGAGCGCGAGTTGCGCCGGCCCCGAGCCGCCGTATCCCCATTCGAACCCGGTCGGGCTGTGGTCACGCAGGTCAAGCCTGAGCCGGAGCAGGCGCTCACGCCCGTTTGGGCCCGAGACCGTGACCCGGCACCGGCCGTGCGGTGTCCGCCAGCCGCGATAGGTCTTATCCGGCAGCCGCGACTGTGGTGCTCGCTCGTTTCCCGATCGCGTGATGCAGCGGGCTTTCATGCGGCAAGCACCATGGTTTCCGGTGTGGCGGTCTCCTCCTCGGCGGGTCGAATCCCGCACTCCTTTTCCAGCATGTCGTGGATGGCGCGCGTGCGGGCCGGGAGGCGCCAGAGGTCGCCCTTGATGATTTCCGTCGCGGCGTTGAACAGCCGCCAGGCGGTTTTGGTCGCCTCGGCGAATTCAGGGTGGCGGGGCTGCCGCCACTCCTGCACCAGCCGGGGAATCTCCAGGACCCCGATGGCCCCGGCGTCGTAGAAGCGGATGGCGAGGTCGTGGGCGTCCCGGTCGCTCAGTTCCTGGCGTTTCATGGACTCGAAGGTTTGGGATTGGGCGGCGAACCGGGCGGGCAGACCCGAGACCGTTTCGGAAATCATCCAGGACAGGTCCCGGAGCATTTTGGACGTGTGCTTGCGCTCGAAGGTGACTTCGCCCGCGAAACTCAGGTTGTCGCAGACGAAGACCGAGGCGCCGATGCAAACGCCGTTGGCGAACGAGCGGTCGTAGCTGGTTCTGAGGCCCAGGACGCAGCCGTATTCGGCGCGCCCGAAGCCGGGCATCGAGAGAGCGAGGAGTCCGAAGAGGCGCTGGCCGTTCTTGGCGAGGGCCAGGCGCTCCTCGGTGATGGCAATCCTCTCGACGGCGAGCTGTTTCTCGATGCGGACGACAAACGACTCGTACGGCAGAGGGGCATAGGTGGCGGTGGCCGGCGGAGCGGGAACGGCAAAGACTTCCTCCCGCTTCGCGATCTGGCTGCCGCAGTGCAACATGAGACCATTCATACTGAATCCTTTCTGTTTTTGGTGATTGACAAGGAACCTCCTTGTTACGGTTTTCAGCCTAGAACGGCGGCAGGGGTATCAAAGGGAGACAGTGTTGCCGGGGGCGGCAGGGACGCGGGGAAGGCGAATCGACGTGATCTCTTTCTGTTGATGGGTTATCTGCGAAACCCGCCGAAGGTGCAAAATCCTGTCCGATGCACTGAGAACAGACCACAACCGTCTCACGCTGAATCAAGGTTATGACCCCCTCCCCCCGACTCTTCTCAGGACCGGGGCATCTTGAAAGAACCGGGACGGCTATCGGGCGCTACGTCTAGGTGCCCTCAACTTGCTGGATGCTGCTGCGTCCATTCAAACGGGTTCTTACCCGTGTCGAGCACATAAACCTCGCCGCTTTTCAAATAGTTGCTGCCAACTTCTTTGACGACCAGTTTGATATCATCGTTGAGACGAAGCGAAAGGGTCAAAATCAGGTCATGTAGCCACGAAGCAAATCTCTCCTCTCCCGAGAACATCAGTTTTTCAATGGCCCAGCCGTAGTCGTGCTCCAACCTTCCGCTCATTGGCGAAACCGCGCCCGGTCCCACCAAATAAACCCTGGTCCCTTCGATACTGCTGTGACCTAGAAACTTGTTTCTGAGGTCCAAAAGTCGGGTATGCCTCAGGTTCATGTCGGCGTCAGCAAAATCAGGAAACGTTGGGTATTCACAACGCAGAGAGCCGATGCCGTTATTCTCGGTAAACGGACGGCAATAGGCGAGCACCATGGAGAGAAAGAAATGGTATCTCGCACCGTTATCCGGGCAGGCCATGAACCGCCGAAATGCGTCGGATGCATATTGCATGTCTGCCCGCGCGCTGATGAGCCTGAGTAGTCGTTTTTGGCATGCCAAGGGGATGGCGATGCTCATACATTCGGGGCCGAGGCAGCCGTGAAGTTCATGGCAGGATTTGAGGGAGATCTCGGTATAGGCAGTCTGCTACTTCCACACCTGTCGATCCAGCGAGTGATGCTGAACGGCTTCGAGAGGACGGATACCGACAGGGCAAACATCGGCCAGCAGGGGTTAAAGTCATGGCCAGAAGGCAAGCAGTGCAACACAAGATTAGATTTTCGCGTTTTGGCGAGACTGGGATTCAGGAAATTCGGGTCGAACCCATCTCACCTGCCCCATTGGCTCGCCGAGGGGAATCTACAGGACCTCACGACCGTCAACCCGTCGTTGGAGTTTGGCCGCGAGGCCCGCGATTTGATTCGCCAAGTGTGTGAATGATGCCGCGATTCCATTGAGTTCGGCACGGTAATCAGGCGGTACGACGCCAAGACACGCTCCGCAGTGCCCACAGGCGTACGCCCTCGCTTGATCATTGGGAACCACCGTGATAGGAGTTACACTTGCATTGGTGACGTTCTGGTTACAATGCGGACAAGTCATAATACGCGCATGATAGATTGTCAGCGTCTTGGCGGTCAATCCAAGAATCGATACACCGGCCCTTCTGCCATGCAAATTGCCTCTCCGTCAGCTTGCCCCTGTTCTGGCGTCGCGCCCCCCGCGAAAAGCCGCCGCGCTAGCTTTCCCGCCCGACAAATGGATTCTGAGGCTTGTGCATAGGAAATCTGAAGCGGCGTGGTTGGCTTCCTACCATCCTATCGGATCGCCATTGACTCCGGCGCAAAACCCGCCACCCTACCGCGATATGCAATTGGCTGATCTGTCGCCGCAACAATTACGGAAGGCCGCCGATCTGAAAGAGAGAATCGACGCGCTGCAAGACCAACTGGACGAACTCGTGGGTGCCGTAGAAGCTGCCCCGACGGAGGCGCCGGCTGCGCCGGGGATCGCCAGCAGGCGGCGGCGCAAGAAGAGGAGCCGAGGCAGGCCGGCCCCAAGAGTGCCTCTGGCCGAAACAAGGCGTTTCCGGCCGAAAGCCGGTGGCGAACTCTCCGCCAAGGCGGCAATCCTGAAGGTGCTGGCGTCCGGCAAGGTCATGAGCAAAAACGAAATCATCGAAAGAGTATCGGCCTTGCAGGGAGGGAACATCAATGCCGAGAGCCTCCATTCCAGGCTCTACGAGATGAAGACGAAGGACAAGACAATCGTCAGTCCTGAGTCGGGAGTTTATAGACTGAAGTAGCCAACGCGCCGGAGCGCGGGTGGTTCAGTTTTTCCAGTAACAGTTGGGCATCCCGAGCGGGGAAACCAGAGAGTCCCCTGTTGGAGCTTCTGCACCGAATCGCGCCACTTGGCTCGTGGTTCCCCGCGGGCGCAGGCGCACCCCTTCGGCCTCCTCGCCGAAAAAGAAGGTCTCGGAAAAGACCAGCATCCGCCGTATGCCTTTCGGCAGCGCCCGGAACCCAGGGTAGCTGACCATGATCGAGTTCATATCTACTGCAACGATTGGACGCAGCTTCCTCTGAATCCCTTCACCGCGCCAGCGACATTCCTGTGACGCTCTGCGGGCAAATTGAAGGCTGGCGAGGGCTTGTTGATTGGTGAGTTCCACAGTAGCCTTCCGGCTATGACACACCCTGGCGTTAGCGGCTTCGGCTGGAACGTGTTTTTTGGCGAGATCTTGGGCCCTCTCATCGCAGTTGGCGCCTTTGCGGGCTATTTCATGTTCAAGAAGCACCAGACAGCGGCACGGAGAGAGCGGCCTCCCCAAAGGGAGAAGGTGCTCCGCCCGGCGGGCTACTCCGCGCTTTGCCGCATTGACGATCTGACCGAACGGCGGCTGCTGGCCCTCGTGTACACGCTCAGCGCTGCCGCCGTCCTAGGGATCATGTGCATCGCCTTTCTGCCGCTTGTGGAGGGCTTGGTGGTCGGCCGCTTCACGTTTG
>JAJYHY010000220.1 GCA_021784555.1 bacterium
ACTCCTGGCGCCTGAACAACACACCGCTCCATCCGACCATCTAATGAATCCGGTCGCAATACTACAACCCAGACCTCCTTCGCTTAACAGCTATTGGCCCAGGGCCTGGTTGCCTTTGGCCAGCCAGACGACGGTCTGGGCCTTTTCCTGAAGCGCGCGCGCCTTCTGGGCCAGGTCATCGGAGATGCTTATACCCGCTTCGCGCAGGAATTTCTCTTTGCCGACGCGGACCAGTTCGCCGTTGAGCCTTCCCTCCACGCCCCCGCCAGTGGTGGATTGGAATGCGTCCACGTCCTCCAACTTGAGCTGCTTGTCCTTGGCGTCATCGACAATGGCGCGGGCCAGAGGGTGTTCGCTTTGCTGTTCGAGGGAAGCGGCGAGTTGAAGGAGTTCGGTTTGGTCGAGGCCATCTGCAGCCACGATGCTGGTCACTTTCGGTTTGCCGGCGGTGAGGGTGCCGGTCTTGTCAGTGACCAGGTGGGTAACTTTCTCGGTGCGCTCAATGGCCTCGGCGTTCTTGATGAGGATGCCGGATTGGGCCGCCCTGCCCACTCCAACCATGATGGACATGGGCGTGGCCAAGCCGAGCGCGCAGGGACAGGCGATAATGAGCACGGAGACGGCATTGACCAGGGCAAAGGCCAGTGCCGGGACCGGCCCCCACACCGCCCAGATGATGAACGTGAGAACCGCGGCGCCGATGACCGCCGGGACAAAGTACCCGGCCACGGTATCGGCCAGCTTTTGGATGGGGGCGCGGCTGCGTTGGGCCTCGGAGACCATGTGGATGATCTGGGCCAGCAGGGTTTCGGAGCCGACCTTTTCCGCTCGCATCAGGAATGAGCCGGTTTGGTTGACCGTGGCCCCGATGACCTTGTCTTGCGGGCCTTTTTCGACGGGAAGGGGTTCGCCCGTGATCATCGACTCGTCCAGGTTGCTCTTCCCTTCGAGAATCACGCCGTCGAGCGGAACCTTTTCGCCCGGGCGGACCCGGAGTTGGTCGCCCTTCTGGACTTCGTCCACGGGCACGTCTTGCTCCTGGCCGTTGCGGACGCGATGGGCGGTCTTGGCCGCCAGGCCGAGCAGGGCCTTGATGGCCTGGCCGGTGCGGCTGCGGGCCTTCGCTTCAAGCAGTTGGCCCATCAGAACCAGCACGGTAACGACCGCCGCCGCCTCGAAGTAGAGGCCCACCTCGCCGTTGCGGCGGAACGAAGCGGGAAAGGCACCGGGAAACAGGACGGCTACCGCGCTGTAGAAATAGGCGGCCCCGACGCCCACCATGATCAAGGTGAACATGTTCAGGCTGCGGTGGAGGATGGATTTCCAGCCGCGGACAAAGAACAGGCTGCCGGCCCACAGGACGACCGGGGTGGTCAGGCCGAACTCGATCCATTTGGAGATGTTCCTGGGAACGAAGCCTTCTACGTTGAGTCCCAGCCAACGGCCCATGGCAATGGCCAGCACGGGAATGGTGAGCACCAGGCCGATCCAGAACTTGAGGGAGAGCGCACGGATTTCGGCGTGCTCTTCGGTCTCGGCCGCGACCATCTTCGATTCAAGCCGCATCCCGCACTTGGGGCAATCATCCGGGTGGTCCTGCTCGATCTCGGGATGCATGGGGCAGGTGTAGATGGTCTTGCCGGTTGAGGGTTCGACCCAGGCGGGATTCCGTTCCAAGGCCATGCCGCATTTGGGGCAATCGCCAGGTTTGTTCGAGACGACCTCCGGGTGCATGGGGCAAAAGTATTTTCCGGTCGCGCCCTTTGGGTGTTCCTCGGCGACCGGCGCTTGGGTGCCAACCTGGCCGCGATGTTCATGCCCGTCGGGATTCTGCTTATGCCCGTGGGCGCAACAGGAATGATCCGCGTCGGGAGATTCCGAGGCGGATTCAGCCGCGGGGACCGGTTCCAGCGCCATCCCGCACTTGGGACACTTCCCGGGTTGATCGGTGACAACGTCCGGGTGCATTGGGCAAGTGTATCTTGTGGCGGGAGGCGCTGCCGATGACGGTTTGGATGGCTGGGTTATGAATTTGCCCCGATCAGCCTGAAATCTTTCCAGGCAGTGCGCGCTGCAAAAGTAGTATGTTCTGCCTTGGTATTCCTGGGTGCCAGCGGCCTTTTCCGGTTGAATGGCCATCCCACAGACCGGGTCTTTGACGCTTTTTGTCGTATTCATTGTTATGTTCCGTGTTCGCCAGCAGGAGGATGCCCCCGATCAACGTCCGCAATCCGGCGAACCGGAGCGGCGGAGCTGAGGGCAGGCCCGCCTTGATCGAGGGATAGCAGACCCCCGCGGCAAAGACCACCACCAACACCCAGAGCCGGGAGGACGCGCAACGGTTCCACCCCCCTTCCACCGCTGCTTCTTTAGCGGGTCTGTTCGAGTGATAACCGCCGTGCTTGCAATCCGAGCCTTGGTTCGGCATTTCTATTTTGTAGTTATCGTTCTACGCGGACAGAGAATACGCCTCCTCAGGCTCCGATTCGGACCAGTAGAATTCGCAGCACGGTCGTCCCGGCTCCCGGGGAAGGCTTCTCAGCAGCAGGATTAACGCCGCCCGGCTCACCGGCTTTTGGAATAGAGCCGCCGCGCCGAGGCCGGCGATCGCATCGCAGACTTCGTCGCTGATGAGGCCGCTCATCAGGATTACCGGCAGGTCTGGAAAGCGCCGACGGATGCGGCGCACCAATTGCAGACCGTTCATGCGGGGCATCAGCACGTCACTCACCACCGCGTCGAACGTTTCGGTTTCGAGGCATTCGAGGGCCTCAACGCCGTCGAGAGCCCGGGTGGTCGCAAAACCGGCGCCCCCCAGGGTTCGGGCAAGCGCCTGAACATTGAGGGGGTCGTCGTCCACCAGGAGGATGTTGGGAATCTTGATCAAGGATCTGTTTCTCATACCTCTTGATACGTCAGCGGAGGCTCTATCCCGCGGCGTCGAAGCGAGCCTCCCAATCAATGTCGCGGTAGGAAGGTGCAGGCAGGAAGCGCGTTGATCAGAACCTCTGGGATCCCGGGCTTGAGGGCCGGACAGAGCAAGGCAAAGAAGGTGCAGCGCACGCTAAAGATGAACTCGCGGCTGTTGGGGCCTTCGTTGGCTGGAGAGAGCAAGCACGGGGGGCAGTAGTGGGCCGATCAACTGCTCCAGATGACGGAGATCCTGTTGCCGCAGGCGCTGGGCCCGGCGGTCCAGGGAATAAACCCGGCCGGGGTACCGGGCGGGCGGCGGCGCGGCAAAGCGCCAGCACAAAAACACTCACACTCAGCACATAAAAGATGATCAGCAAAAGCCCTATCTTCATGGTCGTCTCCGGCGATTAGATAAAGTAGGCCTTCATCACGTATTCCTCCAGCATCCGTTGGGTGTTGAAGTGGGAGGCGTTGAGCGCGATGGCGTGGCGCATGATGCGCAGCCAATCCTGCCGCTGACTGTAGGCGGGAAGAACGGTTTTCTCCAGTTTTTGGTAGAGCGACTGCGCATCGCGCCGGCGGCGTTCTTCCAAACCGGCTTTGACCGGGGTGCTTTCGCCGATGGCCCAGCCGGTGACGTGCTCAATGCAGCCCTCCAGCCACCAGCCGTCCAGAATGCTCAAGCTGGGCACTCCGTTGAGGGCGGCTTTCATGCCGCTGGTGCCGCTGGCCTCTTGAGGCGGCTCGGGCGTGTTCAGCCAAGTGTCCACCCCGGCGGCCAGCAACCGCCCCAATTCCCAGTCGTAATTCTCGAGATAAACCAGGCGAACCTCCGGCAGGAGCGACTGCCGCGCCTGGATGACTTGCTGGATGAGCTTCTTGCCCGCTTCATCGCGGGGATGAGCCTTGCCCGCATAAACGATTTGCAGACCGCCCGCCTTGCCGGCGATGCGTTTAAGGCGGACCGGGTCCGTCAGGAGCAGGCGGGCGCGTTTGTAGGTGGCGGCGCGCCGGGCGAAGGCCAGCGTGAACACTTGCGGATCAAAGCCTGCGCCCGTCCGGCGATTGATTTCCTGAACCAACCTTTCTTTGGCTTCGGAGTGGGCGCGCCAGATGTCCTCTCCGGGAATATTCAGCGCCCCGCGCAAGCTGGCGTTGTCCTCCCGCCAGCCCGGAACGTAGCGGTCGAACAGTTGGGCGAACGGTGGGGAAGCCCAAGTGGCCAGATGCACGCCGTTGGTGATGTGATCGATCTGATAATGGTGGAAACGGTCCTTCGGCAGCAGCAGAAGGCGCGACACCTCGCCGTGTTTCTTGGCGACGCCGTTGACGTAGTGGCTGAGGTTCAGCGCCAGGTAGGTCAGGTTCAACTCGCCCTCACAGCAAAACACGTCGTGGTGCTCGCCGAAGTCCGACCGGCCCAGCGCGCGACCCACCAACTCGAAGGGGAACCGATCATGGCCGGCGGGCACGGGCGTGTGGGTGGTAAAGACGCATCGTTGCTGGATGGCCTGGACGTCGTCGTGGTTGAACCCGTCGCGTCCGAACCAACGCGCGTGTTCCTCCAGCAGTTCCAAGCCAAGCAGGGCCGCGTGGCCTTCGTTCATGTGGAAGCGCGGAACCTCGCGGTAGCCGAGCGCCCGGAGCATCCGCACGCCGCCGATGCCAAGGACGATCTCCTGGCAGAGCCGATACCAGGAGTCTCCACCGTAGAGGTGGTGGGTGAGCGTTCGGTCCCAGCCGGTGTTCTCGGTCAGATCCGTGTCGAGCAGAAACACCGGGACTTCGTGTCCACCGACCCCCTTCACGGTATATTTCCAGGCGCGCAGATGGACGGCACGGCCTTCGATGGTGACTTGCGCCCGCGCGGGCAATTCGTGGCAGAACCGGTCCACCGGCCAGGCCACCGGTGATTCCGTTTGCCAGCCGCCGGCATCGAGTTTCTGGGCGAAATAGCCCTGCCGGTGGAGGAGGGTCACGGCGACCATTGGCAATTGCAGGTCGGCGGCGGAGCGGATGGTGTCGCCGGCGAGCATGCCCAGGCCGCCGCTGTAGGTGGGCATGCCCGGTTCAAGGGCGATTTCCATTGAGAAGTAAGCGATAACTTCGTGATCGTTCATGATTGGCTTTGAGTTTAACGATGGGCGATCGGACAAGAGAACGCCTCTCGCTCGCAGATAGAGCATTTGTGATGGAACAGTCCTTCCTTGAAAAACGTGGTGAGTGCTCCCTGGCAAACGGGACAGGAATGTTCGGTCCTGATCAATTCCTGTTGCCCCCGGGGCTCCTGGGGTTTTCCTTTGCCATCAAAGACCGGAATGGGCGGTATGACGGCGACGACTTTGCACTTGGGACACGCCGGCGCCTGGCGCGCGATTCGGCTGGTGGCGCAACCAGACGCCAAAACCATCGCCGCCAGCAGGCCAGACACAGGAAGCAGTGCCTGCCTCACGGCCGGGAATCCAGTGGGTCGGATGTATGCGGAAAAGCGTTTCATGTCACCCCTTCTATTACGACAGAGAAATCAACACCCCTTGAACGTCGTACGAATCCTCCCGGCGAGAAACATATACGAGTTAATGCGGGTCGATCATTTCCAGGGGCAGTTGAACGGAATCATCGAGGCTGCCCAGCGCGTTTTGGAGTTGCACCTGGGCGCCGAGCTTCGAGACGCCAAGCGAGACGAGCCGCATCCCAGCCAGCAGCGGGTCAGGCGCATCCCCCGCTCCTGCCCCGACCTGACGGCCCGCGATGGCGTATTGCCGGAGAACGGCCACGATCAAATCGTCGGTCGCGTCAAGTTGCTGCACGGCGAGGCGGTACTCCTGCACGCTGCGATTCACCTCGTCGATGATATCCGTTTGCAAGCTGAGCAGCCGAGCGGCGGCGGCCACCCGTTTGGCCTCCGCACGCTCGACTGCCCTGCCGCGGAGTACCTTCTCGGGCAGCGGCGGCTTGAGGCTGACCACCCACCGGTTGCGCTGTTGGTCCCAGGCGTAGGTAGTGGGCATCGCTGCGAGTCTGTGCCTCCCCAAGACCGCGATGCGGAGGCCGGTCTCCGCCGCTCTGTACCGGGCCAAGGCTTGCACCATATCCGCCCGGCTTTGAAGGGCGCGGCGGCGCAGGTCCTCCGCGTGCCATTGACCGCCAGTGCGGCGCGAGAGGTTGTACTCAATCCGCACGTCGAGCAACCCGCCGGGGGGAAGGGCCAGGGCGCGAGCCAGCCGGAAGCGCGCATCGGTCTCCTGGAGCTTCGTGCGCACAAGTTCCAGGCGTGCCAATGCCAATTGCACCCGCAGTTGCGCGCGGGCCAGCTTCGACGCCGGGTTTTCCTCCGGCGGCGACTTGTCCGAGTTCAGCCGCTTTGCATACAGTTTCTTCACTTGTCCGAGCAGTCCTTCGCTCTCCACGATGGTCGAGTAGGCCACCAGGCTCCGGCGGACCTCGGCGCGGATTTCCCAGGCCACCTCGTCCATGCGACAACGCGCCGACTCGGCCGCCAGTTCAGCTTGGGCAAGGCGCGGGGTGACCTTCACTCCGAGCTTTCCCTGAAATTGGATAGCGCCGCCGGGCGGCAAGGAGAAGGCGGCGGGCGGTTGGATTATGACAAGGCTTGGCGACCTTATTGAAAGCGCCGGGGGCAGCCACTCTGCGGCAGGGGAGGGTCTGGCCTGGGTGGCATTGGCGCCCTCGTGCGCCGCGGCAAGCTCCGTCTTGGCCCGCTGCCATTGATCGCGCGCCTCCTTAAGGCGCGGGTCAAAATACCACGCGGCCAGCGTCAAGTGCCAGTAATCCCACTGTCGTAGCGGCCATTGCGCTAAGGACTGATGCAATCTGCGCTCCATGAAGTCCTTGAGGCCGGGGTCCGTGAGGGAGTGCAGGCCCAGGTTGGCAAACGTTGGCTGAGGTGTCGGGCGCTTCGCCGCCGGGCGAGCGCAACCGGTCGTTAGGGCGAGCGCCAGAACGAAGCTCGCAAGGGGAAGAACACGCCTTGCCAGGCCGCGTTCCGCCTGGTTGTTCAGGCGCTGTTTGAAAGAACTCGAGAATTTCATAAGACATAAAGGTATTACGTCACCGCTCCGTTCATCCCGTGGCTTAAGTTCGTTAGGGGGGCGGGTTTTTGCTTCGACCCACGTCCCGGACTCGGTCGCGCCTGGCCGCTCTGTCGATCAACATCGAAACCAAAACCAGTCGAACGATGACCACGACGGCCGGGAGGCCCAGCATGAGCACGGGAAGGGATCGGATGACTCGCCACAGGTGCATCTGACGGTGAGCTACAGGGCACTGACGCCAGAGTCCACGAACTGGCGCCGGAAGCAGGCTTTAATCTCTTTCATAGGACGGGATTTTATCCACTAATCGCTCGGTTGGTTATTCGTTAATACCCCACCAGCGGATTTGTCTATCACCCGGTGTCCCAGCGGCGGGGGGTGGTATGCCAATGCCGGTTAGAGGATCGTCCGCCTGAGGGCAATCGCATACCAGCCGCCGCTCGAAGAATTCCACGCCGGCCACCCGCGCGGCGTTGCACAGGCAAAGGCGCGTGGGCGACCGCTCGAAATCGCCGCTCAGCGGGCATCGCAGAAGGGATACCAGGGCCGCGTCCGGCTTGCTGTGGTCAACGGACCACTGTCGCACCCAGGCCGCCACCTCTTTCGGAAGCGGTTCGCAAGCGCAAGCCGAGCACCAGATGAGATCGGCCTCCGCCGCGGCCCGGGCCGCCTCTTGCACCTCTCGAGGCTGCTTCAGCGCATCAAAGCTCCACCACGTCGATTCAAAGTCCCCAACCAGCGGGCAACGATTGGCAATCCGCTGCAATTGATGCGTTGCCATAATGTAATCGGACACATCCCGATACACCCCCACCACCTTGACTGGAGCCGGATCGGGAACCCGCGGACCCAGAGACTGGGCGTTAAAGTGTGCTATGATTCCTCTCATGATGCTCCTTCACTGCGGGCCCTCAGGCGAACACCTCTTCCTCCCGCTCAGCGGTCTGGATGCGAATGGCATCTTCCACGTCGGCAAGGTAAATCTTGCCATCACCGTTCCTGCCGGTTCGGGCGGCGGTTTGGAGGGCGTACTTGATTTCGTAGGCCTGGTCGTCTCCGCAAAAGACCTCCACCCGCACGTACGGCGTGTAGTCGATGAGGTCTTGCACGATGGGACGGCCCATCTTCGGGACCCGGTCGCTGCTGAAACCGCGGACTTCACTGAAACTGACTCCCGCCAGACTGGGCAGACGGTGCAACGCCAGCGTCACCGCAGGCAGCTTGTTGGGTCGAATGTAGGCAATAATGTGTTTCATGTTCGTCATTCAGTCATATTCGTCATTCAAGAAGGTGTTGCGCTGATGGCCGGTTTCGCCGTTGAGCGCAAACATGGTCCTATCTTTTACTACGTCTCGGAGGATCCGATCCCCTGAATTTTCTTCGGGCGAGTTTCATTTCTCCCGCGCCACGCTCAATTGCCGAGCTCCTCGGGTTTGCTATCATCTCTGTGCCTTTCGGTTTGCAACTCCTCGGCGTGATTAAGACGTTTGAAGCAGATCGCTGAGCCTGGCGCGGAGCAACCGCCGCGCCCGATAGATTCGCAACTCGACCGCCTTGGCCGAGCAGCGGAGGATCTCGGCGATTTCTACATGCGACTTCTCCTCATACTGCGCGAGGATCAATGGGATGCGTAACCGCTCCGGCAATGCCGCCACGGCCCGGCGGACCGCCTCCGCCCGCGAGATTTTGCAAACAGGATCTATTCGACAAGAACTCGCGCAAGGGCGCGACCAAGGCCTCGGCAGATTCCTCGTGCAAACCGAGCGATTCAGGTAGGAGCATCCGCAGATGCGAACCCGCACCCTCCAGCGCGTCCATTTCGCTTCTGGATTTCGGCGGCGTGCCTTCGCCAAACACGAGCAGCACTGGGATCTGTGTGCTGCCGAGCGCGTTCAGACATCCAGCCCGGTTTTCAAAGGGGTCCAGCCCGCCCGTGACGAAGGCGCTGGAGGCAAAGCGAGCGCCGCGTTGCCGCGCCAAGCGCTGCTTTTGTCCGAGTCGTGGCTCCGTAAGATTGTCACGATTCGCATAGACATGCCGGCCATACATGCGGCGCAGAAACCAGCGCGATGTGTTGAGCCGGTAAAGCGCACTCCCCAATCCTGGAATGGCGACCAAGTTGCGCAGAATCGAATAGAGTTTTGGATGTTCGCCCATCGCGGTCGGCATGGGTCCACGCCACGTCGGCGCAACCAATACGGCGCGCGACCATAAGCCGGTCTCCCTGGATGCCATGCGCAGCACGTAACCCGCGCCGTGTCCGGCGGCAACCACCGAAACGCGTTGGCGAAATTCGCTCCGGACAAAGTCACGGAGGAAGACGTGAAACAAACCTGGTGAATACTCGGCCTTCAACCGTGAGGAATCGCCAAAGCCCGGCCAATCCAGGAGCATCACGGCAAATTGACCGGCCAGCGCCCTGGCCACGGTGTCCCACTCATGACGGGTGGAGACGGTGCTCATGGCGGGCAGAAACAGAACTTCGGGACCGGAGCCGAAACGGTCATAGGCGACGCGAAAGGCTTTGCCCTCATGCAACCACTCGAGTGTCCTTGTCGCGGCTGAGTTCTCGAGGGACTTGTGAGGCGTCACCCGCCCCGTCGTGTTTTCGAGCCGCTCATGGTGTTGGAATTCACGCGTCGTGTTCACTTCTTGATTGTGTGGCCCATAGCTCACTTGCGATAAACACGCTGCTTGACTGCCCTCCAGTTCCCAATCGTAAGGGTCCGGCCGCGGGCGTTTACCTCAATCCATAAGTCGAATTTCCCCGGGTTGTTGGTTGGTGCCGTGGAAACGTAGCGCCACGGGGTGACATTGAATTCCCAGAACACCTCCGGGCTGAGTCCTTCGTAGGGCGCCTGGAAGCCCAAGGCAAAAACGTCCGGATCATCATGGAGTTGGAGTGCTGGCAGCGGATCGAACTTCAAAAACCGTGTGACCTTACCGGGTGTCTCCGCGCAATTCCTGAACCCGTCGCATTGGAAGAATCGCCTGACGAACGCCGCCTCGGCTGGCTCCAAGCCGCCGGCCTGGAACGTCTTGTTGGTCGGGTTGTAAACGACGCCCGCGAGTTCGTACAGCAGAGTATTCGTCACCGGATCAATGACCAAAGGCTGCCGGCTGAGCACGTGGTCGGGCGGATAGAATCCAAAATGGGCTTTGTAGGCCTCGATGGCGTTGACCAACTGGTCGCGCTGCCGCCGGATTTGCACCGCCACTTTCGGAATGGCCGCGTTCACACGGGCGTCGAGCACCCGGGCCAGGGTGAACTTGTAGCCGCCGTAGCCCAATGCAGCCAGTGCTGCCAGAACAACGACCACCAGCGCGCTTTCGCGCCACGTCAGCCGCCGATTGAGAATCTGTAGTGCATTCATATTCGGAACTTTCAACGGCTCGATCTCGAGCTTCGTTCTCCATGGTCTTCAGACCGTTGACTTGCCTTCTCGCGTTCAAACCAGCGATACAGCACCGGAAGCACCACCAGGGTGAGCAGGGTGCCGGGCGCGACCGGATTCGGATTGCCGCTGGCAGTAAGCCCCTGCCAGACGAGAATGCCGATCTCAAGGGCGGCCGCGGCTAGCAACAGCGCCCGCACGCTATTCCCAGCCCAAGAGTTGACATGAACTTCCCGTAGAACCAAACCGGTTTCGCTATTGGGCTCAGACATCACACTCAATCAGAAAAGACCGCAACAATTCCGCGCAGCTTAGCACAGACCGCCCCGCCCCTGCTGTCGGTGGCCTGCCATTTATGGTTGGCAAATTGCCAAGAAGTGTTGGCTGGCCCGGTGGGCGGGTGTTAAATTTCCCTCCGTCATGTCCAAAGCCAAAATCAACCACAAGGTAGTCGAGGAGCTCAACCGGCAGCTCAATCAGGAACTGGCTGCCGCCCATTGCTATCTGGCCTTGTCGGTGTGATGCGACACCAGGAATTTCAAGGGTTTCGCCAAATACTCCGTCAAGCAGGCCGGCGGGGAGCGCGCCCACGCCGAGCGCATCCTCAAACACCTGACGGATCGGGGAGAGGCGGCGAAGGAGGCCGCGCTGCCGGCGCCCAAGCAGGATTTCAAGACTCTGCTGGGAATCGCGCAGCAGGCCCGGACGCAGGAAGGTGCCAACACGCAGGGCGTCAACGCCGCCTATGAAGCGGCGCGCGAAGCGAAGGATTATCCCGCGCAAGTCCTCATGCACTGGTTTATCAACGAACAAGTCGAGGAAGAAGATTAGTCGGCCGAAATGGTCGAGCGCGTACAAAGCGCCACGTGCGCCTGCGCGGACCACGCCCGCGCCGCCCGGCGCGAGCGTGGCCGCATCCAGGAGGAACACGCCCCATAGGGCATCGCCTCTTAAATCAGGCTCTCGTCTCTACGTGCCAGCCCCCGAATGGTTCAGAACCCGTAGGCAACCTGGAACGTCAAGCGGTTGTGGTCATAGGGTGCATTGCTGCTGTCGATGAATTCGTAAGCGCCCTTTAGCAACAGCGTGTTGGTGACGTAGTAGTTGAGGCCCAGCGCGTAGCCGTGCGTCCGGCTTCCGGTCACGTCCCGGTCCAGGTAATCGTAGCGGAAGACCGCTTCGAAGTTGCTGATCAGCGGCAGGTCTAGTTGCAGGCCGGCCAGCTTGTAAGCGACCTGGGCAAACGCGCCTTCCGGTTCCAAGGTGCCTTTGTCTGGTGTTTCACCCCAAGTGTGGACGTATTCGCCCCGCACCTCAGTGTAGGGTCCTAGATGGAGCGCGGCATCCCCAACCATGGCCGACCAGGACAGTTCGTTGTTCTTGTCCCAGGTCCCGATCTGGCCGGAGAACCCCACTTCGACGTCGTGGTAGGGCGACCACGGGTAAAATACCGCTACCCGACCGCCTCCGCTCGGCGAGCCGTTGAGGTAATCGTTTCCCTTCTCAAAACTGAACTGGTCTTTGCCGGTGTCGTCGCTGTGTTCGAAGTCGTAAGCGCCGTTGACCAAGTAACCGGCGTAGGTGAACACCGCGTCCCTCTGGCCGATATGCACGCCGCCCAGCGCTTGGGCGCCAATGTCGCTAAAGGGCACGATGCCCGTGTCATGCATCATTTGGCCCACGCCGGTATAGACTAGGGGCAGGGTCGGCATTTTATTGATCCAGGCCGGGTGCAGCTTCTCCGGAAAGGTACCCAGCGGGAGGAGGAACTTGCCGCCCACGAAACTCAGGTAATCGTCAAACGCGTAGTCCAACTGCGCGTACTCCAGTTCGGTGTCGGTCGAACCATCACTGTTGAGCCCGAACTCCAGTTCGCTCTCCAGCAGCACCTTGTCATTGGCTCGAAATAGGAGGATGGGCGCGAACTGGCCGAGCAGGAAGCTGCCGTTCTTGCCTTCCTCCCTGTTGTAGAGAACGCTCGCCGAACCCGCTACGACCAAGTTGCGGGTGGCGAAAGCCTCTTCGCTTGGAACGGGTTCCTGTGCCTGGGCTGTCGCCTGGTTGGCAGTCTGTTGGGCAGTGGTCGCTGCTTTCTGGGCAGTAGCGGCGGTCTTCTGCGCCGTGGCCGCCGTCTTCTCCGTCTCGCCCAGCCGCTGCTTGACCTGAATTCCACCTCGATTTTATACACTAGGATTTCCTGAATCGTCTCCGACCATCGTCCCAACCCTGATTTTATTAGGTCTTTTCGCTTCCGGCATCGCGCAATGTGGACTTGCGCCGCCTCCGTCATAGTGTATAATATATACACTATGAGCTTCATCCGGCGCATCAAACGCCAGGGCCATGTCTATCTGGCCGAAGTCGAAAATCGGTGGGTCAACGGCCGCTGCGTCCAGCGACATGTTCGCTACGTTGGACGTGAAGCCGACGGCAAGACTCTACTGGCTGCCTCGCTCTCCGAAGTAGAGGTGGACCAAGTCAAACTCTACGGGCCGCTCCTCGTGCTCAACCATCTGGCTAAGGAAATCTCCCTGCCTGAACAACTGGGATCCTATAGCCAGGAGATCCTGAGCCTGGTGTACGCTCATTGTCTGGACTACCGCAGCCTCAACCACATGCCCGGCTGGTTTGAGCGGACCGATCTCAACTTCCTCTTGGGCCTCGAAGGCTTGACCGAGAAGCGCCTCCTGGGCGCGTTGGACAGCTTGGAAGCCCTGGATGCGGAGACCTGGCAGCGCCGACTCTTTGAGGGCGTCTGTCGCCAGTACCGGCTTCGTCCCTCCGGAGTCATTTACGATGTCACCAACACCTACCTCTACGGTCGCCACTGTCCGTTAGCCAAGCCGGGACACGACAAGGAGGCGGTCCAGGGGCGCCCCCTGATCCAGATCGGCCTGGGAGTCACTCAGCAGGAGGGCATTCCCCTGTTCCACAAGGTCTTCGACGGCAACGTGCATGATGCCCGCACGTTGCAGGATTTAGTGACCCTCTTCGGCCGCTACCAGCTGCCTCCGGGACTCTTCATCTATGACCGGGGCATCAAGTCCGAACGCAACCTCCAGGACATCAAGCACTTACACTGGGAGACGCTCTGCGGCGTGCCGCTCAACGAACACTTAAAGAAATTCTGGCGCCCCTGGGCCAACCCGCAGCAACTGATGCAACTGTCCCACCGCCAGCGTGTGGGTCGCACCGTCTTCTACACCCTCCTGCGCCCCTATCGGCTGGACGGGGTGTCTGGCAAGCTAGCCCTCTGCTTGAACGAGCGCCACCAACGCGACGCGCGCGAGTCACGCCGGGATGAGGTCTCCCACGCCCAAAAGCTCCTAGCCCAGGGCCGATCCATCAAACCGGGCCTGGATCGCTTCTTCGACTCGCGGGGCCAACTCTTACGTTCCAAGCTGGCCCAAGCCGAGGAGTTTGATGGCTACTCTTGCATCTTCTGCACCCGCTCGCTCGCCCAAGACAAGATGCTCTCCCTCTACTTCGACAAGGACTTGGTCGAGAAAGCGTTTCACAGTCTCAAAGGCATCACCCAGTTGCGCCCGGTTCGCCACTGGTTGGCCGAGCGAGTCCGCGCCCACGTCTTTCTCTGCTATCTTGCGTATCTGCTCCTATCATTGCTTCAGTACCGTTTGCGCAAAACCGATTTCACCGCCGAGAGTGCCCTGTCGGAGTTGGGCACTATGTACAAAGTCTACCTTCGCGACAGCAAGCACCGCTTCCAACTCTCCCGGACAGTTACCCTCACCAGGAAGCAGGAACTGATCCTCAAGGCCATTGACAAGTCACTTCTCAATTCCTAGTGTATATTTTTCGCGTGGAAGTCAGG
>JAJYHY010000221.1:0-3382 GCA_021784555.1 bacterium
GGTCTTTTTCGAACTTCGCCTTGCAATCATCGCAGCAGAATGCCACGATCTTCCCTTTATAGACAACCGTTTTGGAAGGGTCTATCGGTTTTCCTGAAACGGGGCATTTGGTGTTGATGGGATGGCCCGTGGTCGCCGGATCGGTCGCGGCAGGCGGACTGGCGCCATTGTTGACCAGCGTCCCCGCGTCCCGGATTCTTGCCTTGAGCTGCTCGATTTGCTCTTCCCACCGGCTAATCTGGTCTTTGTCCAGTCGCGCCTCAGCGAAGGCCTTGGCGGCGGCGGGCGTAACCTTCGTCTCCCAAAGGTAAAGCTGCTTCAGCTTTGGCAGCGCCGCGAGGTCCTTCAGTCCGCTGTCGCTCACCCTCGTGTCATAGAGGTTGAGGTATTGAAGCTGGTCCAGGTTCGCCAGGCAGCGCAACCCCGCGTCCGTAATGACGGTCCGCTCCAGATGCAGCCGTTGGAGGTTGGACATGGTCTTGAGAGCCGCCAAACCAGCATCGGTGACGCTCGTGCCGCCCAAATCAAGCCGGCGCACGTTCGCGTCGAGCGGCACGAGCTTCGACAACTCGCGGTCGCCGAAGCGCTTGCCCGCAACTCGGGCATCACACTGGAGCCACCGCTCATTCTCGGCCAGCGGGGTGATGACGATGCCCAGTTCGTCTGAAAGCTTCGCGGCTACCGGCATGACCTCCTGGAGCGGCTTTGGAGGGACAGCTTTCGCTACCGGTTCGCTGGCTCGCAATCGACTCGCCAGGATGCGGGAGATATTCGGCGGCGGGTCCAACTTGGAGAGGGTCTGATTGCCGGGCGCCCCGGAGTCGATCCACCATTGCAGCAGTGCCAGGTCCTCCGCGGTGGGCTGCGGTTTCCCATCCGGCGGCATGTGGTCATCATCATCGATTGGCAGCCATACGCGCCGCATCAATTCGCTCCTCTCTGGTTTGCCCGGCACAATCTCTGGCCCCCCATCCCCACCCTTGAGCGCCGCCGCGAAGGAATCCAGCCGCAGTTTGCCCTTGGACTTATCCGGCCCGTGGCAAGTGACGCAATTTGCCTTGAAAATCGGCCCTATGACATTGGCAAACACCACGGGGCCTTGCGTGGCCGCGTTGGTCCGCCTCGCCGAGACGTCTGGTTTCGCTCCGGCTGTGGCCGTCTTGGTCGCCGGCACGCGAGCCTTGGCGGGATGGGCGTCGTCACCAAGCGGCACGCGCGTGATACTGAAATGGATTTTGAAGCTGAGCCAGCGCCGGATTTCCTTGGGCGCATAGCGCGTGAGATAGCCGCTGCCGTGGGTGAGCGAGCCGCCGAAGTCGCTGGCGACAACCAGGAGAAGCAGCGTTGAAAAAAGGCAAACCCGGTAAGTCCGCCGCAACCGTAGCGCATATAACAAGCCGGTAAGGGCGCAAGCCACGGCGGTGCTAATGCCCGCCCACTTGTGCCACTCAAGAAGATGCGGGTTGTAGCCGCCGTCGCGCGAAAGCAGCCAGCCGCAATAAGCTGTCAGTCCTGCCAGCGGTACGGCCAGGGCCAGGATGTAGCCGGCGCTGCTGTTGGCGTTTTTGAACCTTGGAAATAGCGCCAGCGATTCCAATGCCCCGAGCAGGACGATCAACCCGATCGGCAAATGCACCAGCACTGGGTGAAACCGGCCGAAGAACAAGCTCAAATGCGAAGGGCTGCTCACGCCGAAACGCCTTTCGTGAGGGGTCGGAGCGCTTCACCCTCGATCCGGCGCCGCTCCAGGCCGTGATCGGGGGGCGTGGGATGAACCTCCCCCCAAGGGGGCGGCGCGCATCTCCTATCCCGCACTTCTCTTATCCTGGCCATAAATCAAGCTTCTGTTGTCGGCGTCATCAAATGCGGTAGTATAGCACTCATCTCCCGCATGCGCACGGGATCTCGTTCTGTCAGGTGCGATTCGGGCGCAAGACAAAAATCTTCGGCACGTAGCGCAGGATTGTCCCAACGCGTCGGGATATCGCAGATCTGTAATATGCACCAACCCGAAATCTCCTGCGATCGCCCGGTAAGCGGCGCGGTGCCGAATGCAATTCGGCGATAGTGCGCTTGGGAAGCGGGCGTGCATCGGAGGGTGAAAGTCCCTCCCTGGCGGAGCTTCCCGCCAGACAACTGAAAGTAACTGCGTCCCGGCAACGCGACGTGGAGAGCAACTGGAAGTGAACAGACAAAGAGGAGTGAAAGGAGGCAAATGGTATAGCCTGATAGACAAAGTCTGGAAGATGGAAAACCTGCAAAGCGCAGTGGAGAAGGTGGCTCGCAACAAAAGTCCGCACAAGCCCGACGGCCAACGCTGCCGGCGCTACGCGGAACAGAAGGAGCAACGGCTCCCGGCGCTGCAGGAAGAACTCCAAAGCGGGGAATAGCAACCGCAGCCCGCCAGAAGGGTCTGGATACCCAAACTGGGAAGCAAAGAACTGCGACCGCTGGGAATACCACCGGTGGAAAACCGAGTCGTGGAAATGGCCCTGCGCCAAGTCATCGAACCGATTTTCGAGCACACCTTTGCCGAACAGAGCTATGGGTTCCGACCCGGACGCGGAGCCAAGGACGCGCTGCGACGCGTGCAGCAACTCCTGAACGCGGGACAGGTATGGATTGTCGATGCGGATGTCAAGGGATACTTCGACAACATTCCCCAAGAACCGCTGCTAGCCGCGGTCGCCGAACACATCAGCGACGGAGCCGTGCAGGAGCTTCTCCGCCGGTTCCTGGAACAAGGGGTGATGGAAAGCGGCAAAGGCTGGCAGCCGACCGAGAGCGGCACGCCACAGGGGGCGGTGATTTCGCCCCTGCTAGCCAACATCTATCTCAATCCGCTAGACCACCTGATGGCTCAGCGGGGCTGGGAGATGGTGCGCTACGCAGACGACTTCATCATCCTGTGCAAGAGTGCCGAGCAAGCGCAAGCTGCCCTGGAAGCGGTGCGACAATGGATGGAGGCGGCAGGGCTGACCCTGCACCCCACCAAGACCCGCATCGTTAACGCCAGGGAGCCAGGAGGCTTCGACTTTCTGGGCTACCACTTCGAGCGGGGCTACCGCTGGCCCCGCAAGAAAAGCCTGGATAAGCTGAAGAACGCGCTCCGGGCCAAGACCAAACGCAAGCGCAGCGACTCACTGGAGGACATCATCGAAGACGTCAACCGCACCCTGCGAGGCTGGATGAAATACTTCCAGCACAGCCACTGGACAACGTTTATACCGTTGGACAAGTGGATACGGCAGCGGCTGCGGAGCATTCTGCGCAAACGGCACAAACTCAGCGGGCGTGCCCGTGGCCGGGATCATCAGCGCTGGCCCAATGACTTCTTTGCCATCCGCGGGCTAATCTCCTTAGCCTTAGCCCGCGTGCAAGC
>JAJYHY010000221.1:3392-14163 GCA_021784555.1 bacterium
CGGCCAATGCTGCCAGAGCCCACTAACTGGAGAGCCGGATGCGATATGTGGCCAAGGAGAAAATGTGGCGTAGAGGGCCGGAAGGGCTGGTTTTATTAAGATTGCCGCCCTGGTGACGCCACATTTTGTGAGGCGTCAAAGGGCTCGTAGAAAACCGATCAAGCCTTTGCCACTGGATCGCCGCTTGGTCTGTTCAAGAAGCGGCGCCTCGCAACGAGCCAAAGCTTTGGCCTTCATTTTGAGGTCGCATTCCGCGTAGATGTGGGTGGTTTGGAGGGACGCGTGCCCCAGCCAGATGCGGATCGTGTTGATGTCCACGCCGGCATGGAGCAGCGCCATGGCCGTGGAATGGCGAATGGTGTGCGGGCTGACGCGCTTTGTCTTTAAGGTTGGCACGGCCAGCGCGGCTTGCCGGGCATAGCGTTCGACCAGGGTGTGGAGGCCGTAGCGAGTTAGCGCCTGTCCGCGGTGATTGACAAAGACCGGTTGCGTGCCGGCGCGATGGCTTACCAACTCGCGCAACGCAGCCACTGTGGGCTTCCACAGGGGGCAGTGGCGGATTTTGCGTCCCTTGCCATGGAGGGTTGCTGCGGACGAGGCCAGGTTCAAATCTTCCACCCGCAGGCGGCAGGCCTCGCTGGCGCGCGCCCCGGTGTTGTAAAGGAAGAGCAACAACGCGTGATCACGAGAACCCTGGCGCTGGTGCCGGTTCGGAGCGGCCAGGAGGGCTTTCATCTCCCGTTTTTCCAGATAGTTGGTCGGAGCCGGGGCGTGTTTCTTGAGATGTATGGTACGGATCTGAGCGCTCCATTCCAGATGCTCCGGGCTGTTTATGCCCACGAAACGGGCCCAGGCACGCAGGGAGATCAATCGCTGATTGATAGTAGAAGGACTGCAGTGCCGGACTCCTTCCAGATGTCTGAGAAACTCCCTCACCAGCTTGGATCTTACCTGGCTCAAGGCCAGGTTGTCTGGGGCGCAGCGGCACCGCTTTGCTGCAAATGGGAGGAACAACACAAAGGTGTCGCGGCGGCTCTGCTGGGTATTGGGCGAATAATTGCGCTCCCCAATGAGATACTCCACCAGGAAGCGGCGAACCCACGGCCCGACCCGGTCATTCATGGGCACCTCCCAACGCATATCGCGCGAAGCGCGCGCTGGCCTGATCGCGAAGTTCAGCGGTGGCCGTCAGATATTTTTGGGTACTGCCGATGTCCACGTGTCCCAGATAGGTCGAGAGCCTGGGCAAGAGGGATTGCACATCCGTGCCCTGGCGATACCCATTGACCAGACAATGCGTAGCCATCGTGTGACGCAGGTCGTGTAACCGAGGTTGAGAGCGCGCTCCACCATTGCGCTTGATATCAACCGCCACACAGAGCCTGCGGAAGGCTCGTTCCACGACGGCCCGGCTCAGGGGCGTGCCTTGGGCGGTCCGGAAGAACGGACGATCGGGATGGTGCGTCTGCGGGCATTCGCCGGCATAATTCTCTAGCGCCTTGGCCAATTTTGGGCCAACCGGCACGAGGCGTGTTTTGAAGAACTTGCTCTGACGCACGTAAAGCAGCCGCTCTTGGAAATCCACATCACTCTCCTCTAACCGCAGGGCTTCACCTAGGCGCAACCCCGCCCCGTAGAGCAACAGGAGCAATGTGCGGAAGGTGGCCGCAGAGACCCGGCGCGGGATTCGCTCCGGGGTTATCGCCCCCAGCAGACGTCTCAACTCCTCCACGGAGTAAATGTAAGGAGTAAAGCTCTGGACAATCCTGGGTGCCTGGGCGGGCAGTGGGGAGCGGCGGACGAAGCCTCGGGCCAACGCGAAGGCGTAAAAACCGCGTAGCGCCACCCATTTGCGCTCCCAATTTCGCGTCAGAAGACCCTCTCCATTCAGATGCGCTCGGACCGCCGCCGCCTTGACCTGCCCCAGGTTCCTCCTGCCCATGGCCTTGCTGAAGGCCCTGAGAATCCGGCTATCGGTGGCAAAACGGAAACCCAGCGATTGCTTAAGTCCAACGTAGGCCTCAACAGCGGGTTGTAGTTTCACTGCACACCTCCCAGATCAAAGGCCGCCACAGCGCGCAGGCCCGCCAAATCGACCTTGGCATAAATCTGGGTGCTGCCCAGATGCCGGTGTCCAAGATGATCTCCGACTTCTTTTAAGGGAAGTCCGCTGTTCAATAGATGGGAGGCACAGGCGTGGCGCAATGCGTGGGGGCCACGCTTGGGGCTGGCGATCTGCAGCCGTTCCATCAAGGAACAGGTCACGGCATAAAGCGCCCCGGCCGACAAGGGGCGAAAGGGTGCCTGCAGGGTTACAAAGATCTCGCCGCGGCTGCACTCAGGCCGGCCCTCTTTGAGGTAGCGCCGCAGAGCTTGGCCGGTGGCTTGGCTCAGCGGATACTCCTGAACCCGCGCCGTCTTGCTTCGCCGCACACGCAGGATGCGCCGCTGCCAATCCAAATCGGCCAGGGACAATCCCCTGACCTCGCCGCTGCGCAGCCCGTATACCGCCACCAGGAGCAGCATGGCCCGGTTGCGAAGGTGGCAAACACCCGGGCCTTCGCTCGCAGCGATGAGCCGCTTGACATCGGGCCAAGCCGGGCTGCCAGGCAGCGTCTCCTGCCGATAAAGCCGAGGCGAAAGCACCCCCGGCTCCAAATCGCGCCGACACCATCCCCGTTGATAGGTGTAACGAAAGAAACGCCGCAGCCTCTTAGCCCCGGTGGCTAGGCTCACCCGGCTCAATCCCCGGGCCGAAAGCCTTTCCATAAATTCATCCACCCCGAGGAGTGTAACCCGGCGCAAAGGCACCTCCTGCTCCTGAATCCAACCTAGAAAAGCTGCCGCCCACCACCGGTAATTGGCCACAGTGCGCGCCGACAATCCCTCTTCCTCACTCAGGAAGCGGGCCCAAGCATCGACCCTCGCGCAAAAGGCAGGCGGCGGAGGCTTCTCCTGCTTGAGCCATCCCATGAATGCACACCAGGCATTTGCCACCTGCACGAAGTGGCCCTTGGACCACCTCCGGCCTTTAGCCCGGCCGCGCCGTCGTTGCCCATTGGCCCATCGTTGGGCGAAGCCAACGATCTCCTCCTTGGAGATCGACCCAGGCAGCCGGCTCTCCAACATGCCAGCGATGACCCGCAACTGCCTGGCATAGCGCAAGAGAGTCGAACGGGGTGTGCCTCGCGATGCGAGGTGTTTCAAAAAGCTCTTTCTCTTATGAGCCAACGGTGCGTCAGCGTGCCGCGAAAGAACCCGAGGATACTGGAATAAGGTTTTGAACATACCGGCCCAGTCTTCTCAACAAAGCCAGGTCGGCAACGGCTTTCGCTCTTGAAATAAAATGTGGCGTCACCAGGGCGGCAATCTTAATAAAACCAGCCCTTCCGGCCCTCTACGCCACATTTTCTCCTTGGCCACATATCGCATCTAATGTGGCGCGCCACATTAGATGCGGGAAACTCGCCAGTCCGGTTCGGAGGGAGGGGTGGCCTTCGGGCCATCCCTACCCCTATCAGCAGGATACAATCCTGCGCCACGAAGAATTCTGTCGTGCGCCCCCCCGCCCGCAGAGTCGCGCAGAAATCAGGTCTTGCGCTCCCGGCAGACATCTGGTAAAAGTGGTAAAAGTGAATCCTGAAGCCAGACGAAGCGGGTGTGGTTCAGTGGTAGAACGCGGGCTTCCCAAGCCTGAGATGAGGGTTCGATTCCCTTCACCCGCTCCATTGATAATCAAGGACTTACGAAGGAGTGCAGTAAAAGTGCAGTAAGTTGCCACCTCTGGAATTCCCTTCAACAGGCTCCCGATTGTTCTCGTTTGGCTCGGCATTGAGGCTTGGAGTTGCGGTATTGCAGTGGCCAGGGGCGCGGGCTGTCAAGGTGTCTGTAATGGCGGTTGGCTGGAGAGGAGGTTTTGGGGTCGGGGTCCGTTCAGGCGGCGGAGTATACGACAGCAGTGCTTCGGGTTGGGGTTGGGCCCCTGGGCCATTGTCCCGTGGGTTGCCAGGGAGCAATTCCTCGCCGGTGACCTCTTTAATGTCCTGTCGCAGTTTCTCAATATGGATTTCACGTTCGAGGCGCTGCAGACCCAGCGGATCGTCCGGGGGCGCTTCGGGTTCGCTTGCCATAATGCCGAGAATAACACCTGCGCCTCCCCAAGCAACTCAACTCTACATCCAGCCGCAGTCGCGGTGCCAAGCCTCTAGCTTCCATCGGCCCTGGGCGATTTGCTATTTCAGTGCTTGAAACCATGGGTAAGCCTTGTTTCAATAATGCGGTGAAAATGAAACAAACTAAACGTTCTGTTTCAGCGGCTGAAATGAGCGCCGTGGCGGCTAAGGGGCGCCAGACGCCCACCGGCAAGTGGGCTCGCACGCTGGAGGGCTATGTAGCGTTCCTGCCCAACGCGCTCCCGCCGCCCCTGGAATGGACGCCCCAGATCGTGAACGCCCTGGCCAGTGCTTCCACCCTGGTCGGCCGCCTGGCCGGCGAAGGCCGCCGCCTGCCAAATCCCCACGTCCTCATCCGCCCTTTTGTCCGCCGCGAAGCCGTGCTCTCCAGCCGTATCGAGGGCACCCAGGCCACGCTGGGCGAACTGCTCGCCGCCGAGGCTGGCGCCACCGTCGAGCGCAGCCCCGACGATCTGCGCGAAGTGGGCAACTACGTCACCGCGCTGGAATTCGGCATCCAACGGCTCAACACCCTGCCGCTTTCGCTGCGCCTGGTCCGTGAACTCCACGAAAAGCTCATGCGCGGCGTGCGCGGCGCCCATGCCACCCCCGGCGAATTTCGCCGCTCCCAAAACTGGATCGGCCGCCCCGGCTGCACCCTGGCCGAAGCCAGCTTCGTGCCGCCGCCCCCTGACGCCCTGTTGGAGCACCTGGGCGCGTGGGAGCAGTTCCTGCATGATCAGAGCCTGCCGCCGCTGGTCCATGCGGCCTTGGCGCACTACCAATTCGAAACCGTCCACCCTTTCCTCGACGGCAACGGCCGCGTCGGGCGCCTCCTTATCACACTCCAGCTCTGCCAGCGCGAGGTCCTGCCCATGCCGCTCCTATACCTCAGCGCCTTTTTCGAAGCCACCCGCCAGGACTACTACCGCGGCTTCACCGAAGTCCGCGAGCATGGCGACTGGGCCGGCTGGCTGCTCTACTTCCTCAACGGCGTCGCCCGCCAATCCGAAGACGCCCTCAACCGCTCCGAGCGCATCAACTCGCTCCTCACCCGTTGGCGGGAGAGCCTGAGCGGCTCCAGCGCCCAAACCGCCCGCGAGCTGGTCAATCTGCTCGGTGGCAACCCCTTCACCACCGCGCGCAGCGCGCAGGAGAAACTCAAGGTGGCCTACAACACCGTGGTCCGAGCGATCGGCCAGCTCGAAGTCGCCGGCGTTGTCAAAGAAATCAGCGAAGCCAAACGCCACCGCGTCTGGTGCGCCAAGGCATTGCTCGATATTCTCGAGGAAGCCGGCTCGGCTTGAAGTTTGGGAACCCGAGCCCCCGGTTACAGCCCGCCGATCCGTTTCACTGTAGTCCCGGCAGGGTCTCAACCGCCTCCCGCAGCGTAGAGAGCTTCGCGTGGGTAGAGAGCGCGTGGCGCCTTAGGCACTCTCAATCACTTCCCGCCACTTCTTACCACAATACGGATTAGGGTTCGATTCCCTTCACCCGCTCCATTGATTATCAAGGACTTACACGAAAGTGCAAGTAAAGTGCAAGTAAACTAGCCGCTGTTGCAGCCACGCATATAAAGGAACTTCCGTGCGCCTTTGTGTTTATTTCCGCTTCGTGAAACAACTCCAAAACCCCATCACGTCGCGGAGGGGCGCGAAGTAGGTCAGTTGGACCGCCGCCCGTTCGCGCACGGTCAGCACGTCCCCCTGGACAAGGTTGGGCATCGCCAGTTCTTTGGTATTCCGCAGCGCTAGGCGGAAAGCGATCGAAGGCGCAACACGATGGCGTTGATACAATCAATCCGGCGGCGTGCATTTCAACCGACTCCGAAAGCCCTGTACGCCCTGATGGTTGTCGATCATGCACTGTTACAACTCGGCGGCCTTGCGTTTGGTTCAGCGTTCAACAAGATTGCGACGCCCAGGGCTGCATGTCTTCTCGCGCTCTCGCGACAGAGTGGTACCAGATAGCGCGGGCGTAATTTCGCCCGCCGCGCCAGCCGCGAACGATGCGAAGACAAGGATTTACTAATAGGCCACTTTGAGGCAGCTTTTTTATATGAGCATGTTTGCGCAACAGAAGCAGCCCACCACGGCTGATTCGTCCTTATTGGAGAAGGCACGCCGACTGGGTTTGTCGTTGCCGCTCGACTTGGAACGTCTCGCCTTGCAGCGGGGGTGCGACTACTACCAACGCGACCTCAGTCCGCGTATTCCGCCGCTGGGAGAAGTGCCGCTTTCGAACGCCGAACTCGCTATCGCCCTTATGGCTCCTTCGCTTCGGCCCACAGCCCGTGAAATCCGTCTGGCGGCTGCGTTGCTTGGGGCGCCCGACGTACCACCGAACGAAGTTGCAGGACTCGCCGTTGAGGAGGACTGCGCGGAAGTCGTTCGATACATTGCGCATTGCGGATACAAGTTTGAACCGTTGAATTCTTTCTGGCAGAAGTTGCTCGACCTCCTACCCGACGTGAGTATTGACGCAACCAAGTTTCCCCACCCCACCCGATTCGTTGAAATGACGGGCATCGACCGCGGCAAAGTCGGCCTGGCCACACGCTGGATTCGTCCGCGCCAAGCGCTCGCCGCATGAAGGCGGCTTCCCCCCATCCCGAACGATTACTCCTCGCCCTTGATCAAGCCCTCGATCATGAGGTTCGCCTCATTATTTATGGACGGAGCGCGATTTGGCTCGGATACAGCCACCCGCCCTCGACAGCAGCGACGACGCAGGATGTGGACGCTATCATTCCAACCCAGGAAGTGCAGGCGTTCTCAGATGACCAGCGATTTTGGGACGCTCGCGATGCCGTCAACGCACGCTTCAAATCCGAGGGACTGTACATTACGCACCTGTTTCCGGAGACCGAAGTGTTTCTGAGGCAAGAATGGCTGCAGCAGATTGTTCCCGTCACGCGCCTGCAATTGAACCATCTGCAACTGTTCCGCGCCGCAACCCTTGATCTGGTCTTAACAAAAATGATGCGTGGAAATGACGAGCAAGACATGGCCGATGCCGATTTCCTTATCCAGCACGACCGCATCACTGAGGCACAACTGCTCGAAGCGTTTTCGCAAATGAAGCCGATTGAACTCGCCGAACTGCGCGATGCATTTGAGCGAGCGAAACCGGTCGTGCTCGGACTGGCCCGCCAGTGCCGCGAACACTGAAGGCAAACTTATGGGAGATCAAAGAGGATCCAAGCAGTCTGCCAATTCGATTCTGGACCGCTTGGCTGACGAGGAAGCAATCGTTGTTCTACGGCATTTGCTGGAAAAGCATGGGGAATTGCGGCCGGAAGCCGAGAGCATCGCTGTGCATTTCATATCATCGCAATCGGCCGAGGATATCGCTGCCGAGGTTTCCGACGCCTTGACCGGGATTGATCTTGATGCGCTGAACGGCAGAGCAGGAAGACACTCCTGGGGTTATGTCGAACCCAGTGAGGCCGCGGTGGAACTTCTGGAAGAGGCAATTGAAGAGCGAGTTGAAGATATGAAGCGACGCCTTGGGATGGAAATGGTGGCCTCGGCGCAAACGCTGTGCGGGGGGTTAATTGAGGGGCTATACGCGAGTCGCAAGCCAAATTCAGACGGCGCGCTCGGCTGGGCACCTGATTTCCCAGCCGAACATGCTGGATTCCTCGTGCAGGAGTTTTTGGAATTATCGCGGTACAAACTAACCAGTGCTGAACGGATAAAATTCATCGATCGCCTGGTAAGTCGCGCGCCCGAATGGAAAGATATGTTCCATCGGGCGATGCACGCGTAACTTAAAACGCAGCCATTCTTTACCACTTTTCACCACCACATACACGAGGGTTCGATTCCCTTCACCCGCTCCATTGATTATCAATGACTTACGAAGGAGTGCAGTAAAAGTGCAGTAAAATCTTCCAAGCACAAGACGCAGATATGTCACCACCTATACCCGGGAGCTTGGCGGGTTTGATCTCAAATTGGACACACCGACTCTTATCCTTACCAACCGGGTGCCTTGACCTTCTGACGTCGACCATGCGAGTGGCATCTCGCCGCGAATCGACACATCCCAATGCGGATAGCCTGGATGGGACGAGGATTTTAACCTGCTTCCGAAAGGATTTTCGCCGCGCGCGCCGGCAGCTGATTTGGCGGGATGGAGACCGGCAGCTGCTCCAGAGCCTTGGTTTGCGGTCCATCTTCTCCCGGTCGGTTTGGGCCTGCCTGTGTCCTCCGCCACCGAACGAAATCGGTCCAAAAGACGACGCCGTTGAGGAGAGGGAATCCCGGAAGTCGAAACCATTGCCGGGCTGCCGAATAGGAGATGCCAGCGGCGACTGCGAACTCCTTGGCATTGAGCGCCTGGTCGAGTGTCCGCTTCCGCAACACATTTGTCAGGCTCGTGCCGTTAAGCTGCTTGTCTTTTGGCATCGTGCGTCTTTCCCAAATCTCACACGCGAATCACGGTCGATCGGCTGTGTCGGAGCAGTCTGGTTGATCTCTGCCCCTGCGACTCTTTCTCCTGGGCATCATCAGCGGGAGAGGCCTCAACCTGGCTCGGCGCCTGGTTCTTGGTGAGGTCGAGTTTGTCTTCGATTTCGGCCTGACGGCGGCCCAATTCCTGATAGCGTTGTTCGTGTTCGAAGGGCGCGCCGATTTTCTCGCTCAGCTCCTGGGCGCGTTTGCGGGTGTCGGCGATGTCGGTCTCCAACCTGGCCGCCCGTTCTTCAAACCCTTGCACGGTCGCTTCGAGCGAGCGGATGGTGCCCAAGGCCGTGTCAGTCACGCGGGCGCTATAATGGTTCTTCCCGCGCACGATGATTTCCACGCTATTGTTCAGGGCTGGCCGCAGGAAGAGATCGAAGCCGGCGAAGCGGCCAAGGGGGACGTCTTGGCTATGACCATTCTTGAGCTTGTTCGCTCGCCGGACAATCAACTCCCCGGCAATGCCGCGCTGGTCGAGGACACGCCCGTCCAGTTCGATACGGAAGTTCTCGCCGGAGGTGTCTTCCCGAACCGCCAGGTCCTCGCGCAAGTTGGCCAGGCGTGTGGTCCAGGTTTCGCCTTCCTCCCGGCAATGCCGCGCATCGGCCCGGATGCGATATTGTTCCTCGGCGTGGGCGGAGCGCAGGCGGGTCAGGCGCATCAAGTCCGCGTCCACCTGCGCCTTTTCGATGACCAGGGGATTGCCGGAAGCGATGGCCTTGACTTCGGCGTAGGTGAGGGTCGGCGTGCGGAGGGATGGGCGCACCCCCCTGGTTGAGCCGTCAACTCGTTAGGACCGTTGATGGTCAAGGACTTAGGGCCGGCTAAAGTCGTTAGCAAAGTCGTTACCGGTGGTCTTAGGGAGTCGGGAGGGATGGCAAGAATGGGAAGAATGGGAGGCATGCGGGGGCGGGTTCGTCGGGGCGGATGGGGGGCGGAAAATGCCCCGGAGGGTTTCGCGCGCTGAATCGGTGAAGAGGCAAGGGACGACATCGAGGTTCGAACAGGAGACATTCAAGATCCAGCAGCGAACAGCCAACGGCGAAAACTGAACATCCGACACCGAACATCGAACAGCCAACGCCCGGCGTCGAAGGGGGGTTCATGGGGAGGGCGGGTGGCGGGGGAATTGGGGGGTAAAAAAGAGTTTATCAGTACTTGTACGGACAGACGGTATTTGTCCTACCCCCTCTGCTAGAATGGAACGAAAAAATATGAATACTATGAATGCAAAACTCATGTCGGACAGGGTAGAGGCAAACGCGCTTGAGCCTTGGCCGGAGCCGGTGGACGGCGGGTTGCTGCTTGATGATTTGCGGCGGACGCTGACCCGGTTTGTGGTGCTGCCGCAGTGGGGGGCGGAGGCGCTGGCGCTGTGGACGCTGCACACTTACGCCTTTGAGCTGCGGGAGGTGAGCGCGTATATCGGGATCGAGTCGCCGGAGAAGCGGTGCGGCAAGACGACGCTGGTGGCGGCGCTCAGCGAGTTGGTGAACCGGCCGGAGGTGGCGGCCAATATCAGCCCGCCGGCGTTCTTCCGGGTCATTGAGGAGACGCTGGCGGATCGGTGCATCGTGGTGCGGATGCACCGGAAGACGGCGAGCGAGCGGTGCGAGCGGCTGAGGGAGTTGGATGGGGAGACGCTGCGGCGGTGCTGCTTGAGGTTCGTGGCGGACCGGGCGGCGGAGATAGCGGGGGCGCGGCCGGAGATTCCGGCGGGATTGAACGATCGTGCGGGGGACATTTGGGAACCGCTTTTGGCGCTGGCGGATTTGGCGGGAGGGGAATGGCCGAAGGGGGTGCGGGAGGCGGCGGTGGGGCTGAGCGGCGGGAGCCAGGAGAATGGGCCGATTGGGTCGCTGTTGCTGGACATGGTGGTGGCGTTCGCAACGACGGGGGCGGAGCGGATGTTCAGCCGGGAGATGGTGGGGAGATTGGAGGGGATGGGCAGCCGTCCCTGGGGGGAACTGAGGAAAGGACGGGCGATTTCGGAGGTTTGGCTGGCGTGGCAGTTGCGGCCTTATGGTTTGCGTCCGAGGACGATGTGGATTGGAGAGAGGGCGGCGAAGGGCCACGTGGGGGCGGAGGTGACGGAGACGGCGCGGCGGTATGTGTCGAGAGCCGAACTGGAGG
>JAJYHY010000631.1 GCA_021784555.1 bacterium
ACGGTTGCGGTCCGCGAAAGTATAAAGCTGTTCAACATAGCCCAGCGGATGGCCTGTCTGCTGCTCAACCCAGATACGTAACCCCCCTTGCAGCGAGCGATGACGGCTCTCGAACGGACCGGCGGGCAGCACAGTGCCGCCTTCGAGGGTGAGCACGCGCGGAATAAAGTCGGAAACGGCGATGACCACCGCGATGAGTTCGGCCCGCACGCTCTCGCCGTCATTGGGGAGCATCATGGCCTCGGCGCCGTCGTGGCTCATACCGCGGCAGCTTATGGGACATCCCCAGCGTTGTCGCTAGCCCCCCGCGAAAGTCCGTATCTGACCGGACGGACAATGTCTGGCCAAGCCGTGACGGGCCTGGGAGATGTTGCACGAAGGGAGCCGTTGATGACAATAGGCAGCCGGTCCATTACGGCATCTTGCAGTCTGTCGGAGTGGGCATCTTGGGATAATTTCTGAGCTGCTATGAACATATATCGATTAATTATAGCCGGAAACTCTATGCCGCCAGATGGAATTGCGTCAGCGGCGAACTTCCTGTCCAATCCGACAGGCGCCAGATCAAAGGAAACAACCGCAATGCCTGATTCGTGCTCTCCCCATTGCCCGCATATCCGTTCGCTCGATCGTGAGATCCCTGTCCGTGACGAACACCGCGGGGGAGACAAGTGATGAGCGTGACGGGGAGATCCAAGGCTCTTACCCTGCCTGACATCGCCGCACGAAAAGGCCGAATTCCCCTTATCTGCCTGACGGCCTACACAACGCCCGTGGCCAAGCTGGTCGACCCTCATTGTGATATCGTTCTGGTCGGTGACAGCGTTGGCATGGTGCTCCACGGCCTACCGTCGACGCTGAGCGTAACGCTGGAGATGATGATCCTGCATGGCAAGGCGGTGCGGCGTGGGCTGCAACGGGCTCTGATGGTCGTCGACATGCCGTTTGGATCCTATGAGGAAAGCCCCGAACAGGCGTTCCGCAACGCCGCCCGCCTGATGGCGGAGACGGGTTGTGCAGCGGTCAAACTGGAGGGGGGTGAGAACATGGCGCCAACCATCCGGTTCCTTGCCGCACGCAGTATTCCGGTCATGGCCCATCTCGGTTTGACACCCCAAGCCACCAATGTGTTTGGTGGTTATCGCGTCCAAGGACGCAGCGAGGGGGCCGGACGCATCCGCAACGATGCTCTCATGGTGGCGGATGCGGGAGCCTTTGCGGTTGTGCTGGAGAAAATACCCGAAGCGCTTGCCCGCCAAATCACGGAGGACGTCACGATCCCAACCATCGGCATTGGCGCCTCGGCGGCCTGCGATGGGCAGATACTCGTCGTCGATGATATGCTCGGCCTGTTCGGCGATTTCCGACCGAAATTCGTCAAGCGCTACGCAGAGTTGGGGCAAACCGCGGAAGCGGCGGTCAAGGTTTATGCGCAAGAGGTTCGCGAGCGCCGCTTTCCAGGGAGCGACCATGTCTTCAACGATACGCCCGCACCCTCCAAAGAATGAGAAAAGCATGACTATTCCGACTGTCCGCACCATCGTGGCATTGCGCGGCATCGTTGCCGGATGGCGCCAGGAAGGCCTCAAGATTGCCGTCGTCCCCACGATGGGCGCTTTGCACGATGGCCATCTGAGCCTCGTGCGCGCGGCCCTCGAAAAAGCCGACCGGGTCATCGTGACGATATTCGTCAATCCGAAACAGTTCAATAACCAGGACGATCTCGCCGCCTATCCGCGCACCGAGCACGAGGATGCCGCCAAGCTCATGCCGCTCGGCGTCCATCTACTCTACGCGCCGAATATGGCTGAAATGTATCCGGAAAATTTTGCTACCACGGTGTCGGTCGGCGGCGTGAGCGAGGGCCTTTGCGGAGCATTCCGGCCAGGGCATTTTGCCGGCGTGGCAACCGTCGTGACGAAGTTGTTCCTTCAGACTGGCGCCGATATCGCCTGCTTCGGTGAGAAGGATTTCCAGCAATTGCACGTGGTACGCCGGCTCGCCCGCGATCTGGATATTCCGATCGAGATCGTCGCCTGTCCGACGGTGCGCGAGGTCGATGGCTTGGCGTTGTCCTCCCGCAATCGCCGGCTCTCGGCGGCCGAGCGCCGGACGGCGCCGAAACTGGCCGAAATCCTCCTCGCAACCGCGGAGCGGCTTTTGCCCGGCGCGCCGCCAGAGCACGTGCTCACTGAGGCAAAGGCGGCGATTCTGGCTGCCGGTTACAGAGAGGTCGAGTATCTCGAACTGAGATCCGACGGCGATCTTTCACCGCTTGCAGCCGTCGATCGTCCGGCCCGCCTCATCGTTGCCGCTTGGCTTGGACAGACCCGCGTCATCGATAATGTGAAATTGGCGCCTACTGGCAATAAATAAGGTGAACCACCGAGGAAAGCGCAAGGGTGGGTTGATTGGCATCATGTTATCGCCCTGGCGTTTCGCCGGGCGAGGTCGCCATCCCTGCCTTCTTTGGGCCGCGACTACCGCCCGGCCCGATCGTGATACCCGCGGCGGCGCTTGCGGCGGGCCAAAGCGGCGAGGGCGTTGAGGGCGGCGCCAAAATCCGGATGCGGGTCGAGGCGGTAGAAAGGCTTTGCTACTAAATTTTGGTCCGGTCCCGGGTTAATGCGAAGATGGAATCCACAGCAGGCGCCGCAAAAAGACTCGCTTATTGGCTGCCTCTCAAATTGTCCGGGAACCCCGATAGCAGACCGGCCAGCCCAATGCACCACCACCTGGGCTGGCCGTATCTGGCGCCATCGTCAGACTGCGTCGGCGCGCTCCGGCACGGGTATGCCGAGCCAATCCCGGTAGAAGGTATCGATGTCTGGCTCAAAATCATGGATCACGGGATACCAG
>JAJYHY010000632.1 GCA_021784555.1 bacterium
CAAGGAGCTCCGAGAGCCCCTGTTCTAGTGCCGCAATATCGGGGTCTCTGGCCGACTCGGTCCCGGTGGCCTGGCGATAATCTTGAGCTGAGCGACAGGCAGCCTCCAAGGCCCGAACACTCAGCTTCTCACGCACAGCTCGCCGCGCAAGCTCTCGTTGCGCCGCTCCCTGCACCATAAGCAGAGCTTTACCCGCACCGACTGACAATGAACGTTCGCGAATCAGTTCCTGGACAGCCGGATCGAGCTTCAGTAGACGCAGGCGCAACGCTACGTCATCGCGCGTGCATTTTTTGCTTGACCCCCTGGCGGATCCCTTCTCCTCCCCGTCGTTTGGCTCGGCGCCGTACAGCCTCGCTATTCTCTCTTGCGTGTAGCCGAATTCGTCGATGAGTCGCCTGAATGCCTCGGCTTCCTCAATAGGGTCCAGATCTTCGCGTTGAATATTTTCGGTGAGCGCCATTTCTGCCGCCTGACGATCTGACGCGCGCCATATTACGGCGGGCACGTCACGAAGCCCCGCCAGTTGGGCTGCTCGCCAGCGCCGCTCGCCAGCGATCAATTCGTAACGGGTAGGCGGCTCCCCAACGGGACGCACCACAACAGGCTCAATGATCCCGAGCGTGCGCACGCTCTCTGCCAGGTCCTCCAGCGCCTGACGATTGAACCGCTGACGAGGCTGATATCGTCCCGGGTCGATCAGGTCAATTGGTAGCTGGCAGAGGCGTTTGTCGTCTTTTAGCGCTGATTCCATCTCCCCTTCCCGGTTTGTGGCACGTGCCACAATATCCCACCGCACAGCCCTGCTTTCGCAATGCCAAACCTTCAAAGATACACTCAAAAGATGGTTGGCTATCCACAAATTAGCCTGTAATTCAATAGATTAGCCTACTTTTGATGGCCTGTAAAAAGCCCTAAATAGCCCACCGAATTAAATTTTAATTCCACCACAACTTTTCTATTTACTATCAATACGTTACGGACAATTTTAGCCCACGTTTGCTCTGAAAACTTCCCTATCGTTTGTGTCGTGCGCCAAGCGATACATCACTGCTGCACGAATGATGTCACCTTGCACGCCCTCCCACTCCGGATACTGCGCGCGGAGGATTCGGTACCCTACCTTCATGAGGTCTTCCGTCGACTCATCCAGGTAGATTGGCTCAACTGCGTCTTTGTCTATCACGTCCACACCGAGCCCGACTTGTGTGAGCCCTGGGTCATCTCGGAAAAGCATCACAATGGCTTCTCTCACCCAACGGCTCTTCCCCCGCGGTCCGTACCCATGCGCATGCGTGACATGAGCTGTGTACTCAGTGCGAAGCAACGAGGGTAATGTGAACGCAGTGCGACGCACCCCTATCCTCCTTTCAGGAACTCGTTCCAGGCCCGCTGGACGTCGTCGACATTATTCCAGTCGACACCACGTCGCTGCGAGGCCTTGCCCACCGCCGATAAAATGCGCTTCACGAGAGCCAGGTTCTCTGTCTTTCCGAGGCTCACGGACAGGCGCTTTCGACCGCGACGGTTTTCGCTCTTGGTGGTCACCCTTCGCGCGATCGATGTCACGGATCTTGCCGATGCCCCTTCCATAACCGCCGCAATCGCTTCCTCGCGCGCCCGCAGATCTGGGATACGAGCGACTTCCCAAGCGCTACGCAGGCTGGCAAGTTTTCCGCTGCGCAAACACTCCTCCACGTCCGACGGAGCATCCAGGAGGTTAAGCAGCATGGATGCGTGCCCCATCGAGACCCCCACCGCTCGAGTAAGGTCGGTCGGGTTCTGGATGGCACGTCCCTGCCGGCCCTCCTCTTCAATCAGATCCTTCAATGACTGGAGCCGCTCCCACGCCAACACGTCTTCGCGCTGAATGTTCTCGATCGACTGCATGCGCCGCAGATCCTTTGGCGTTTCCGTTACAACTATGGCCGGGACAGACTTGAGGCCGGCCAGGACCGACGCCAGCACACGCCGCTCGCCGAATATCACGCGATACATTGCGCCGCGCTTGTACACCCGAATCGGCTGTTGAACTCCTCCGGCCGCAACGATTGATTGTGCAAGGTCCCGAAGTCGGCCAAGAAAATCTTGTTTGTGATGGTAGTTCGGATCTGAGGAATCGATTCGCTCAGGGTCCGCAATGTCTAGTTTGGTGAGCGGGCGGTTTTGCGGATCCAGCTCCAATAAACTGATCGGCACATGCTGTACGGTTTCCTCGCTCTCCACCCCTCTGATGATGTCGCCGGCGTGATGCATGGCCGAGGACGGTGCAGTGAACCGGGTCTTTTTACTCTGTGACATTGCCGAACACCTCCCCTTCGATGTGCCGACACACGAGCTCCGCTTCCCGCCGCGCCTCGTCATTCGCCGGTAGCTGCAGCACGGATTTTGGTCTGGCTTCCGCGTGATCCGATTCCGAGAACGCCACGCGCAGCCCCACCTCAAAAGGCAGAATGTGTGCCGAGAGCACCGGATCCTTGCGCATTGCCTCCAGGATGCCCTGATGCAACGCGACGCGCCGGTACTTGTTGGGCAGTACGCCGATAAGCCGGAGCGGGTCTTCCTTGGTTCTCAGGCGCTGTTCGCTTCGCCAGAAGGACAGCATGTGCACCAACCCCTCGAGCGACTGGACCTCAAGCTCCATGGGCATGAGGACGTGCGATGAGGCGCGCAGCGCCGCCTCGGTCAAGGGATTCCGCGAAGGCGGCGTGTCGATGATGATAAGGTCGTACGCTTCCTGGACCTCGGCGCTGTGTAGAAATTCCTTCAGCCGGTTGGTCACGCGCGCCTTTAGTTCGGCGGGCGTCTTCTTGACCACGTCCTGCAAGATCGTGGCGTGACCGGGCAAAATGTCTA
>JAJYHY010000633.1 GCA_021784555.1 bacterium
GGCCTCACGCGCGCTGGGCCGCCGCCAATTTGCGATAGCTGGGGGTTTGGGGGTAAAGCTGAGAGAGGACTGCCGCACTCCAAGACGCTGTCGCGCGGCCTGCAACAAGCGGCCAAACCGGAGCCGCTGCCGTTCATGCGCCGTCCTCCTTCTTTGCCGCAGCCCTTTGGAGCGCCGGGCGGGCGGCGTCAATCGCGACCAGCTCGATGGCCAGCGCCATGGCCGCCGCCAGCACCATCTCCGAAACCGGCGTCCAGTGGAAGAGATAGGGCAGATACGAAAATGCGGACCCAAACTGAATCAGCAGCGGGACATACCAGCGCCTCGGATTATAGAAGGCATAGACCACCGAGAGCACGTCCGCGGCGAAGAAGTACCGCTCATGCACCCCGGGCAGCAGGAACGGCGGAAAGGACACCGAGAGCAGCGCCGCCGTGACGAGCCAGCGAGCATCGTCCGCCCCCTCCGCGGCCCTCCGCCTCAGGAGCCATACCAGGGCGGCAGTGGCCAGCAGTGTGAGCGCCACACCCGTCCAGTAGGGAAGTCGCGCCACCCTGGGCGATATAAACTGGTACCAGTTCGGCGCGCCGAGCACGAGCGCTGTCGGCTTGACCGCCGCCTGGCCCCAGCCCCACAGCGCGTTTGAAACTGGCCGCCCCGCCAGGGTGGCCGGAACGGCGCACCCAACATAGACCGCGGGCGGAATCCACAGCTTTCTCCAAGGCAGCCTGCCGGTCGCCAGCAACCCCGCCAGAAACGGGCACCACAGAATGCCCTGCGGCTTCATGGAGAACGAAAGCCCAAAAGCCACCAGAGCCGCCGTCATCCTTCCTCCGAGCACATAGTACAGTGAGGCCAGGAGCCCGCAGGTGTACATCATGTCGCACTGACCCCACAGCGCGCTGTTCAGCACCACGGTCGGCAGGAACAGAACCGCCGCCATCAATGCGCAGGCGCGTCCCTTGGAGAACCCGGCCTGGCGGCCCAACCTCCAGGCATACCACGCCGCGGCGTAATCGGCCGCTATCGAAAGCAGCTTGATCGCGTACAGGCTCGACAGCGGCAGAAGCGTGCTCAGCGAGATGAGATAGAGATACAACTGCGGGTAGCAGTAGCTCCGCAGGTGCGCCGCCAGCGCCCCAAGCCCGTGCCAGCGCCCATACCGCAGAAAGGAGTCGTACCAGCGGCTCAGGAAGGCTATAAAGTCGCCGCTCCTGAAGTCAAAGAGGGAAAACCGCAGCAGCACGGAGGCGGCCACGGACAGGCCGAGCCAGATCGCCCTTGCGCGGACGCCGGTCCAGGGCGGAGGACGCCGATCACCCGGCTCCCTCTCGCCAGTCGGGGGATCTCTCGAATGAGGAGGCCGCAGCCCGCGTTTGACCACATGCGACGCGGACCACCTCTTCCTCTTCCCGGGAGGCGCCGGTTCCTGTGGACTAGGGGCCCGTTCTAATCGGCGAGAAACCATTCGTAAAACACGGCCTAACTGGTCCTCGATGGGTATAGGCGTCGGCGGGTCGGTGGCCAACCTCTTCGGGCCGACTGGCGTTTGCCATCTGGCCCGCCAGCAGCATCTCGCCCCGACCCAAAGCGCGCGACGCCATGAGAGCCGGGACGGAGTGCTGGAAAGGCAGGAGACCCAATAGCCCAGCAATCCAGCATTCCACCAGCCCGCTCGGCCGCCTGCCTATGTCGGTTGTTTCCATTTAGCCGTCCCTCGACTCTGGGACTGCGCACCGGGCGCCCCGCCGTCCAGGCGCCACCCTTGCGCGCACCGCCAGCAACGCCGAGCTGCCTATAAGGAGCCAGGCCAGCAGACCCTTTGCTGCCACCTCCGATTTGGCTTGCGGCAGATGCATCCATTCGGTCCACTCGCCAAGACAGTGGCAGTACCCAACAAAGCCGACCGCGTACAGAGCAAATCGGTAGGTCAGAAAGATCAATGCAAGCCAGAGGATGCTCGCCAGCTTGAATCCCGACGAGACACGCTTGCTCGCGATCACGGCGACCACAGCCAACTCCAGCGCCGCCGCCACGGCTAGCACCTCTCTAACAGTCCAAAACGCAAAGACCGCGTCCCGTTGGTCCAGCACCCGCTGCGCCTGAAAGACGGCGACCAGCTTCGCCGCTGCCGTGAGGCAGAGAAGGACGGCGGTTATCCAGCCGAATGCCCTGGCCCACGCGCCGACGATAAGCCCGCTCGCGGACAGGTGCCTCGCCCGGCCACGCGCCAGCGCAAGTGGCATCCCCGATGAGCGACCCCCGGCGGGCGGTCCATTCTCGGCAGTCGGCATACGTGATCTGCAGGTTAGCCAAGCCCTGTGCGGGCCGTCGCCCGCCGTCTCGCTTTCCGGGCCAAAAGGTAGGCGGGCGGCACGGACACCACCAAGAGCACGAGGACGATCGCGAGCCAGCGCCGGACCCCTACTCCGCGCGAGCGCAACCGCTCCGCAGCTATGCGAGCGTTGAGGTTGTGCAACGCGCGCTGTCGAGCATGGGTTACGAGTTTCGTCCCCACGCCGGGCAGTGCGCCATTCGTCGCCCTGTACATGACAATCGGTTCCGGGACGCGCTCGTCCTCCACATTTAGAGCGTCGGGGACAGGAGGAAACCCAAGGAACTGAACGATATTCGTGGCAACCCCGTGGACGGTGGCGTTGGTCGCCACCGTGATCTTGCCCGTATTGTGGACTCGCGGGCCGTACGCTACGTACTCGAAGTCGCGGGGTATCGAGATACCTCCGAACCGCGCGAAACGCGAGCTGCGGAACTCACCTTGGGTGTAACCGGAGGGAAAGGCCGGCCCGAGCGGCTCCGAGACCACCCGCCCCTTGTCATCCAGCGCCGCAG
>JAJYHY010000222.1 GCA_021784555.1 bacterium
GGGTCAAGCCGCCTGACGCATGCGATAGGAGCGCGGACGCCCTCGTCCGCGACTGCGGCTCTCTCGGGACGCGGCCGAGGGCGTCCGCGCTCCTAGCACCAGGTGAGCGGTTACGAACGATTTTGAATTATGGGCAACATTCATATTGGCATTAACCTGGAATTCGTCCGTCATGACGACAAACCTTTCGAATGGGCCGTCCAAAAGGCCGCCGAATTGGGCTATTCTTATGTCGAGCCGATGGTCCACCTGGGGCGGGAACTGCTCAGCGAGGCGGGCTACTTCCACAGCGTCTCAATGTTCGACGACCCGCTCCGAGTCAAACGCGCCTGCGAAAAGGCGGGCGTGAAATTGTCCGGCCTCTCGGCCCACACACCGTTGTGCAAGCCGGAGGTCGGCGTTGAATATCTCAAACAGGCCATTCGTTTCGCCGCTGAGTGCGGGGCGCCGGTCGTCAACACCGATGAAGGGCCCAAGAAAAAGTGGACGACCGAGGAGGAGGACTTTGTCCTGATGCGCTATACCCTCAAAGAGGCCGCGCAAGTGGCTGAACCGCGGGCTATCCTCATCGGGCTGGAATGTCATCAGCAATACAGCCGGCAGCCCGATGGCCTCGACCGCATCTATAAGCTCGTCAAGAGTCCCAGCATCGGCATCAACTTCGACACCGGCAACGCCTTCCTTAGCGGGCAGGACCCTTACCGCTGGCTCCGGCGCGTGGCCAAGCGCCTGGTCCATCTGCACGCCAAGGACATCTCCATGCGGCAATCCAGCGCCGAACGCGGCAAAGTGACTGGCACGCCCGTCGGCTGCGCCTGCGGCGACGGCGTCATTGACTGGGCAAAGGTGATTGATATCGTTCAAAACCAGTGTCCCCGCGACATCGTCTTCTCTGTCGAATGCGGCGCCATCGACCAGGCGGAACGGTCCATCGCACATTTGGACAGACTCCTCGAAGCACATTAAGGCGCACCTGCGTCGGTAACACCACGCCGGCAGCGGCCATCTTCTCAGGTCAGGCCTTGCGGCGTTTGGTCTGGAGGTTCACGATACGATGGCCCGCGCCGCAGGGAAATCGCAAATTCACCCCTTACGGCGTGTTCCGCCACTCGTTAAGGGCTTCGGTGCGGGTGTGCTTGCCGAGCTTCTCGTAAATGAGGTGAACGTGCTTCCGCACGGCGGCGAGGCTCCGCCCTATCTGGCCGGCTATCTCCTTGTAGATCAGCCCTTGGTCGAGCCAGCCCATAATCTCGTTTTCGATTCCTCGCAGCCGGCGCTGCGCACAAGCGCTGCCGCGATGGAGGTCGATGACCACTGGCGCCTCGGCCGGCTGCCCCTTGCCTGTCACCGGCTTGCCGCCGACCCCGGCGCCGGACAGCATCAGCGTGGACCGAAGCGGGCATTCCAGGCATTGGGCATCGACCGGCTCGACCAGGAAATCGGCAACCCCCGAGGCCGCGGCGCGCTCCTGCAGAGCGCCGTCATCCGGCAGTCCCGCGACCAGCAGGATGCCGATGCCGGCCACGCGCGCCAGCAGTCGCCGGGCAAGCGCGATGCCGCAGTCCTTGCCCAGCGCCAGTTCCACGACTACGAGCCGCGGCGGAGCCTTGCGGGTGCCCGTGCGGCGGCGGTGACTTGGGCGCTGGGAGGTGGCTGCCGGCGCTTCGCGCCGGCTGGATTAGGATGCGGTCCATGCCCACTCCCAGTACCAGGCCAAGCGCAAGGGCCAATTTGAAGCTTCCGCAGCCTTTCGTAGGTTTCCGCAACCTCCCGCAGCCTTGCGCAGGGCTTCGGTGGCTCAGAACGGGCGAGGAGGAACGAAGGGGAAAGGAGCGCGGGGACGGGGAGGCTGAGCCGAGGCAGGGGGGAGGGGAGGATACGTGCCCCCTGGAAACGTCACAACGTAACAAATGTTGACAGCCAGGGACTTACGTAGATTGGAACCGTCACAAAAGCGTCACAAAGCGTCACAAATTCGAGTGGAAAGCCGACGGTGAGATTGCAGATGTCAGATTTCAGATTTCAGATTTCAGAGGAGGCCGAATCTCCTGTAGAGGCGTGGCTTTGGGGGGCAAGAAGACTCAATTTCTCTGTTGACGGCTAACGATTATCTGTGTAGTCTAATCATCATTGCGAGGGTAACCTCGCCGTCAAACAGTCTATGAAAGCCGCACCGCAAATCTCCGATAACGAGTGGGACGTCATGAACACCGTCTGGGAACGCGCGCCTGTGACGGCCGACCAGGTTATTGCCAGGTTGCGCGAAGCGGACCCGTCGTGGCATTTCCGGACCGTAAAGACCTACCTGGGCCGCTTGGTGAAGAAACAGGCGCTCGCCTTCCGGAGCGTGGACGGCGTCCCGGCCGCACTCTCGGTGATCTACTTTTGCACGCGCGGCGCCGGTGGAGCGGTCGAGAAAAAACTCGTCAGGCCCGTGGTCGTTGCCGCCGTGCCGGCTAATGGGGCCAAGGATGTCGATCCAGCTTTGAGAGAACTTCGCGTGAGCTTCAACGTGCCGATGGGACCCGGCTGTTCCTGGCTGCTTGCGGGAGGGTCGGTTCCAAGCACTCCCGATGGCGCCGAGCCCTATTGGACTGATGACCGGCGAACGTGCGTTGTGCCGGTCGAGTTGGAGCCGGGCAAGGAATACCGAATGAGCCTCAACGGCGCCTGGCACAACAACTTCCAGAGCGCCGCGGGCGTTCCGCTTGAGCCGGTGCTCTACACCTTTCACACAAGGAATTAGGCCCATGAGCGTCAGCATATACAAAGCCCGCCCCAAAACCGTAGCAGGCGAGGTAACGAGTCTCTGTTCCGCTCCGAAGTGCCTGGCAAGTCGGAGACTCGTTCCCTCCTCTCCGACGACGGCTCGTCCAAAGCCGACTGCGAGCCGGGGTGTGGCCGAGGAGCTCGGGGAAATTGGCGATTTCAGATTTGCGATTTGCGATTCGCGCGGGGAGCGGAGAGGACTCCTGTGTCCGAGATGGTTCGCGATACATCCAGCCGATGAGTCGGCGTCTCGGGCCGAACCATCTGGCATACACCGCTCAGCATCATGGAAATCGCCCGCGGTCTTGGCAAGGCTCCAGTTTTGCTATGGCCGCCATAATCTGGTCGGCGACTTGCTGATAGATCTGTTTGAGGCGCGGCTTGGAACAGGTCCTTGCCTGGGCGCGCAGTTCCTCGAAATGGAGCGGCTGCCCATACTTGACCGCGATCCTGTGCGGCAAAGGAAACTTCTTGTGCCGTCCATAAGCCTTGAACGTGCCGAACACCCGCACCGGAATGACCGGCGCATCGGATTTAATTACAGTCAGGCCGATGCCCGAACGGGCCGGTTGCAGTTGGCCGTTGCGGGTTCGCGTGCCTTCGGGAAAGAGAAGAATCGCGCCCCCGGCCAGCAGGCGGTCCAGAATAGCCTTCAACCCCTTGGCACCGCCCCCCTCGCGGTCCACCGGAATGACGCTCCAGTTCCTGAGGACCCATCCCATGACAGGGAACCGAAAGAGGCTCTCTCGCGCGAGGTAATTGATCTGGCGCTTCAGCCCGGCGCCGACCAAAGGAGGGTCGAGAAAACTGGCATGGTTTGAAGCCAGAATGACCCGGCCGTGGAGAGGGACGCGTTCGGCGTTCCAGACGCGCCAGCGGAAGTAGAACTTGTAGAACGCCCTGAAAAAGCACCAGCCCGCGAAGTAAATCGGGTTCATAGAGTCAACGGAATGCTCGATTCCATCAGCAGTCCTCATTCTACACGGAATCGAAAGCGCCGGACCGCGGCGCACTCCATACGCTTCGCGAAATTCCGCGCGCGTCGTGAGTGGCGAAGCCTTTGGAGTGCGCCGCGGTCCGGCGCTTTGGGTTGGAGCGCGCGCAAAACGAGAATTGCCGCAATTCCACCTCGCCTTGCATTCCCCGCGGAATCTCTCACTGCCGAAGCATCGCTCATTGGCTGACGCGAGATGCCGCCAACCGGCCCGCCTTGTCCCCGGCTTGAGCCAGACGCTTCCTGACGTCTTCCAGTATGAGGCTGCTGGTCTGCTCGGAGGTCATCTCTGAATTGTTGATCACCTTGGCCCCCAGGGCGATCATCAGCGGCGCGCTCGCTCGCTGGCTATCGCGCCAATCCCGCTCGGCCAGGTCTTCTTTGACTCCCTCGGCGGCCCGGCGTCGGGAACGCTCCTCGATGCGCGCGTCCAGGAAATACTTGAACTCCGTTTCGGGAAAGACATTGGTTCCGATGTCGCGGCCCTCCATGACCAGGCTCCCGAATTTGAGGCACTCGCGCTGTTTGCATTTCATCCACTCGCGAACTTTTGGCACGGCGGCGACATGAGGCACGGCCGCACTGACCTCGGCGGTGCGGATTTCAGTTGCCGGATGATACCCCTCGACGGTCAGGTAGGCCGTGGCTCCAACGCATTGCAACGCCGTCTTCCAGCGCCAGCAGGCCGCCCCGACCCCCTGGGCGTCCCGGACGTCTATTCCGTGCCGCAGGCAATACCAGGCCAGCGTGCGGTACATCGCCCCTGTATCGACATGTACGAAGTGCAGCGCCTTGGCCACCCGTTTGGAATTGGTGCTCTTGCCACTGGCGCTCGTGCCGTCAATCGCGATGACTATCGGCTCTTTGGTTCTCATTTCCATCATGTCCGGCAGGACCCATGCGGCGCCGAGCCGGATCTTTCTCTGGGCAGTCTCCCGCTAACCCGAATATTTCACACGCGGGTGGGGCGCACAGTCCCCTGCGCGCCCTGTCGGCACACTGTTGCCGTTTTGTTCGTGGCGTGAAATATTCGGGCTAACGTTTTACGTCCGGAGTTCCTCCTCCGTCAAGACCTGTCCGGAACCGGGTTCAATGATTCTCACGCCAAGCCCGCGCGGGGACGGGGCCGCAAGCTTCTGGAAGAAACTCGGAAAGGTCTTCCTTACGCAACCGGGGTTTTGGAGCCTGATGCCGGGAATCCTGAGACCTACGAGGGCAAAACACATCGCCAGCCGGTGGTCATCATAAGTCTTGATTTCCGTCCCATGCAGCGGGGAAGGCTCGACCGTCAGTTGGTTGCCTTCTTCAACCGCCTTCGCGCCGCACCGAGTCAGCTCGGTGCGCAAGGCCTTCACCCGTTCCGATTCCTGGAGCCGCAGCCGTCCCAAATCCGTGAACCGTACCGGGTGCGAGGCGAACGGCGCCAGCACAATGGCCGTCAGGATGCTGTCGCCGAGATCGCTCTTGCGTGAGACTGCTGCCGGCAGGGGAAGAAACCGCGGGAACCTCGAATCAATCTGCCAGTCTGACGTTGGGGGGTGCAGGACGGTTACCGCCGAGCCTGCCTCGAGCGGTCTGGAGACGGACTCCGCGGACGCGGGAGGCTCTTGAGCCGAGAGCAGCCAATCTGCCGCCCAAAAATAGCTGCAGCTCGAGGCATCCGGCTCGATCTTGAACCGCCCTCCCGTTTGGGGAAAGACGCGGTTCATTTCTACAGTCATGCGCACATAAGGCCCCTCGCCGGGTTCCTCGCCCGTGGTGCTGATTCGCCACCCACCCCGTTCGGCGCACAGCAGGAGAGCCGAGGCGAATTGGGAACTCTCCTGAAGACTCACCTCCGCCGCGCCCGGCCTCGGCCCGCCGCCGAAGATCAGCGCCGGCAATTTGTCGGTGGGCGAGACGATTCGATAGCCGAGTCCCCGCAGGGCGCGGAAGAGAGGAGCCTGGGGCCGCTCGCGCATGCGCGGGGCGCCATCCAGATGATAGACCCCCGAACCAAGGCACAGGCAGGCGGTCAGGAACCGCGCCGTAGTCCCCGAATTGGCGACGAACAACGAAAGCGGCTGTTGCTCGGTGCCTCCTCGTGGGACGGCGCCGCCTCTCCCATACACTGTCATCGTCCTGTTGCACGCCTCTTTCGGGTCGCTTTCCACGTTTACCATCAGTCCCAACTCGCGCAGGCACTCCACCATTACTTCGGTGTCTTCGCTCCAGAGGGCCCCTTCGAGAATGGTTTCGCCCTGGGCGAGCGCCGCCAAAATCAGCGCCCGGTTGGTAATGCTTTTCGAACCCGGAATCGTGACCTGCGCCCGCACCCGGCCTTCGGGCGGGATAATCTCGATGAGGTCAGGAATTGGCACGGGCATTGAACTCCTCATTCCGGTGACGAACACGCCCCCTGCGCCGACCATTCATCGCGCCGCTGTTTGGCCCGCTCAAAAAACCGCGAGACCGCCGCCACGTCGCCTTTTTGCAGCGCAGATTGGAAATCTGCCAGGTCCTTGGTGAACATCGCTATGGCTCTGGAAAGATTCTCCCGGTTGGCCAGCGCGATGTCGCGCCACATCTCCGGCGATCCCGAGGCGATGCGCGTCACGTCGCGGAAGCCGTTGGCGCAAAGAACGCCCTGCTCTTTGGGATGCTCCGCGCTCAAAACGTAGTTTGCCAATTCCGCGGCAACGACGTGCGGGAGGTGGCTGGAGCGACTCACAAGGTCGTCATGGGCCGCCGGAGTCAGCCGCAGCAGCTTCGACCCCAGCGCACGCCAAAGGCCCTCCACCGCTTCGAGCGCCGGGGGATTGGAATTCGAAGTTGGGGTGACAATGCATACGGCATTCTCGAACAACTGGGGGCGTGCCGCGGCGGGGCCGGTCTTCTCCGCGCCCGCCATCGGGTGACTGCCAATAAAATGCCCTCCCGCTTCCGCCACCGGCCCCTCCAACTCACGCACCACCGAGCCTTTCACGCTCCCCACGTCGGTCAATACCGCGCCCGGTTTGATGGCCGGGAGCATCTGCTCGACCAGCGGCAGCATCTGCGCAATGGGCGTGCAGAGGACGATCAGGTCGGCATCTTCCACCGCGCGCGCCAACTCGCGCGTCGCCCAATCCACCACGCCCAGTTCCCGGCACTGGTCTATGCTGGCCTGCCGCCGGACAAAGCCCACGACGGAACCGGCCAGGCCTCGCGCCTTCAGCGCCAGTCCCAGGGACCCGCCCAGCAGGCCCACTCCAATGACCGTGATTTTGTTCCAGTGCATGCCGGGAGTTTCGGGTCTGAGGCGAACCGTTTCAAGCCGGAAACCTCCGACGGCTTTCCTGATGGTCCAGGTATGCAGCCCCAAGCTCATGCCATCAAGAGCAAGACCCGGAAGCCTGCGTCACCTAGACTAAATGGAGGTGCCTCGCGCCACGCCGTCCGGCGTTGCGATCTGCGCGCCAACGCCAGGCGACCGCGCGGACCTCGTAGCACGACCTCCGCATGAGTTTACTTTGGACATGGCCAGAGGAACCGAGCGGCTGGCTTTTCGCGGCAGAGGCGGCACCCCCGCGAACACAGCAGCCTCGTCCGGAGAGCGGCTTGACCTGCATGAGCACACCTCGCAAGGTGTGCTCAAAGTCGTTTTGGCTGCGGACGCCCCAGTCGCTACGAAAATGTCCAAACTCCAGCGGGGGTCGCACAGCGATGCCCCTGCCCCCATCAGCGGTTGAACAGTTGCGCCAGCGACACACCAGGTTCGGAGACCTACTCTATAAATCGCCCGATGTCGTCTCTGGCCACCACAGGATGTGATCAGCCCCACTGGCGACCACAAGGGCGATTTATGTCCTCCAGGGCGAACGAGTCGGATGAAGTTCATGGGGACTGCGCGACAAGTTTGTGAACCGCCGTGGCAGTTCGTGCTGTTCGGGCTTGAGATCCTCTCACGGTCGGCTATTCTCCCGCCATGCCGATTTACGAGTTTCATTGTGAAAAGTGCGAGAAAGACAGCGAAATCCTTGTCCGTTCCAGCGATTGGAAGGGGAGCAGGTGCCCGAACTGCGGTTCGACCCGGCTGTCAAAGAAGCTCTCCGTCTTTGCCTCCGCGACCGCCGGCGCGGGTCCGGCTGAGGGTGCCGCCTGCGGCACGGGCGGAGGCTCCTGCGGATGTTGCTGCGGCGGCGGACATCACCATTAAGGCCCAGTGAAGAAGCGGGTCGCCATAGTCGGCGCCTCCGGCTATTCGGGTGAAGAATTGACGGGATTGCTGCTGCGCCACCCGGAAGTTGAGTTGGCGGCGATCACCTCCCGCCACTACGCCGGGCAGACATTGGCACAGGTTTTTCCCAGGTTCGCCCATCTGCCCGGCGCCAGGACCCTCCAGTTCACCGAACCTGATGCGGAATCCTTGGCGAGGCAGGCGCAAGTGGTTTTCCTGGCCCTCCCTCATGGAGTGGCGGTCGAGTTTGCGGCGCCACTGCTCCGATTCGGCTGCCGGGTCGTCGATCTGAGCGCCGATTTTCGCCTCAGGGACGCCGCCGTCTATCGCGAGTTCTATGGCCGCGAGCATCCGGCGCCGGAGTTGTTGAGCCAGGCCGTGTATGGATTGCCGGAGGTCTATCGCGACCGGATAAAGGGGGCCTCGCTCATTGCCTCGCCCGGCTGCTACCCGACCAGCGTTTTGATTCCCGTAATCCCCTTGCTCAAAGCCGGATTGGTCAAGCCGGCCGGCATTATCGCCGATTCGCTCAGCGGCGTGAGCGGCGCCGGGCGCAAAGCCGAGCCGGATTACCTCTTCGTGGAGTGCAACGAGAGCGTTCGTCCCTACGCCGTCCCCAAGCACCGGCATCTCTCCGAGATCGAACAGGAACTCTCTTTGGCGGCCGGGGAGCGGGTGAGCATCCAGTTCACGCCGCACTTAATCCCCGTCAATCGCGGCATCCTCACCACGCTTTATTTTGAATCGGCGCGGTCCTTCGCCGGCGCAAGCGGTTTGGAGGACCTGGCGGCAAACATCTCCGCCTGCTACCAGGCCGCCTATCAACAAGAGCCTTTCGTGCGTGTTCTTGAGGGCAAGGCGCTGCCGGACACCAAGCACGTCGTTGGCACCAATGTCCTCGAACTGGCCTGGCGTCTGGACCCCCGCACCGGGCGGTTGATCGTCATGAGCGCCGAAGACAACCTCATCAAGGGCGCCAGCGGCCAGGCCATCCAATGCATGAACGTCGCCTGCGGTTACCCCGAGACCGCGGGGTTGCTTTAAGAAGGAAAGGGGGGGTGTGCGTCGAAACGCACAGGGGTGTGCGCTCAAACGCACAGTTGTCAGCGCCTGGATTGGGAGTATGAAGGAGCAGGCAGGCATTAGTTTGGTTATGCCTGTCTGCGAAGTCGGGGCTGGAGGGCGAATTAACACGCCGGGCAACTGGGAACAACTGGCGCCTCCAGCCCTTCTCTCATCAAAGCATCAAGGGTGGCGCTTGCAGCAATTCACTTTGATGGCCGGGCGCGAACCGCGCGTGGCAAGGCCGATGAACCGTTCCGCGAGGCATTGCTGCGCCACAAGTCCCTCGTTTATTCATTGGAAGAATTGCTGGCCTGGCGGGATGCGCCCACTCAACGGCCTATTGCTCCTTGGCGTTTGCAATCCGCGCATTGGCCAGTAAGTTGAGATGTGGTCAATGAGTTTTCAGTTGCCGCCCACTGGTCCGGAGAATTCGATGAGAACGGGATTCAGCAGTGGGCGGAGAATCTGCGCCGCCGGTTGCGCCGCGCCCCGATCTCGCTCGGCCTGGTTTTCATGACGCCGAAGCTCTTTCCGTACGCCAGCCAAGTGCTGGAGGTTCTTCGTGTGCATGGCCAAATTCCTCTGCTGGCGGGCTGCTCCAGCCAGAGCCTGATTTTCGACGGCGTCGAAGTAGAACAGAACGCCGGGATGGCGGCCGCACTCTATTGCTTGCCAGGAGCGGACCTCAAGGGAGTGCATTTCACCCAGTCCCAGGTTGAAGAGGTTAGCGGCCCAGGCTATTGGCTGCTGGAGACCGGAGTCAAGCCCGGCCAGACAAACGGCTGGCTCGTATTCATCGACCCGTTTCATCTCGACAGCGAGAGTTGGCTGCGCACCTGGAACGAGGCCTACGCCCCCGCCCCCGTCATTGGCGGCTTGGCCGGGGGCGAATCCACCGAGCAACTGACCCAAGTGTACCTCAACGGCGAAGTCTTCAAGGAAGGAGGCGTCGCCGTCTCGTTCGGCGGCGATGTCAATCTCGTCGGCGTTACTTCTCAGGGCTGCACCCCCATCGGCCAAACTTGGACGCTCACCAGCGTCGAACGAAATATTATTCATCAAATTGGAAACCGGCCGGCGTATGAAGTCCTGGCGGAGACTTTCAATACACTCTCGGCGGAGGAACAGCGCACGGCGCGGGGCAATCTCTTTATCGGCCTGGCCATCAATGAATACCGGGAGGAGTTCCATCGCGGCGATTTTCTGGTCCGGAACCTCCTTGCCGCCGACCCGCGTTCGGGGGCGATAGCGGTTGGCGCCCTGCCGCGCGCGGGCCAAAGCATGCAGTTTCAGCGGCGCTCCGCCTCGGCGGCAACGCAGGACCTGGGAGAGCTCCTCACTCAGGCCGGCCAACGCCTGGGGGACACTCCGATTTATGGAGGCTGTCTGTGCAGTTGCAACGGGCGCGGCGTTGGACTTTTTGGCCGCCCCAACCACGATGCCCGGATGGTGCAGGAACGCTTCGGCCCGACCGGTATGGCGGGCTTCTTCTGCAACGGCGAAATAGGCCCCGTTGGCGAGAGGAGTTTTCTCCATGGCTATACCGCCTCGCTGGCCCTATTCGTGAAGAAATGAGGAGAAAGCGGCAGTTCTCAGGCTCAACCCGGATGGGACGATGAGATTCACCCGCGCATCATCGGCATCAGCATCCACGCCACCGGCGCTGAGATGGCGCCGCCCGTGGGCCGCTGATTTTCTTTGAGCAGCCGGGTCAACTCAGCTATCTAATAGCTCGATTTGGCTCACGTATGGATAACCAACAAACCTGTGGCGCTTTGGAAACGTTCCGGCTGGACGTCCTGAATTGCTGGCAACGCCTCCCGAATAAGCTCCTCTTTTTTCTCCTTTTTGCGGCCTGGTTTCTCCTATTCCAGTTCCTGGGCAACTCGACGCTGGGCTACATTCATTCTCCGTCCCTCTTCCGCTGGATGCTCGATGCCTATGACGCGAACGGGGATTATCTACAATCGCCGGATGGGTATAGCGTGGCGGTGCCGTTTGTGGTCCTAGCCCTCTTTTGGTGGAAGCGCAAGGAACTCATCGCCCTGCCGCTTCGGGCTTGGGCGCCTGGATTGCTGGTGCTGGGCTTCGGGGTGTTGCTGCACGTATTGGCTTACTTGATCCAGCAGCCGAAGCTCTCGATCATTGCGTTTTTCATCGGCCTCTACGGGCTGATGGGCATCGCCTGGGGGCCGGAATGGCTCCGGGCCAGCTTTTTCCCATTCTTTCTGTTCGCGTTTTGTGTCCCGCTGGGCACGCAAGCCCAGTTCATTACGACACCGCTCCGCCACCTGGTGGCGGTGATTGTCGCCGGAATCGCGCATTTGGGGTTGGCGCCGAGCCTGGTGCGTGAGGGCACTCAGCTCATGGATGTGCCGAGTCTGGACCACCCCGCGCTTGGCTCCTTCGCTTATGATATCGCCCCGGCGTGCAGCGGCATTCGCAGCCTGGTGTCGCTGCTGGCTTTGACGACCATCTTCGGTTTTGTCTCCTTTCGCACGAATTGGAAGCGGCTGCTGATGATGGTGGCGGCCGTCCCCCTGGCGGTCATCGGCAACGTCGCGCGCATCAGTTTCACCGTTGTGGTCGCCGAGGCCTTCGGGCAGGACTGGGGCAAGAGGGTGGAGACCGACTTCGGCTTTATCACCTTTGCCATAGCAATTGCGGTTATTCTGGCTATGGAACGCTGGCTGCGCGAAGACAAAATGGAGCCGCAGCTCGCTCTCCAGGAAGGAACAGCATGAACACCCAAAGACCTGTTTTGCTTTTGAGCGCACTGCTCTTAATGGGCGGCGGGGCCGGCCTGCTTGGCTATATGCATGGCCACCAGAGGCTCGGACGGCCCGCCATTAAGACCAGACCCATTCCCGGAACCAACCGCTTGGAAATCCTGCTGCCGCAACGCGTTCTTGACTACCAGGCCAAGCCCATCCCGGTGGACGACGTGACGATGGCCTATTTGCCAAAAGATACCAGCATCACGGAGCGGCGTTACAGCGCGCCGGACGGTTTTTCAGTCCAGGTCAACGTCGTGCTCATGGGCACCGACCGTACCAGCTTGCATAAGCCGCAGTTCTGCCTTGCGGGCATTGGCTGGAACATCGAGGGCAGCGTCTCTTCCGAAGAGCGGATACACATTGGCGGGGCCCATCCTTATGACCTGCCGGTGATGAAACTAATCGTCCGGAAGACCCTCGAGGTCCAGGGACAGCATCTGGATGCGCGCGGCATCTATGTCTATTGGTTTTGCGCCGACGGTGAACGAACGGCGGAGCACTGGCAGCGCATGTGGTGGATGGCGCGCGACCTGATGCGCACCGGCGTTCTCCAACGGTGGGCCTATATCTCCTTCTTCTCCATCTGCCCGCCTGGGCAAGAAGAGGCGACGTATCAGCGTATGAAGAAGCTCATTGCCGCCGCCGTGCCCAAATTTGAACAAGGGCCGGGCGCGCCGGGTGCTTTCACTGCCAAGGAATGAACCGCCTTCCACTCATCCGGGCAATTTGGATTGCTTGCCGCGGCGGTTTCGGCTAAAAGATTGGCTCACGTCATCGAACCATGCTCCGTCGGGACCGCCAAATTCGCATGCAAATCCATCAGTTGATGGATGCGTGCCTCTTTGCGGTCAGTTTCTGGATGGCGTATGAGTTGAGGACCAGCCCCACGGTCACCGGGTTCCTTCACCTACCGGAATTCAGCACCGAATTCGAATATTACATGTGGCTCTACCTGGTCCTCATTCCCGCCGCGCCCTTCGTGCTGGAGGCCCAGGGCTTTTACACGCGCCCGCTCCTGTGTAGCCAGCGGACGACCGCCTGGATGCTCTTCAAGGCCTGCTCCCTGGTGACGGTGGGCTTGGTCCTGGTTCTCTACGCCGTTCGCATGACCGCCTTGGCGCGATTGATGGTCATTTGGTTCGGGTTCATCAGCTTCGCTTTGATCTTTATCAAGGAGGAGTTGCTTCGTCTGGCCGTCCGGAGCCGTTTCGCCCAGACCCAGTTCTGTCGCCGTTTGGTGCTGGTCGGCTCGAAGGACGAGACCGCCCGGATGCGCGGGGAATTGAACGCCAACTCCCAGGAGGAAACCGATGTCCTGGCCGAGCTGGACTTGAACCATACACCGCTGAGAGACCTGATTGAGCTCCTCCACGAGGCCTCCGTCAATGCCGTTATCCTGAGCGGACGCCATTGCCATTTTGAGAGGGTAGAGGAGGTCATTCGCGCCTGTGAACTGGAAGGAGTCGAGGTATGGCTGGTGGCGGATTTCTTTCGAACTCAGATCTCGCGAACCAGCTACGATGATTTTTACGGGCGCCCCGTCCTGGTTTTTCGCACGACGCCCGACGCCTCCTGGCAAGGGGTTCTCAAGCAACTCCTGGATTTCACCGGGGCGGTTCTGCTGCTGGTTCTCTTGAGTCCGTTTCTGCTCCTGTTTGCGCTGTTGATCAAGCTGACCTCGCCGGGCCCGATCCTCTTCACACAGAAGCGTTCAGGACTCAACGGCCGCCCCTTCATGATTTACAAATTTCGCACGATGGTCACCAACGCCGAACAGCTCAAACACGAGCTGGCCGCCATGAACGAGATGTCCGGGCCCGTCTTCAAGTTGAGCCATGACCCCCGCACCACCCCCGTGGGCCGGTTCTTCCGCCGGTTCAGCATCGACGAGCTTCCCCAACTCTACAATGTCCTCCGCGGTGAGATGAGCCTCGTCGGCCCGCGGCCATTGCCTGTCGATGAAGTCAAACGCTTTGACGACCTGGCGCATCGGCGGCGGCTCAGCGTCAAACCCGGTCTGACCTGTCTCTGGCAGATCAGCGGACGGAATGATGTGACAGATTTTCGCGATTGGGTTCGACTTGACCTCGAATATATTGATAATTGGTCGTTTTGGCTCGATCTGAAGATCCTCTGGCTTACGGTACCCGTCGTGCTCACCGGAGCGGGAGCAAAATAGAGCCTAACTGCTCGGGTGGTGATAGGAGCGCGGACGCCCTCGTCCGCGTCTCCGGAAAGCCGCAGTCGCGGACGAGGGCGTCCGCGCTCCTATCGCGTGC
>JAJYHY010000005.1 GCA_021784555.1 bacterium
CGCATTCTACGAGCCGTTGTTCGCAACCTACGTGGATCCATTTCAACTCGTATTTGTGCGGACGAAGGGCGACCCGCTCAGACTCATCCCGAGCCTGTGCAGGGCCATGGCGGCGGCTGAGCCGGACATGAACCGTCCCGATATTGAGGATTTGCAACAGAACCAATACGACGCCACGAGCGTCCAGCGGGCGTACATGCTCTGGCTGTTAATCTCGGGCGGCGTGGGACTGGTGCTGGTGGTCGTGGGGATATACAGTGTTTTGGCTCTCTCGGTGATCCGGCGCACCCGGGAGATTGGTCTGCGCCTGGCTTTGGGGGCGCGACCGCGCGACATTCTGGTGGCCGTGTTATCCAAGGGCGCGCGGCTGATTGCCTTGGGGATTGCGGCCGGCCTCCTCACCTCGTTTTGGCTCACGCGCTTGCTCCGGCACGAGCTCTTCGCCACCTCCCGGCTGAACCCCATGGTCTGGCTGGGCGCGGTCTTGCTGCTGCTGGGCGTAGGGGTGCTTGCCTGCTACTTGCCCGCTCACCGCGCGGCCAAAATCGCTCCAATGGAGGCGTTACGCTATGAATGAGGCAAGCCGGATGACTGACGACAACACAGGCGCGCGTCTCACAATGACGACAAGATTCGATCCAGGGCTTGGCGTGCCTCCCCCTGGACTACGGGTGAGACCCACAGCGAGGATGCGAACAGGCCCTCAAGCTTGCTCCTGCTGTCGGCGGGGCTCAGGTGGTGATGCGCGGCGGCCCACAAAACGATTCCCAAAGAGCCATGCGTCTCAACGCGCAACGATTGGGCCATTACCCGGGCGGAGGTGTCATCAGTCAGAAACCACCGCGCGCTCAACTGAAGCGCCAAAGCCAGCGCCTCGGATTCTCCACGGTGCAGAAGACCGGCGTGTTTCCACTGTCCGGCCTGACCGGAAAACGGAGGAGCTAATTCTGTCGCGCGGAGCCAGCTCGGCGCTTGGGCGGGCCAATTGGAGATCAGCCCTGCCAGCTCAAGACCCACTCCCGGCGGAATATGAACTGAGCCGGCCAGGGGCAGAAGCTCCAGCGCGCCGGCCTCATGCAAATGCAGGAGCGGCCCGGTGTCACAGACAATCGGCGCGGGCTTCACTGGCGCTTGGCCTCACCCAGCGCCCACGTTATGTCCTCCCTTTGCTGTCGTTCGGCGAGTATGCTGGAATGCTGGCGAATGAACTCGTTCAGCGCGTGGCGAACGGCCTCCTGCGTGTTGGCGTAGAGGCCAGCCTTTACCAATTCGTCCAGCCTGACCGCCAGCCCATCTGGCAATTCCAGTTCGAGCGATTTCACGCGTCTAAGATAAATGTCTCTATGCCCAAGAGTCAACCTCCGCCAAACCGCCCAGCAAGGCCAATCACCGTTCGCAAGGAGACACCCTGGGAGTGCGGGCCAATCGCAAATCTCATGAACGGCCTCAAATTCGCCTTCCGCCAATTGCTGAAGAATCTCGGGACCACTGTTGATGCCATTCCAATGTTCTGTCTGGGCGGTGGGACGGCGGCGCGAATCGATCGAGCCTCAGAGACCCAGGGTGAGGCGCAAGGCCTGGTTGACCTCGGTGAGATCCTGAAGGTGCCCGAGTTTCTGCGCGACGGCCTGGTGGAGTATTGTTGCGCCCCGCCTAAGGTTCATCATAAGCTTCCATGCCGGGAGCGTTCCAGTCCTCTTCCCACGCAGCCAGTTTTCCCCTCAGGTCGGCGATTTGCTCCGGGGTTAGAACAGGAGCGTGTGGGCCGCCAGGGCTCTGCTCCAGGAAGGTCACCAGCACTGGGCCTTCCGGAAGGCCCGTCACCGGCTCCCCAAACCGAACCACTCCCGATTTGAACGTCCCAGCAACCGTCTTGAACATGCAACAATTCTACGATAGCCCAGTATCGGTCGGCAAGTCGCCAGACCGGAGCCGCCCATCAGCATCCTGGCGGGTGTCCGGCAAACCGCAAATCTAAAATCGCAAATCCCTTATGACCACAAATAATTCCCTCATCAATCTTGAGGCCATCACCAAGGTGTTTTACACCGAGGACGTCGAGACCCACGCCCTCTCCGGCGTTCACCTGGAAATCCACCAGGGCGAATACATCTCCATCGCCGGGCCGTCGGGCTGCGGCAAATCGACCCTGCTCTCCATCCTGGGTTTGCTCGATTCGCCGACGGAGGGCACCTACACCCTCAACGGCCAGTCTGTCGCCAATCTCGGCCACGCCCAGCGCGCCCGCATCCGCAACCGTGAGGTCGGCTTCATTTTCCAGAGCTTCAATCTCATCGGCGACCTCACCGTGTTCGAAAACGTGGAACTGCCGCTGACTTATCGCGGCATGGGGGCTGCGGGGCGCAAGAAGCGCGTGACCGAGTCCCTGGAGCGGGTCGCCATGGCGCACCGCTTCAAGCATTATCCCGCGCAACTGTCCGGCGGCCAGCAACAGCGGGTGGCAGTTGCCAGGGCGCTCGGGGGCAGGCCCTCGATCCTGCTGGCCGACGAGCCGACCGGCAACCTCGACTCCAAGAACGGCGAGGCGGTGATGGACTTGCTGGGCGAGCTTCACCGCGAAGGCGCGACCATCTGCATGGTGACCCACGACCCGCGGTTTGCGCGCCATGCCCAGCGGCAAATCCATCTGTTCGACGGGCGGATTGTCGAGGAAAGCCTTGCGACTACCCTCAGCGGCGAGCCAGCGCAGGCGTCTTAACCGACACCGTATCGAACGAGACAAGGCATGATTTCACACATGATCAGAATCCAAAACCTGGAGAAGGCGGTCCGGGCAAAAGCCGGTTTCCTCTACCTGCTGCGCCAGATCAACCTCGATATCGAAGAGGGCGAATTCCTCACCATCATGGGGCCGAGCGGCGCGGGCAAATCCACCCTGCTGAGCATCCTGGGCCTTTACGACGGCGCCTGGGAAGGCGAATACTTCCTGTTCGACCAGGCCGTCCACAAGCTCGCCCCCAAGGCGCGGGCCGCGCTCAACAAACGCCACGTCGGCTTCGTCTTCCAACAATTCCATCTGCTGGACGACTTGACGGTGGCCGAGAACCTCGACATCCCGCTCTCCTACCGCAACATCCGCAAATCCGAGCGCCAGGGGCTGGTCGCCGACATGCTCGACCGCTTCGGCATTGTCGCCAAGAAGGACCTTTTCCCGAGCCAGCTCTCCGGCGGCCAGCAGCAGTTGGTCGCGGTCGCGCGCGCCTTGATCGCCAAACCGGCGCTGCTTCTGGCCGACGAACCCACCGGCAACCTCCGCACCGAGCAAGGCCGCGAGATTATGAACCTGTTCGAGAAGTTAAACGGCGAAGGCATGACCATCGTGCAAGTCACCCACAATGAAACCTGGGCCGGCTATGGCCACCGCATCATCCGGCCCAGAGATGGCTAGATGGAGAAAGGTGTGGCGTAGCACGCGGGTACTGAACGGGGAACGACCGCCGGAGGACCAATCCCTGAGAGGTTCATTCAGAGAGTCTATGGCTGCTTCCAGCAGCCTTTCCAGTATGGCATCCTCAATGTCCGGCTCGCCTTCAAAGGTGGTACTCATAAAGGCGCTTGCGGGCAGAACCCCTTTCTTCCCAATCCCGCAGACCTTCAAGACCAGCGGTAGGGTGAATTGCATGGTCTCGACCGGATCTCCACGCACACGTCCATCAGGCCGCTCATGCTGATTCGCTCCTTGTCTGCCGTCGCGAAATACTGCAACAGCCGCTCACTGGTCATCCCAATCCCCAATCTGGCCAATGGCATCGGCCACATCCGCCAAAGCCCACGTTCTTCCCGGACGGCGGCCGGTTCTCAGGCCGCGCGGCATCGCCGATGAACTCTGGTTCACAGCAGCGGTGATGTTATTGGTTTCCGGTGGCCAGGCGAGCATTGGGGCTGAACCACACTTCTTTTGGAATCTGAGGCGCATGCCTGACAGCGTCTCGGCCATTACCGAGGCCGGCGTTTTTCACTTGGCCCCGCCTTCGGCCTACGGGGCGGGCGGGGGCGGGCCGGAGGGGACCGCAGATGAGACGCCAAGAGGTGCCACGTGATCGTCCATATAGACAACGTTCTTTCCAGACTTGGGCGGGCGGGGATGGAATTCTTCGTAGTCCAGCAGCAGGGGAGTCGTCTGTGGCGGGAATATCACTATCCAGTTGGTGGTCTGGCCGTTGTTGTCATTGATCATGAATGGGGTTTCCGTCCTGGTTTCGTCGATGCGGTGGCCGTTGAGGTCCACGTTCCATTCGTAGCTGGAGCCTTCCCGGGCGAAGTAACCGCCCCTGTCCGAGGGGCATTTGAAGACGGTGACTGTGTTGGTATCGGCGGTGGCTCCTCGCGCCCGGCCGATATAGCGCGCGAGCACGTCGCAGATGCGCGGCAACGGGCGTTGCGGGTCGATCGGGTCGGTGGGCAGGATCTCGGCGCTCGGCAGCCGGCTATTGTTGTCGCCGGCGTAGAGGAGGGTGGCTATGCCGAGTTGCCTGAGATTATTGACGCAGACGGTGTTATTGGCCTCGGCTTTGGCCCGCGAGAGGGCGGGCACGAGCAGGCTGGCGAGGATGCCGATGATGGCGATGACCACCAGCAACTCCATTAGCGTAAAGGCGGCAGACTTACTATTCATAGGAAAATGGGAGTAGAAGGGTTTTGTTGGCGGCCGGTGATTTAGCGCCTTAGCAAATGCTGACGGGCCAGTTGGACCCGTTGCTCGGGGGTGAGATCTGCGAACGGTTCCCTCGGTGTGGGCAAGCCTATTCCCAAATTCGAGCCGCGGAAGGCAAAGTAGATCGTCCATTTGCCACCAACGGCTCGCGCCGCTCGCGCAGCGGAATCGGGCGTTGCCGCCAAATCCCGCGTCGCGCCATTTGAGTTGATTCGGGCGCTCAGAGAAGTCTCCGCCACCAACTCTTCGGCCGCTCTGGAGATCACTCGCGGTCGGTCATGGACGGGCCCCGATGCGTCAGGCAGCGGGCCGCCTGCCCGCCAGCGCATGTAAGGCTTCAGCTTCCGCTCCGTTAATGGAGGCGAATCAGCGCGGAAGTCAGATCGCGAAGGAGGGAGAGGACCGACGCTCTCGGGCACTTCGTCGGGGCCAGACAACTTCGGCGCCAGCCTCGTCCAGCCAGCCGATTCGAGCTTGCCGTCTCCGCGCAAGGCTGAATCGAGCGCCTTGAGGGCGCGGCTCGAGTCATAAACCGCATAGACGGTGGACCATCGCGCGCCGGCTTGCTCGGCAATGCGGTCCAGGACGGAGCGGAGAGGCGCATCCTTAACGTGAAGCGTGATGCGGGCATTTACACTCTTTTCAGCGCGGATCTTCGTCCAGGTCTGCTCTTCGATTTTGCGAAGAACCTCGGCAAGCGAAACATCGCGGAGGTCCAATGTCACAAGTTGACGGTGGGCACGCCAGGCGGCGTGGCCGAACCATAGCCCGCCGACGGCAAGCAAGATGCCAATAATCATTACCAGGTGTTTTGGTTTCATTACGCCTTGATTTGAATTGTTTACGAGTTCATTTCTCGCGGGCACCCGCGGTGAATCAATGTCGGCGAACATCCGTTAGTAGTGAGACAACTCTCGTGGGCCAGCGGGCGTGGCTCCCTCGGGAATACGCACACCGGCGCCACCGGGCACGGCTCCGCCCGGCAAGGGAGCAGCAGTGCCGGTAGGACCTAATTCTGTTTTGGTTTCCAAGGTATTGAGCGCCATCTTGAGTTGGAATAATTCTCCCGCCGCCTCCGGTGACTTCGCCCACGACGGTGACACGCTTTGAGGTGATGCGACCGCCTTGGCCTGACTCAATAGGGGTGCTCCTACCAGCAAAGAAATGCCCACCGCCATACTGGCGCAAAAAGGTTTTGTTCTCATTTCAATGTTCATGATCCGTCGTTCGTCTTCGCCGCGACAATTCGCGCTGAGTATGGAGGTTCTACGGCTGGACGCGAATGAGCGGGGATGAAATGTGATGACTTGCCGACGAGTCGGGTTGAAAAGCCGATGAAGCAGGGTGGGCGCCGGGCGCCTCCCCCGCTCAGGTCACTCCCATGCGGCGCTGTAATTCCGCGAGGGTGCAGGTCATGCTCAAGCGAGCGCCGCTCTTCAGGAGAAGGCAGAATTCCCCAGGCGCTACCAAAGGCTCCAGCCGCGCAATCCGGTTCAGGTTGACAATCGCTGACCTGCTGATGCGCATAAAACCGAGCGGGCTAAGCCGGACCTCCATCGCGGCCATCGTCTCCCGTACGATGTGCCGATCCTTGCCCACATGCAGAATCACGTAATTGCCGGCCGCCTCTACGTGGTCAATTTCCTCGGCCTTGACGAAGAGAATGTGCTCGGCGGATTTGACCAGGATGCGCGGCGCGGCAGGTTGCAGATTTCGCAGGCCGGCCAAGAGCGTTCCGAGTCGGGCGTCGGTTCCAGTGCCGGAACGTAGGGCCAATTGTTGGCGCGCCCGTTGCAGGGCCTTCTTGAAGCGTGCGCTCGTGAAGGGCTTGAGCAGGTAATCCAACGCGTTGACCTCGAAGGCGCGAATGGCGTGTTCATCGTAGGCGGTGGTGAAAATGACCAAGGGCATCGCTTCCGGATCGAGGGCCTCGATCACGTCAAAGCCGCTGAGCTCGGGCATTTGCACGTCCAGAAACAGCAGATCCGGCCGGTGCCGTTCCACCGCGCGGACGGCAGAGGCGCCGTCGGCGCACTCCTCGGCAATCTCCACGTCCGGCTCTTCAGCCAGGAAAGCTTTAATCCCTTCCCGGGCGAGAATCTCGTCATCCACGATAATCGCCCGGATTTTCATTGGGCGGTTGGGTCCGCTTGTGAGTAAATCCGCGGGGCACCCAAGACGGCTGGGTCAGTCCTCACTTTTTCTGCGCAAATGGAAGGCGAAGTGGCGGAGAGAGGTGTAGGATGGACCCCGCCCGCGCCGCGTCGCAGCGGGATTTCCACACTGACCACCACGCCGCCTTCGGGACTCGGTTCAAATTCAAGTCTGTGCTCGGGGCCATAGAGCGTTTCCAGGCGGGCCTTGAGGTTCTTGAGGCCGATTCCAACGCCATCACCGTCCCCTTTCCGCCCGCCGGACAAGCCGGTTCCATTGTCCTCCACGATCAGCTTCAGACGCTTCGCTTGCGGCTGGCCCACGACACGGACCAAGCCGGGCCTCAGGGAAGTCTCAATACCGTGACGGATTGCATTTTCCACCAGCGGTTGTAGGAGCAGTGCCGGGACCAGGCAACCCAGGGTCTCTGGTGCGATCACCTCCTCGAAACGCAGGCGGTCGCCAAGGCGGGTTTGCTGGATTTCAACGTAACGCCTCAGGAATTCCAGGTCCTCACCGAGTGTGACTTCCGCTTGTGTCGATTGGCGGAGGGCCAACCGCAATAACTCGCTGAACGATGCCAGGGCGTCCCGAGCCGCCCGGGCGTCGCGAACCAGCAGCGTAGAGATGGCGTTAAGCGCGTTGAACAAAAAATGGGGGTTCAATTGTGCCTGGAGCGCGCTCAGCCGCGCCGCGGTGAGTTGAGCCTCCAAAGCCTCCGCCCGTCTCTCCCGCTCTTTTGACCGGCGCTGGAGCTGGACCGTTTGCACCAAACCGACCAGGCCCGCATACACGAACAGACTGAGCAGGTCAAAGGGGCTGCGCACGAGGCGTCCTCGCGCGGCGACCCCGCCATAAGTATGAGGCTCCAGACGCGTTGTCCGCCCGCCTGTCATCTGGTCCTTGCCTCCATCAGGCCCGCCGAAACGAAACGGCACTCCGGCCGGTTGTTTCGCCAGGCGATTTGTCACCCACGCGGGAACTGGCACCGCCACGGATCCCCCCAGTTGACCTGAGTCTCGATTTGCGCCTTGTGCTCGCCCACTCCTCGCCCCGGGCCGCATGTAAACCATCACCTCAACCGGATGCCTCCCATCGGCGTACGTATCGGCGTAGGCCCAGACCAGGTGAGTTGAGATAGCCAACAACGCACAACCAGCCACGTGTGCCGGAAGGCTGGCGCGCCACTGGCGGCGCCCCCAAGGGAAGCGCCAGGCAACCCAGGCCACGTAAGGCGCCAGTAAAATCCAGGGGTAAACGCGGTGGAAGTTCAGATCCGCCAGCTTGAACCAATTGGCCAGGCGGTCCAGGGCCGGGGCGCCCGCTCCCAGGTCTCTAACGGACCAACTCGCGCTGCTGATCGGCCTGCCGGCTCGATGCCATAGCCACCATGCCACCGAGACCACGAAGAGGGTCCAAGCGGCAAAGAAAATCCGCCATCCCGTGCCCTTACGGGCCGGTTCTTGCAAGGTGCTATCGGTTTCGTTCATCAAGACACCAGTCTTCATAGCTCGGCCGCGCCACTAATCCAAGCCCACGGAGTAACAGAATCGATTCCGGGCCTGAAAACCATCACCGAGTGATGAAGCGGCTATCAGGTGTGACGAAATGGTAACGCCGGGTTGCGAAACATCGGCGTTTTGATGGAAAGCCCGATCCCTCGATCAAACCTTCCAGCCGCAGGAACACTTCGACAACCGCGACCCCGCCGCTGCAGCGGCTGGAAAGGCCTGCGGCAAAGCGCTCCGAGCCGCCAGCGTCGTGGTCACGTCCGCCGGTTTGCAGCCGCCGCAGTCCGCGACGATGGTTTCGGTCCGCGGCGGCAAACGGCGGGTTCACGACGGGCTGTATGCTGAGATGAAGGAATTCCTCATCGGCTTCTTCATCATTGACGTGCCCGACCCCGACGCCGCGCTGGAATGGACCGCGCGCCATCCTGCGGCGGCGCAGTCCGTGCTTGAATTACGTCCGCTCTTCGCCTATTCCTGAGCGAGGCCAGACTGGTCGCTTAACCATGAGTACGACTCAACGCAATGACAAAGAGCCAAACAAATCCAAAGGTTGATTTCTTTTTCACCAAAGCCGAAAAGTGGAACCAAGAATTCGCCAAGTTGAGAACAATCGTTCTTGGCTGCGGACTGACCGAGGAACTGAGGTGGGGCAAGCCCTGCTACACGTTTCAGAACAGCAATGTCGTTTTAATTCATGGATTCAAAGAATACTGCGCGCTTCTGTTTATGAAAGGCGCTTTGCTAAAGGATGACAAGGGCATTTTGGTCCAGCAGACGGAGAATGTACAGGCAGCGCGCCAGATTCGGTTCATCAATGTTCGGGAAATGACGAGGATGGAACCAATCCTCAAGGCGTATATCAAAGAAGCCATCGAAGTGGAAAAGGCCGGGTTACACGTGAGTTACAAAAGGACTTCGGAATTCAAAATGCCCGAAGAATTTCAAAGGAAATTGGATGAGAATCCAGGCTTGAGAACTGCCTTTGAGGCACTAACACCGGGACGGCAAAGAGGATACCTCCTTTACTTTTCGGCGCCCAAACAATCCAAAACCCGCGAGTCCAGAATTGAAAAGTGCATTCCTCTGATTTTCGATGGAATGGGATTAGGCGATCAGTGACGGCATCAGAACTCCCCCAGGCGCACGCGGCCAGTGGCTGTCAGCACGACCGGCGTCACCATCTGCCATGAGCGATTCCGACCGCATGATGCGATTGAAATCGTAGCCCATGAATCGGATGGACGGCTGGTCAGCCACATCGCGGCGCGCACCGGCGACCTTGCTGATGTCAGTCACTCACTCCATAACGCCGCAATACTTCCCGCACAGCTTCAGTACCTCCGGCCTTTTCAGGAGGTTTCGCCCCCGCTTCGAGCATCTCCTTGATCGTTGCCGCGTAATCTCCGGTGCAGCAATACCAGCCGTGTTCTGAACCGTAGATGGCCCAACCTAACGGCGTGCCGTGGAAATCCGCGTCGGTCATTTCCAGGGGCGGATTGTAACGAAGGATTTCCCTTGCCATTTCCGCATTCCCATGAAACGCCGCCCAGTGAAGCGGCGTGGCGCGATGCTGGCCGAGCGCATCCACGGGAAGCCCCGCGGCGAGCATCACCCGGACGGCAGCAAGGTTGTTGTTGCGGGCGGCATGAGTGACCTGGCGGCGGTACGCGTTCGCCAGGCGCGCAACGAGATCGGGATGTTCAGCGAGCAGGGATTTCACGCCAGCGCCGTCGGCGGCCCAGCAGGCGGCGAGCAGTTTGACATCGGCCGGGCTGCGTTCCATGAGCAAACTGAAGACGTTTTTGTGGCCGAATTGTTTGGCCACGTCGTGTGCCGACACATACCAGCCGAGCATCCATTGGTAAATCGTTCCACCGGACTTTTCATTGACCATGGGAAAATACTCGTCGCTGACGCGCATGTGGACGCAGTCGGGGTCGGCGTCCAGATGCTTGCGAACAAGATCAAGGTCGCCGAGCGCCGCGGCCATCAGAAGGTCAGTCCGGCAACCGCGCCGGACGAGGAAGCGCGCAATGTCCTGCCGGTCGCGCACCATGTATTGGGCGGGCGTGGATTCATGGTCCACGTCGCGCGCATCAATGTCGGCGCCGTGATCCAACAGAAATTCCGCGATCTCAATGGTACTGGCAAAGTGCAGCGCAGTCTGGCCGTCGCCGCCTCGCGCATGCACGAGATCCGGATCACCCGAAATGAGTTCCCGGAGTCTTTCAACCAGGCCCAACCGTGCGGCGGCGTGAACGTCCACAACCGCGCCGCGCTGGATCGCGTAAGTGGCGAGGTCTGGCTCGGCGCCGTGCAACAATCCGAATCCGCCGGCCCACCACCGGCTCTTCGCGTTGATGTCCGCACCCGCCTCCAGCAACACGTCCAGCATCTCGCGACTGCGCACAAGAGTGATGGCTGGCGAATCGAACGGGCCGATTGGCTCGTTGATCGTCGTCTTGAATTCTGGATAACGATCCAGCAGCTTGCCGAACAAAGGCGCGTCATTCGCCTGAAATGCCTCTTTCAACAGTTCTTGCGGATCACCCGTTGCGAGGATGATGGACTCGACGTGCTCCTTCAGCTTTGGCCAACTAGAAAATCCGTATTCGCGGGCGATGACGAGCTGGGCGTCACTTAACGACAGTCCTGGCCGGATTTCAGACTCCGTTGCGCTGGACCAGCGCGGATGGTTTTGCCGAACGCGCTCGATGGCTTCTGAATCGCCGGCCTTTTGGGATTTGAGGAGGTCTTTGGCCTGGTTCCTCAGTTGTTCAAGACTTGGCCGCGAGGGAAGGGACTTTGGCATAATAACCTTTCTGCTTTCGCCTGTGGTCCGCAAGCAGGCGGCATCAAGGTTATCATTGTAACCACAATCAGCAGGTGGGCTCGGCCCTTTCCGCGGACCCGGATGCGTCCTGAACGCCACAAAAAGAAATCACAGCCGGAGACTGGCGTCAATGGAACCGTTTATAGGGCTGGAGGGCGTTGCGCCCCTAACAAGCCAGCCCTTTCGGATTTCATCTACATTGGGCTTTTTTCCGGTTTGTAGTAGTATTGTTTCAGAAAGGGAGGTGCCATGCAGAATGCCAGAGATATGAATATGAAAAACTCAATGGTCCAGGCCTACGTGTTCTTTGACGGCAAATGCGAGGAAGCCCTCAATCGCAAACAAAAGAGGCAACTATGAAATTCATGATGTTTATGATCCCGAGGGTTTATCAGCCGGAGACGCTGGCCGCAGAGCGGGCGGGGGAAGGATTTGCTCCGCCCCCTGACGCCGTTGAGAATATGATGAAGTTCAACGGACAACTTGCAAAAACCGGGGCGCTCATTGGATTGGACGGGTTGCATCCGGTTTTGAAAGGCGCGCGCGTGAAGTTTGCCAAGGGGAAGCCGGCAGTGACTGACGGACCGTTCATCGAATCGAAGGAAGTCATTGGCGGTTATTGGCTCATCAACGCGAACTCAAACAAGGTTCGCGGCGAAAATCAAGAAGCTCGGCGGCAGCATTTGCAAACCGAAAACAGCGGTGATGGGAATGGGCTATTTCGCCATCTGCGAGGACCCGGAGGACAACACGTTCGCCATTTGGGAAAGGAACGTCAAGGCGAAGTAGCGATACTCGATGGGACACCGAGGGATCGTGATGAAATCGGCCCGATGGGGACATGGCCCCGCCGCCGTGACGAATACGTGAAGATCGCGGCGAAAGATTGCTCCTGCTCTTGAACACTCATGCAGAAATCGCCGAGAAATAGTCGAAGAAAGGAAACGTATGGACACATTTCTCCCTCCCATTGAACAGCCGAAAGGGCTGGCAATGAAACTGGCGTATTATTTCACGCGAAAACAATTCGGCAAGGTGTTGACGCCGCTCAAGGTGCATTCGGCGCGGTTGCCGGCAGCCTTCGGCATGTTTTACGGAAAAGTCGCAAAGTTGGACAAGAAGCTGACGCTGCCCGCTGAAACCGTCATGCTCGTCCGGGAACAGGTCGCGCGGCTCAACGTCTGCCAATTCTGCATGGACATCGGCCGGGCGTTCGTCATCAAAGCCTCGCTGAACGAAGCCAAGTTTGACGCGCTTGATGAATACCGCACGAGCACTCTGTTCACCGAGGCCGAACGCGCCATGTTGGATTATGTGACGGAATTGCCAACTATCGCCTCGAGAATTTCAATTCGCGCAAGACAGACGCAAGTTCGTCAACTTCATGTCGCATTGTTTGGACGTCAGCAAACGCAATACCGAGAACCACGGCCGGAGGCATGGAGCGATTAATGGTGAGTTTGGAAAGGGCGACTGAATCTATGCCGCGCGAAGCGGCCAACCGACAGGCCTCCACCGTGATGCTTCCCGCCGTCGCCGTTCCGAGGAACTGCCGTCCACGATTCTGTGCCGGTAACCTGGCTGACATCAGCGTGAGACCGTGGCCGCTGCGTCAGGCGTTTGAGGCCGTAATCGGGTGAATCCGCGACCCGGAATCTTGGAGGTGGCAGAGGGAACGAAGTCGATGATCCGATGGCCATTTGGCCCAATGGCTGAAAGGCCAGATACATCGGAGGCTTCGAACCAGTGGCCGGTGAGCGAGTTGGTCTGCGCCTGCATGTGACACACGATGTTGGCTGGCCAACTGAGGATGACCGTTCCGTTCGGCTATGCACTCACAGAAAGCGCCATTGGCGCGGTTTGCCCATAAACCCGCACATAATCTACCAACATCTCCGCCGGAAAAGTGGTCCCTGCCTCGATTTGTGCCACGGCCGGATTGCCGACATAGGTCCCGCCGACTGCCAGGTTCAGGATGAAAAAGAATGGCGCGTTGAAAGGCACCCCCATGCTCTGGGTTTCATAAAGCCTGCCGTCCACCAGCCACCGGATTTCGCCAGAACTCCACACCAAATCATAGATGTGCCAGTTGGTCACTGAGTCGGGGCTTGTGAAGTAGTACCTGGCTGTCACATTGCCGGAGTTGGAGTGCAGGCTCCCCTGCACCCAATCCGGTTGATCGCCATTGTTCTCCACCACGTCAATCTCTCCGCAGGCGGGCCAGCCGACCGTCGGGAAATCCTTCCCGAGCATCCAGAGGGCCGGCCATAGGCCCGTCCCGGCCGGCAATTTGGCCCGCCATTCGAAGCGCCACTGAACTCGTCGCTCCACACAATGTTGGTATCGGCCTGCGCGCCATGGCTTGTCCATATCCAGACGGCGACCATCACCACCAGGGCAAACAGCTTAAGCCCCCCGCGTTTGCGCCGTAAGATCGGCTCTGGCAGGCGACCGGCAAGATCCTGGAAAACGCCTCCGAAGTCGCCCAGCTCCCGGTGGAGAACGATAAGGCGGTGAGCAAGTCGGCGTGTCATGGCCTTTGTCCGAAACCTCATCACGACGGCGGCGCCGGCGGCATCGGGCGGAGGCGCCGGAGATTCCTGAACAGGAAAAACCAATAGACCGGCGCGGCCACGGCAAACATGTCGATGGAAAGGAGGATAAACCCGATGGTGATAAGCGCGCTACGCGGGACCCGCTTAGTCGTTCCCGCCCGAAGCACTTCTCCAATGGCAAACACGCGAACGTACGGCATATAATTGCCGTAGCGGCCGACGATGGCGCCGCAGGTGGGGCAGAACCAACCATTGTGTTCCTGGGGAGTGAAGCAGTGGTGGCAGACAGGCACCGCATCGTCCCGGTTGAGAGATAGCTCGATGTCGGGCCCCCATGGGTCAGCAGTGCGCGGGGCGGCCATCACCCAAGCAGCGAGCCGATACACCTCCCAGGCGCAAATTACGAGTATTGCCAGCAGAGCGACAGTATGTTCACCGCTTAGCGCCATGGGCAAATCATGCAAAACTCCGCGACTGGTGTAAAGCCCGATCATAATCCGGATGCTCTGGCGACACTTGTGGGTCGTTTGCCATAAACCCAACAGTTCCATTTTTGAGAAACCCATAGAGAGGGGGTCTCATTTTTGGAACCGATGGGTTTATATATTGGAGTGCCCTCCCCAATGGATGAAAGAGTCGTATCCCCGCTACGTGCGCTTTGGATTGGAGAAGATTTACAAGGGGTGGCCACCCTCCGAGGTTGAGCAACTTGAGCAGTTCGTCTCCTATTGCGCCATTGGCGCGGCGGCCAGGAAGCTGGGAGATATTCGAAGAACCCTCATCCAATTTCGCGACGTGGTGGAGGAGGACTTCTCGGATATCGATCTCCAAGATTTGAGGGGCTTTCTGGCGCTTTTGAATGGCAGCGATAGGAAGGAATACACGCGCAATGGAATTAAGGCGCATGTGCGTCGGTTTTTGAAATGGCGTTTCAAGGATTGGAGCCAGCGTTTCGAGGAATTTCGGGATGTCAAGTTGAAGAACGGCTTCAACGAAGAGCGCATCAACGAAGGGACGCTGCTGACCAAGGAGCAGGTTGAGGCCATTGTCAATCGTGAAACCGATTTGGTTCGCAAGGCTTTCTTCCTGACTCTCTATGAAAGCGGCTTGAGGCCCAAGGAGTTGACAACCCTGAAATGGAAGAGCGCGCATCTGAACACCGGCGAGGGGATTTCCGAACTACACATTTTCGCCACCAAGACCAGCCGGGCCCGGACGGTCTTTGTCAACGGCGCCACGCCCTATTTGCAAAAGCTCTTTGAAATGGCGCAGAGCGAATATGTCTTTCCATCACTGGCGAAGAACAATGAGCCTTTGGCGAAGGTCACCTGCCATCGCTGGATTAAGGAGATGGGGGCTGCGGTGGGGCTGGAAATCTTCCCATACCTCCTGCGCCATACCCGGGCCCACGAGCTCTACAGCAAGATGCCCTCGAAGGTTGCGCAGAAGCTCATGGGGCACAATTCCGACATGAGCGAGATCTACGCCCACATCTCCAGCCGGGACATCAAGGACAGCGTCCTCAAAACGGTTTACAACGTTGGCGATCTGTCCAAGGAGAAAGAGCACCCGCTTGAGCTGGAAGTAGCGCGTCTGCGCAAGGCGATGGATCTCGTATGCCAAAAGTTTCCTGACATAGCGCGGATTATTGCCCAGAATCCCTCCGAAGAAAACGTCGAAGAACAAATCCGAAAGCGGCGCCCGAAAGGAACGCTGGATGTGTGAACGCCACAATTATTGTCCTCGTCTTTAGTCTGACTTACCTCGGAATCGCGATGGGGCACGTGCCCGGACTGAAACTCAACCGGGCCGGAATCGCGCTGCTTGGGGCGATTGCCATGATGATTTTCGGGGGCGTCAGCACGTCTGGCACGGTTTCCTATATCAATTGGCCGACGATTTTTCTGTTGTTCGGCTTCTTCGTCATATCCGCTCAGCTCCGGCTGTCCGGGTTCTACGACAAAGTGGCCGGCGCCATTGCAGGTCGCCTGGGCCATCCCGCGCGATTCCTGCTCTTGCTGATGGCGGCCACGGGGGGCCTTTCGGCTGTTCTCAATCACGATATTGTGTGCTTTGTCTTCGCGCCAATCGTCGGCGCGGCGCTCTTGCGTAAGGCGCTTAATCCCGTGCCGTTTTTGGTCGCGCTGGCCATTGCCAGCAACATCGGAGCAGCGGCTACGCTGATTGGCAACCCTCAGAACATGATGATTAGCCAAGTCGCGCATCTGGACTTCGGCCGATACCTGGTTTGGAGCAGCGTGCCGGTGGTCTTTGCGATGGGCGCCGCCTTCGCAATTATCAGGTGGATGTCACGGAAGCGTCTGCTGACCGTCCCCTCCGGCCAAAGCGAGCCGGCGCAGCAAACGTATCCGTTCAACCAGGTCCACACCATCAAAGGCATCGTGATTCTGGTGGCGGCCATCGGGCTTTTCTTCACTTCCCTGCCCAAGGAGGTTATTGCCCTTGCGGCGGCGGCCATTCATCTGGCCAGCCCGAAGTTCCGCACGGAGGATTTGCTGGGCCTGGTGGACTGGCCGATCCTGGTGCTGTTCATGGGGCTATTTGTGGTTGCCGGGGCGTTTCAGTCCACCGGCTGCGGCGAGCAAGCCGTTCACTGGCTGGCGCAGGGCGGCTTCAACCTGAACGCGCCGAGCAACCTGGCTCTGACAACGGCGGCGATGTCGAACCTAATCGGCAATTCGGCGGCGGTGATGCTGCTGCTCAAGGTGGTCAACCTGGGACGGCCCGGCGTGGCTTACGCCTTGGCGCTGGCGAACAGTTTTGGCGGCAGCCTCATTGTTATCGGGAGTGTCTCCAACATCATCGTAGTGCAGCAGGCGCGCGAGATGGGAATCAAAATCTCGTTCTGGGATTTCGCGCGTTTGGGCATTCCCGTGACACTCGCCGCGTTGGCGGGCCTGATGGGGTGGTTGGCTTGGGCGCATTGAGCTCTGTTTGAATCCCCTGCCAGGAAGGGGACAAAAGTGTCCCGTTCCCCTTTCCGCCGCTTACCAGGAAGGGGGGGCACGCTTGAGGGACCGGATGGCGGCCGCTCTTTCTCGGCAGGGGTGTTCGTGGCGGTTTGGCTTGTGCAACGAGGGCCAGGAATCTCAGATTTGGTGCCTGATTGCCTTTCTCCGGCGCTTGGGGTTCTCACCGCCCGTTGAGGGGCCGTCGGGTTGTGATCCTGGATCGAGCAGAGGAGGCTTCTTGCGAAAGGGCTTGCATCATCACGCCGAAGGCCACGGCCCAAGGAGTGGCTACTTGCTGGAAGGGTGGACACGGCCACGATCAGTTCGCAAACGCGGACTGGCCGCAATCAGGCCGCATCTACGTTGAAGCCGCGCCTGAGAATCAGGAGAATCAGGCGTGGCATTATGTGTCGCCCGTCGGCCTGCGCGTCCGGGGAGAACGCCCTCTTGCTCCGCGTCTCCACCCTTAACTCGCCGCCTGGCTCCGGGGATTTGCCTTGAGGATTGCGCGCCCGGACCGCCAGAAAGCACAAGGCGGCCCCAGCGGCCTGCGTGATGGGAAGATTGGGCAGAATCGGACTGCAAAGCCGCCTCTGCCCGCTTGAATCTCTTCAATAAAGTATCGAGGGCAGAAACGCGCCACGCGGCTCGTTGTAAAACCCCATGCTCATCAGCGTCATCGGCTGCGTGACACGCAAGCCCTTTATCAAACACCAGCGGAACACTTCGCCATTACGCGCCGGCAACAGAAAACCGGGGCCGGCAAATTCCGGCGCAGCAGCGATGAGCGCCTTCAACTCGTCATTGCCTTGTGCGGCGGCATGGGTGAAAAAACCGATGCCCGTGGCGTAGCCGGTGATGACGCCGTCACGTTCGACAACCGTCGCGGTTTTCTGCTCAATCGCACCGGCGAGTTCATTCTTGCGGTCGTGGCCGTGGACTTGGTGACAAACACGACTGCACGCCGCGATGTCGTCTTCCATGGCCGGGCGGACGGAAAAGCCGGGCAAGGATTCTTTCAAAGGCGCGCCCTGGATGCATGCCACCGGTTCGCGCACGTCAAAGCCGAGTTTCGTGTAAAGCGACAAAGAGCGGTTGTGAAACGCCGCCTGCACCAGCCGCGCGCCGCCAAAGCTCTTTTCCGCCACCCGCGCCAGCATGTCTTCCATCATCCGCCGCCCGACGCCAGCGTTCTGGTGTTTCGGGTCAATCGTGACCGGCCCGATGCCGGCGATGGTGTCGCCCTCCCACAAAAAACTGCTGCCGATGATCTTGCCGCCGGCCTCGGCAATGACCGAATAAACGTCCGGGCGCGACAGCAGCGTTGTCAAGAATCCCGTTGCCATCTCCGTTGACGGGATGTCCGGCGGGAAGTTGTGGTGGTTGGAGATTGTGCCGAAAGCGTCGAAACATATCTGGCCGCACGCCGGGCCGTCGACTGGTTTGCCGCGTCTCAAAGTAAGATTCATGTGCGCAACTTACCGGCAACAGTGAGGCCAAGTCCACCGGGAATCGGCACGAGTTGGTGGCCGGCTTGGCGGGCGGGAAAAGATGAGGAGGTTTCCGTGGGGCCGACGGCAAATGGGCGCGAGGGAGGTCCGTGCAACGTGTGCCGGCCAGCGAGGATTAAGTTGCCAACGGGATCGGGTGGAATGCCTTCGGCGCCGGCTCCCGAGGTGAAGCCCAAGCGGATTTGGCCAGCGGGGGCAAGTCCGGTGGCGGATGGTCGGCGCCAAGCCCTCCCGGACCACGCGGGCCAGCCCTTTTTCGGTGGCCCAGCGGGCCCGGTCATAGAGCCGTTGCGTCGCCGCCAAGATGCGGGAGGAATCGGGTGAAACAGAAATCGTCTAACGCAGTGAACAACACGAAGAGGGTCTCTATTCGCCTGCGCCTGTTCGTCGAACCGGTCGCCCAGCACTTGCCAAACGATCTGTCCCATACCCTCGCCGAGGCCAAGGCGGCGAAGAAGCTGGGCTACAGATTTCTCCTGGATTTGCATTACGCCAATTCGTCTCTGATAGACGGTGGGCGTGCTTTTGCCTATGCTGCCTCTAACTTATGCAGCCCAATGTTGCCTCCATGCGTGTCCCGTCCGACTTCGACCGGACGCCATCCAGTCCCTGCCGTCTGAACTCGCGCCTGCTGCTCCTCTTGTTGCTGGCACTGACGGGCTTGGCGGCTGTCCCTAACCCCACGCCCGAAACTCCGGGCCAGACCTTCGAGCCACCAAACCGCCCGGTGGCAGACGGCAGCCCGCTGATCTTTGAGAACTCTCGGGAGGCAGGCCCGGACGAGACTTTTTTTCTGGTAGGCCAAAGACTGACCACCAACGTTTTCGCCTGGGGCGTTAGCGCCAACGCTTTTGCCGGACAGGCCTGGCGCCCCAGAGTGCAATTCCTCACTAACGGTTACCTGGCCGCCACGCTCCCAGAGGCGGCCCACGACGGCCCTTTCCTGGTGTGGGTCAAGAACCAGGCCGGTTGGTCAGTCCCGTTCGTGCTCAACCAACCAGAACCCTGGTGGTGCGGGCCCGACATCGCTCCTGCCGGCGCCGAGGTCAGGGTTTTCGGACGCAACCTTTCGCGCCGGCCCGACTCCGCCCGCGCTTTCGTCTATCTTTGCCAAAAGGGCAAGACCGGGATTTGGCCAGACATTGTCAAGCCGGGCAAATACGCCGTTACCTTTCGGCTCCCTACGGACCTGTCGCCTGGCAACTACCAGGTTTGGGTTCATGCGGGTGCGGGTGGCAAGTTCGGCTGGGGCGGCCCGGTACCGTTGCGCGTCATTCCCGCTGCTCGCAGTTCCTGGCCTTCATCCTCCGCTTCGACGGAAAGCGCGCGCGTCAAAGAGCTCAAGGCTGGCGCGACGGCGCAGGAGATTCGCAACGCTATGGAAGACCTTTCGACGCGGGCCGGCGGAATGGTCCGGTTGGCCCCCGGCACCTTCCAATTCAGCGGCACGCTGCGGATTCCCGCAAAGGTCATGCTCGTCGGTGCCGGCCGCGAGGAGACCACCCTTCAGCTTTTCCGGGATCCGACGGCCTCCTTCGCCCGGTTGCACAACTCCGGTTGGAACCAGGCCCCGGGCGGCATCCAGACTCCGGGCGACCGTATGGAGTACGAAATCGATGTCCCAAAGGCTGGACGGTGGACGGTGTGGTTGCGGTATGCAACCGACATGGCGCCCTGGGGCCAAAGTGGCGTCAGTGGGAATCACGCCTTGTCGGTGGACGGCGGGGCGCCAGTGCCGCTGATGAATCTGCCGAACACCGGCGGTTGGGGCGCGTTCCGATGGTCGAAGTCTGCCACCCTGAAACTCTCGGCGGGCCGGCATACGTTGACCTGGAGGAACCTCAAGGGCGGGGGGATCTCCCTGGACGCATTCGTCTTTGCGCTCGACCCGCAATACGTCCCTTCGGACCACCCGTTTCCGGCGAGCGGTTCGGGCGTGCTCGTCCTTCAGGCGGAGGATTGCACACGGTTCATTTCCAAGGCGGGCCGTCTGCCGGGAGGCGACCATGCGGCGGTGTGGCTCGCCGGAGATGGCGCGGGGTTGCGGGACCTAAGCCTCTTCGGCGACGCGCAGGTCAACATCGGGGTCGCGATTGCCGCGCCCCAACCCCTTCGCTGGATCACCAACTGCGTTGTCGAGCGCGTTCGCGTAGCCGACTGCGGTGGCAAGCAAGGCGAGAATTGCGGCATCTATCTCCGTTACGTGGACCACGCCCAGGTCCTGAGCAACGACCTCTTCGGACGCGCCCCGCTCTTTCTCTCTGGCGCGAGGCAAAGCCAATTCATTGGCAACCGGCTGGTCTCCGTCACTCGCTTTGGTGGCAACGCCGAGGCTGCCATCCTCGGACGCACCGAACCCATCGAGGAGTGTATCATCGAAAGCAATGTTGTTGCCTCTCCGTCTGACGCTCAGGCTGGCGGCCCGACCGCGCGGCGCCTGCTCTGGTTCTCAACCGGCCACGGCTCGGTCGTCCACAATTGGATAGCCGACAACGGCGTCGAGAAACCCAACGGCCCCGGCGCCGCTGTAGGCGCTGGGCAGGCCCGGTTCGGCGGCGTGGCGGGCACCGACCAGAACGTCGGGGAGATGATCCTCTTCGAGGGCAATTATCGCACGGCCTACTTTGGCCCCCTGGCGAGCGCGGGCAACCAGAGCGTCATCCTGCCCAAAACGATCCCGCCCACTCCTGACAGCCGCCTGGGCAGTGTGCGCCGCCGGGATCTAGCCCACGACTCGGCCGGCCATGAAACCCCGTTTTGGCCGCCGGACTTCGACGACGGCAGCGCCGAGCCGCCGATCTATGAATACTTCGTGTCCGTCTTCAAGGGCCGCGGACAAGGCCAAACCCGGCGCGTTCTCAAGCGCGAAGGGCAAACCTTGGTCCTCGACTATCCGTGGAACGTCGCGCCGGGGCCAGGCTCCGTTGTTGCCGTGGGCACCGGGTTCTACCAGAACCTGATCGTGGGCAACTACACCGCTGACGGCATGACCGGCATTCAACTGTGGATTTCCTGCGTGGAGAACGTCGTCGCCAACAACACGATCGCCCGCCAGCGCAAGCCGGGCATCTTCCTTTACGCCAACGGCACCACGCTGGCCTCCTCCATGCCGCGCACCTGGAACCGCGGCATCAGCCCGCTCTTCTGGAACGTCTGCGAAGGCAACCGTGTCGAAGACTGCAGCGTCGGCGCGTTGGTCACCAGCGGAGACGCAAACAACCTACCCGTCGAGTTTCCTCGCGCCCTGGGCAACGTCCTTCGCCACAATTCCTTCATCCGCAGCCGCGCCCAAGGCGTGCTCCTCACCAGCCGGCCTGCGTCCGTGGGCGTAACAGACACCGCCGCGTCAATCACCGGCACGATTGTCGAATTCAACGTCGTGCGCGACGCCCAGGTGGCTTACTGCGCCGGCCACAGTTGCGACGCCGTCGTCTTTCGGCGCAACCAAGCCTATTTTTGGTATCCGGTCAATTCTTCCACCGAGGTGCCTACGGCCTTCGAACTGGACGCTCAGGGCATGACCGCCGCCATCAGAAACAATTCCATCGAAGGCATCAATGGCGTGTATGATAACGACATCCGCGATCTCAAAACGCCCGCCGGCTTCAGGCGTCTGCCTCAGTAGGATGTGCAACGCCCCCGGCGCATCGCCCGACACGCCGGGCCGCGCTGGCGCTTTGTTGCCAAAGGAGGCTTGCGCCCATGCGCGTCCAGTCAAGCATCCTGGGTTTGATCAAGCTACCGCCGAGGCGCCTGTCACTCACAAAGCGGTACTGTAAAGGTGCGCCACATAACCGTTGAATGTGTCGCTGAATGACCCATTGCTCAGAGTCACGGTGCGATGCTCACCGATCACTTCCATCTGATTGTTGGTAAGATTCTGGAAGTGAAATTCTTTGGTCGTCACGGCGTTCCGCATGCCCACCGCGAAAACATAGGTCGCGCCGTTGCGCTGTTTGGCCATGAAATCAACTTCGCTGGCGCCGGCGAGATTGGTAATGGTAACCAGGCAGGGGACAGATGGCGTTTTCAGCACCGGGGCGAGGGAATGCACTTCGCGGTTGATCTCGGTGAAGCCGGCCAAGCGGGCGGCGTTTTCCAGACGGAGCAGAGCACGTTCGTCGAAGGCGGTTACGGAGCTTTTGCCGTGGATGAAGTAGTCGATGCCGGTCGCACCGTGAATGATGGCCATCCACACTTCGGCTTTGATTTGCGGGACGGTTGCCTCGCGGCCGGTGCCATGGATGTCACCCGTTTCGATGAAGCACCAGACGATGTGGTTGGGTGGGGCGTACTGATGCAGACGGTCCACGCCAAGCGCCACGCGCCAGGCGTCTCCCGCCACCGCGCGGTCGGAACTCGTCATCGGGTAGATATCGAAAGAGATGATGTCGGAGCCGAGAATGTATTGCGGGTAATCGCGCCCAGGCACAATGTGCCCCCCCTGGCCATACCAGGTGGCGTTGTCCCAGCCGATGCCTTGACTTAGATTGAGAAGGATCGGCCGCGACGGGTCGTTGCTTTTGAATCGCTGGTAAATTTGCCGGACGGCGGCCGGGGCAATGGGCGGACCGTATCCGCCGCTGCCATTGGGCTGGGCGTTGTCCGGTTCGTCATCCAAGAGCCAGCCCACGATGACCGGACGGCCATCGGACAATCGGTTCGTGTAAGCGAGCGCGGTGCTATTCTGCGCAACGATCGTTTGCATGCCCGCGGCGCGCAGCGTGTCCAACTGATTCGCAGTCGGTCCTTTCCACAGGCCGCTGTAGAGATTGACCCCGGCGGCCAGCCATTGAGCGGCGTCTTCCGGCCGCTGCAACCATACGCCGATGGGAAAATAATTGTCGTTGGTGGACAGGCCGTTGGCCCACTGCCCATACATCACACCCGTCACCGCATTGCTCCACATCGCCGCGAGAATGAAACCCGCCCGCCACCTGGCCATGAACGCCATCTTCATGGCGGAATCTTAGCGAGGCAGGCCAGCTTGGGCAATAGGCAGGCAGTTGGAATGAAGATCCGGCGGATGCACGTGGCGGGGCGTGCGGAGTGAAATTCACCGGCCACGGCCATCCGCCCCAAACCGGACTATGCGGGCGCCCAAACAAGCTGGCCACGGCACCGGACCCGAACATAAAACCGAATGCTCACCCTCCCGGTCAGTAGAATTGGGGGCCGTCGGATTGCTTCAAATCAACGGACGCTTTCTTGGCTTGATTGGAAGAGATGGCTGCTCTTCGCCGCCTTCTCAAACAACATTTGGCTTAGCCCAAAGGAGAGCGGATAGCGTGGCCCACTGCCCGGGGTTGCCAAACTCCAATAGCCGACTCGGCCCTTGCGGCGAACAAGACTGACGGAAAAGGTCCAATCCGGCGCTTCGCCGATGAACTCATCAGGGCGGGATGCGGCGGAACTCTCATCTCCAGCGTGCGCTTCCGCAGGCGACCAGATTATCACCCCCTCCGAGAGGACGCGACGTACCTCATTCTCAACCTCGGCGCTGGTTCGCACATTGCCGAATCCTATGGTGTAGTGTTTGTTGCGAACCCAGACCTCGACCGTTTTGGGGAGCCTCGAGGCCGGGACCTGGAGCAGGCAAATGCCAGTATATCCGATATGTCCGAGATTGGAAATTCCAATCGCGCCCCGGAACAGAACCCTGATTTCCTGGCCCGCCGCATCCCAGGCTTTAAGGACAACATCATTGCTTGTGGGATGCTCTGGCATGGGAAAGCTGGTCAACTGCATGGAGTTAGTGTTAAGCGAGGGGTCATAGAGCACCCTGGCTCCAACGTGTCCGACATTGGAACCTGCGGTGACTATGCCTTTGGCAATGACCGGTGCCTCGTCAGGGGGTTCTTCCGATGTCCTTTCGGCCAGCTTGTAACGAATCTTCACGCAGCCAGGCTCGCTGGCCAGACCAAGAATCTGGAGAATGCCCCTTCCGCCCTCGCGCGTCAGAAACAGGTAGGTATCCGGCTTGCCCGGCGCCGCTACGATTTGGTGCATCCGGCGCGGCGCCGTGTGGTTGAGATGCCAGTCTTCCACCACGTCACCGGGAGTCACCGTCTCCCAGCCGTTGGTGGGGGCTGGAGTGAGCACCATATCAAACCCCAACAGCACAGGGACATGGAGGCCCCTCGGAATGGCCATCCCCTGTAGCGCGGTGGCCGGGGCGATCTCGGCGACGACATCCATGCCGTTGGTAGCTATCCAGTCGTGGCCGGCGCGAGTCTCCCAAGCTATCGTCGAATGCGTTTCCGCGTGACGCAGGTCGAGGTCCAGCCAGGACGGCCATGTCGGCTTGCCCGGCACTTGGCCGGGTGGGGCAGGTGGAAAAGCCGGCAGGATGGTGTCCACGGGATACCTGAAAGTCCAGGCTTGCCTCGTGCGGACCACAGCGCGGTTGAGGCAATCCACAATTGTGAGAGCCATGTGCGGAGCATGGTCGTCGGTAATGACTTCCTTTCCGCCGCGGAGTGGACCCCGGATCGTGAAGACCGAAAGGACGAGCTGGCCATGGTAAACGATGGCCAGCCGGCGATTGATATTCGTGGCCGAGATCGCCGTAAAGGCTTGTGCTCCCGCCGGAGTGAATTGCACAACGATCTGGCGCCGCCCATTCGATGAGAACTCCAGGCCCGCCTGGCTCACCGCCGACCCGTCGAGCAACACCTTCCGAGAGACGCGGATCATTTCGGGAGGGTGGACCTGTCTGCCATGGGGGTAAGGGAGCTTGTCCGCAGCTTCGGACGATTCTGCTGGGAGCACCAGGCGGAATTACAGGGCCTCGGCATGCTGGTTCGATGTGGCCGGCCCGGACCGGTCCGGTTCCTGCGGGGGACTGAAGCGGTCTTTGGCCAGGTCCGTCGTGTTCTCCATCGGGCTTCCATCCCTGTTGCTGATCCCAAGGGGGACGGACGAGGGATCAGCCGCCCGGCTTGGGAAGCCGGGCAACAGAAGGAAGCCCAAGCCCAGGAAGGCGGTGGTTATGGAGGCCGAAAGGCGATACGCCCGAAGAGGACGGTGCCCTATGCCCTGCTCAACGCGGGGGGTCACGGAGAATGACCCGGAGGTGGCCGAAGGAAAAACTGTGGTCTTCATCTCATCTCTGCCAATTTCGACAATATAACCTCTGGTATCGCCGAATGAAATCTTCGTAACTGGCAGGCTCGTCTCGTTTCATGCGGAGCATCTGCGCGAGCTTTTCGGAGGCCTCGATCATCAGCCGCTTCATTTCCTCGTCGGTGATGCGGCTGTAGCCAGGCTGGCTCAGTACCGGGGAGGGCTTGCCGGCGTGCAGGTCCTCCAGAATCCCGTTCCGGAATGCAAAGGCGGTGAGCGCATTTGCTTCGTCGCGGAGGGTGAACTCACCTTCAGAAATCCGGGAGATCTCCGTCAAGTCTCTATCGGACCGCGTGACGTCTTCCTCCGTGGCGACAACCGGACATGCCTTCAGGAAGGCTCTCCTGCCGCACCGCCCCGGCCCGTACTGGTCGTGCCACACCACGGTGTCGCCCTCAATGGCGTCTATCTGGCGGATGAAGAGCCTGTTGGCGTGGAGGTAGCGACCTCCGACAACCAGGTCGTTTGGCGTAAGCTTCGCCGTGTTCGGCGGCGGTTTGGGCGTTTCCATGGATAACCGGGTCTAACGCCCGCGCGCGGGGAGGGCAAGGAGATCTGCAGCATGAAGGTGATGATGCCGTTGATAATCACCATGCTGGCGAAGCCGGCAATGAAGTAAATCCACCCAAACCACTCATGCAGCCGCGCTTCCAGTTTGTCCCAGCCGTAGAGATAGAGCAGTGCGGCGGTGATCTCGACAAAGAAGAACACCCACTCGATAGCCCATCCCCAGACGTAAGGCGGCGGTAATAAATAAAGGTATCAAGTCGGGGTATTCTCGCAAAGGATCTTGGCGACTACAACGTATTGTGTGGCTGGGCCTATCCTGATACAATACGTAGCGGCCTGGAATCCGACACTTTGCTTACTAACGGCTGCGCTGATGGGGCTCGATCACGTAGTTCCACTCTCCGTGGAACGTGTTGCGCCGCAGGTTCACCTCCTTCATCTCCTGGGCGCTCACCTTTCTGCCCGTCGGATACTGGCGGCGATCCAGCCGACAGGTCACGCTCAGTCCTTTGGCGGTCGTGGTCCTAGCAATCAGGTTCACGATGGTCTGGTAGTCTCGCAACGGTTCGCCTCGCCAGTTAGAGGAAATGAACGAGAAGAGTCGGTGCTCGATCTTATTCCACTTACTGGTGCCCGGCGGAAAGTGGCAGACCGACAGGGATAACCCGCTCTCATCGGCAAAACGCTGCAACTCCAATTTCCAAAGTCGCAGACGCCAACCATTGCTGCCTCCGCCATCGGCGGTGATGAGCAGCGTCTGAGCATGCGGATAGATCGCTCGGCCTTCGTAGCGCCACCAGCCCCCGATCGACGCCACCGCAAAAGCCCCCGTGTCGTGGTCCGTCCCCACGTTCACAAATCCGGTGTTCCGTCCGATATCATAGATCCCATACGGATAGGCCCGAGGCACCTCCGGAGCCGCAAAATCGTGCCCTTTGACCCGTGTCGGGTGCTTGGCCACCTGCCACTGCTGCCCCCCATTGGCGTAGTTGCCCACCAACTCCTTCTTCTTGGTGTCCACCGAAATCACCGGCGCCCCTACCCTCAGCGCCCGCTTTACCGCATTCTTGATATGCCGAAACTGCGCATCCCGGTCCGGATGGTCCTCCCCTTCCTCCAGCTTACGGTTGCTTTGCAGACTGTAGTCCTGCTCGTGGAGCAATTGGCCCACCCGGACATAGCTCACGGGGTGACGCCGCCGCGTCAATTCGGCCGCCAGGGTGCGCGTGCTCTTGCAGACCCAGCGCAGCGGCGACTCGGGATCGCCACGAGTGCCGCCTTCAATCAACTCATCCAGCGCCGCCGCTAATCCCGGATCCAGGACTTTGAGGTTCTTGCGTCCCGCCCCCGGGCGCCGGATCCGCTCGGCCAGTGAGGAGTCTCCGGCTTGAATCTCGCCAATCCCCTTGGCGATGGCCTTCCGAGACAGCCCACAGGCCCGGTGGACCAGGGAGACCCCGCCATACCCCAACTGCATCGCTTCGTTGGCTGCCGTCAAACGTCTCGTCCGCTCATTTAACAGCGGCCAAATGGCTCGCAACTTCTGCTTCAGCATCGCGATAGGACTCATCCGTGGTCATCCTACCACAACGTATCCAAAGTTGATACCTTTATTTATTACCGCCGCCTTAGTGTCCGTGACGACCTTCGGTTACACGGGTTACCTGGCCAATACCCTGGCGTTTCCGGCGGACGTGTTCCCGAAAGGGGCGGTGGCGTCCGTATGGGGGCTGGCGAGCATGGGATCGGGCTTTGGCGGGATGTTGTTCATGGGGCTCTCGGGCTGGCTGATCGGTCGCTTTGGCTACACCCCGGTCTTCATTGGCTATGGAATCCTGCCGCTGCTGGCCCTGTTTTGTGTTCTCTTCCTGATCGGCCCACTGCGCCCGGACGTGAGGTTTCAACGGAACTTCCAACCAATTTTAGGCCCTAAAACCGCATAACGCCCCGCCCTGTAGCCTAGATCATCGAGGCCTGACTTTATGCTAATTGTAGGCATGTTATATAGGTATGACATCAATTATACATCTCTGCTCCAGGCCTCGAACGGCTCTCTGCGCGAGCGCCAGGCCGAAAGCTTCGGCGCCCTGTGGGTGGTCGATCAGGTCGCCCAGCGCCTGGGCATCAAGAAGGCCCTGGGCGTCACCCATGAAGCGGAACTGAGCTACTGGCAGGTCCTGGCCCGGGTGCTGCGCCCGGGCACCTCGCTGCTGGCCATGGTGCGGCTGGCCGGTGCCTGCGCGGCGGCCGCGCTCCTGGTGAAGAAGGAGTTGGGTTGCCGGGGCGTGACCCTGGTGGGCGACCGGGGCATGATCCGCTCCGACCAAAAGGAAGCGGCCCAGAAGGCGGAGTTTCATTTCATTACCGCCCTGACCAAGCCGCAGATCCAGAAGCTCTTGGCCGACAAGGTGCTCCAAGCGGGCCTGGCGAAGGCCGCCGATTTGAAGACGCGGCTCTTCGAGTTGAAAGGCTGGCAAAAGGTGAAGTGAAGTGTTGGACGAGGAAAGGCCCAAGGGGGGGAGCCTCTGTGCGGCCCGGGCGGCGCCAAAGCCCGGACCGACTGAGGGCCAATTTGGGTGTTACCTTTTGGGGGCCGGTGCCGATTCTCTTTGTGGAATGAACGGAACGGACTTATTGGCTCAGTACCGAGAGACGCAGGCAGACGGGCCGTTTGGCGAGCTCGTCCGCCGCTACACCAACCTCGTCTATTCGGTGGCCAAGCGGCGCGTCTGGGACCTGGCGCTTGCGCAGGAGGTGGCGCAACTCGTCTTCATCCGGCTGGCCAAAGCGGTTCCGAAGTTCCACAGCGATGCCGAACTGGTGGCATGGCTGCACCGCACAACCGTCCACGTCTCCATCGACCTCTGGCGCTCCGAAAGCCGAAGACGCTTGCGGGAAGAGAAAGCCGCCGCCATGCAACCTGACCGCACCGAAAATGATTCCTGGAATGAAATCGCCCCCACCCTCGACGAAGCCCTCAACGGGCTGGAGGAGAAGGACCGGCAGGCGCTGCTGCTCCGGTTCTTCGAGCAAAAGACCATGCGCGACCTGGGCCTGGCGTTGGGCGTCAGCGAAGACGCGGCGAAGATGCGGGTCAGCCGGGCCCTGGACCGGCTGCGCACCCAGCTTGGAACATTAGGCGTGACCTGCGCCGTGGCCGCGTTGACCACGCTCCTGTCCGAGCGGTCGGTGGAGGCCGCCCCGAGCCAACTGGCCGCCGGCCTGGCCTCTCGTCGGTTTGCGGCGCGCGCAGGGGCAGGAGCGGGAACCGGCTTGCTCGGGCTGGTGCTCCAGGTTTCCAAGGGCAAATTGGCGCTGGTATCGGCAGCTCTTGTCGTCGGCGCGGTGTTATTCCTGGCCCACTTGCTGAGCAATCCGACTCGGGGCCCGAAGAGTCAGAACGGTCAGTCGATTGGCTTGACTCAGGGGACAAACCCCGGCGCTCAAGCCGCCGCCACCAGCGGCGCCGAGACCAACGGCCTTGAAGCCCAGGCCCAGCCGGACCCGGTCAAATTGCTTGAGGGAATCGAGCAAGCCCGCTTGCGGATTGTTACCGGCTCAATGGAGTTCCAGGTCTCCCATGTCGAGCTCCGCGGCAGTCGCGCCAGCACCAACGTGGTGCGAGTCAAAACCCTGTTCGACGGGGAAAAGCGCCGAGTCGAATCCTTTTCTCGTGAGTACGCCTACACGGCCGTGGGCGAGGACGAAACGAAGGCCCAGGAAGCCAAGATGCGCGCCCAAGGGCTGGACCAGGAAGAAGCGGTGCGCGCCGGCTTGCTCAAGGCCTTTGCGTCCCACCATGTCACGGTTTATGACGGAACCTCGGTGATGGATTATTGCGAAACCAGTGATTCAGACCATCCCTCGGCGGAGATTTCCGATCCGCGCAAGGGATTTGGGGGCTATCTGTTTGATCCGCACTGTCTGGGTATCACGACTATCTTGTCCCTGTATCCCGGCGGGAGCGTCGGGTGGTGGTTGGGTTTGAGCGGGCCGGAATCCGCCAGCCTCGTGGGCGAAGAGACAGTGGACGGGGTCCTGGCTTGGCACATTCGCGTGCCGCCGGCAGGACAACGATGGGGTACGCGCGACATTTGGGTCGATGCAGCGCATCCGGTCCGTGTCCTTCAGTTTGGCTGGAACGGCGACACCACCACGTCCACTTACGATCCATCGAGCGCCGAAGACCCGTTCCCCACCGCCATTACCACCGTGAGTTACAGACACGGGCACCCTATCACGCAGCAGTCGGTCGCGCGCACGAAAACACAATTGGGCATTGAGGTCGATCCGGCGTCCTTTACCCTCGCCGGGCTGGGGATGAAGGTGGGAACCGACGTCTGCGACGACCGCATCAGCAGGGGAATCGGCTATTGGACAGGGAGCGGCCTTTCGGAAAACCTTCCGTGCAAAACGGCCAAGTCCCAGCCTCCGCCCAATCGCACCGAGTTGATGGACCTGTTGGCGACCGAACCCGGCACGCCCGACGCCCTCCGGGCCGCGCAGTGGATCATTTTCAACACGCCGGATGGGCCGGACGTGGACCAGGCCGCGGCGGTGATCGTCAAGAACCATATCCGCGACGCCAACCTGGTGTATCTGAGCGAGCAATTGGAGCGGATGCGCCCCTCCTGCTCCACGATTCTGCTGCAGGCGATGATGACCAAGAACCCGCATCCGGTGGTCCAGGGTAACGCCTGCTATACACTGGCGGTATTGTCCAAGGCCAGCGCGGATTACGGTAAGAACAAGAAGGCGACCGCTGAGGCGACGAAGCTCTTCGAGCGCGTCATCTCGGACTTCGGCGACGTGAACAGAAACGGCGCCCGGCTGGCGGACCTGGCAAAGCCGGAGCTTTATGAACTGCAACATCTTCTCATTGGCATGCCGGCCCCGCAGACTCGGGGTGAAGACCTGGACGGTCAACCGCTGGACCTGGGCGATTACCGGGGCAAGGTCGTCGTTCTCTATTTCTGGAGCGCGGGCTGCGCGTACCCTGACGATGTGGAGCCGCTGCGCAAGCTTCAGGACCGGATGGCCGGCCAACCGTTTGCTATCCTTGGCGTTCATGCCGATGACAATACCGCCAAGGCCAAAGCGGTTGCCAAAAAGTGCGAGATGAGCTGGCCCTCCTTCCGCGACGCCCGCCAAGGGCCGATCGCCACCGCCTGGAATATCAAAGGCTGGCCCACGATTTATGTCCTGGACCGCAACGGCATCATTTGCTACCGCGGGTTTCGAGCCGACGGGCTCCTCAAGCCGGTGGAGAGCCTGGTGAGGCAATGAAGAAGCGGGGTAACTGCTCAGGCCAAGCTGTCTGGCGTCCGCGCTCCTATCACCCCCTGAGCAGTTACGAAGGGGCACAGATTTTCTCGACACGGTTCGTTTGCGAGCGCAAGAATGGATTCGCAATCGTGAACGGGGATCACTATCAAATCGAATACAGCGATTCGGCTCTGGAAGACCTCGACAACTTGCCCGCACGCCCACGCGCGCAAATCCTGCGCAAGCTCGAGCGGCTGGAGCATGGCCTTCACGGCAACATTAAGCGTCTGCATGGCACCGACGCCGCGTTCCGCCTGCGCATGGGCGATTATCGCGTCTTGTTTGATGTCGAGGATGATGCCATTGTGGTTCGCCGAATTGGCCATCGAAAGGACGTTTATGACTAGAGTTGTGCAACAGACCGTCACGCGCGCCATCTCGCAAAAGCGCCAGCAAATCGCCGCGCTGCGCGAACAACTGGAGGACCTGGAAGATTATCTGGACTTGGTGGAAGCCCGTGTGCGCGACGAAGGAAAACCGCACCTCACCCAGGCCGAAATCAAAAAGCGCTACGGCTTGAAATAAGACCCGGCCAGCCAATCGAAGCACACAGCGTTGCGACAGCCGAAATGGAGCGGCGGAGTGATGGAAACTCCAATACTCCATTGGCGCGTGTAGAAAGCGGGATTGTTCTGATCCAGTGCGGGTTGCTCGAGAGGGTCGGCAAATCCATCGCCGAGCCCCGAAGCCTGAGTGACTTTCCCGGAGCAAAACCTCCACCGCTTACGTCTAACGAGTATGCCGGTGCGTCCCTAAATCTGAAACGAAGCCAAGACTCGGCATAGGAAAAAGCCGATGAAAACCAGCCTGCCCCTCTGCCTCTGCATCACGCTCGCTGGGAGCATCCTGCTCCAGCGGAACTGCAAGGCCACAATCACCTATCCCAAAGCGCCGGAGGGTGGGGGACAGATTGTCGCGGGACATCTAGACCCACAGTTCCTTAAGTTCCTTGGCGTTTCGCGGGTCTCGGACTTGACCATTGCCGAACCTTACCGCGGCTATTTCGTCGGACTAACGAATCTGGCGTCCGGGCACTTGCTGTCCGCCGCAAAGCCCGGCGGTTGGATTTACCTGCTCCTGCGCGGAACCAACGCCGCCGGCGCAATGGAGTTGATGCCCGACAAGAGCGGAACGAAGCTCAGTTTCGCCGGGCTTTACAAATCCGACTTCTCCAATGAAACGCGGCAGGCGATGCGGAGAGCCGAACATCTGCCAAAGGTGCAAGCGCAACGCTATGAGCTCCGCCGCCTGGACTGTCCGTCTATTCTTTTCGTTGCGGTGTGGCTGCACGCGAAGTCGGACGACATCATCATTCCGCTACCTCCGACCTTTGGGAGATGGGAGGCCTACCACCCGTATTCGGAACGGCAAATCTTCAAGCTTCTGACATCGGAGGCAGAGAAGAGGCTCAAAGAGCCGCGAGCCTACGATTAGCCAACATACGACAATGAACCTAAAGATGATCCTCCGCTCTCTCCCCTGCTTTGCGCTCATGTCGAGCGGGCGTGAAAGGAGCAATCGGATGAAACAGAAGCTGATTCTCACCCTGGTGTTGGCGTGGGCTGCGGCCGGCGGGAGCGCCTGGGCACGCCTTGTGCCGCCCTGGCCGGAGGCCCAAGTATCGGGGTTTTCCGATCTGATTGTGATCGCCCAGCCCATTGCGAACAAAGATTTGAACGAAACGAACTCGCTGGGTTTTGGCCGGCCGAACGCGCCCTGGTCGAGATTTCGCGGCGTCGAGACAACGTTCAAGGTGCGCAAGGTGCTCAAGGGAAAACTGGAAGAAACATTGGCTGACGCTGACCCCCGGGGCCTTCAAGCGCCTGCCGAATCCCTCCATCCCCGGCACGCCGTTCGTCCTGATCGTGGATGGCTGGCGAATCTACCTTGGCGCTTTTGTGACGCCCGTGTCTTCCGCGTCAGTGGCGGTTCCATGCATTGTTTGCGGGTCCGGCCGAGACGTCACAATGCAGCGGAAGGGCCGTCGCCGTTGATTAGTTCCTGGAGGCGTTGGAGAAAGCCGCCCATTCTGGGGCGTCCATTGAAACGGAAGAGAGTTTCCACCAGGCGATAGTGGATGCGTCCGCGTTGGGCGGCGTATTGCAGGGCCAGCCAGCGGTAATAGGTCTCCATGCTCTTCATGTTTTGCGGGAAGACGATGCCCAGCAATTCTTCGATGAGCGCCTCGGCCCGGTCGTCGAACAGGCGGCCCAGATCGGGCGCGGGGCCGCCTGGCAGCGGCCGATAGCGTTGCACAAAGACGTAAGCCCCCGGCAGCGAACGCAGAAAGCGGAACCGTGCCACGTCCTCGGCCAGGCTGGTGTTGAAGCCGTACATGCAAACGAACTCGGCATTGTCGCGGCACGTTGTTTGCAACAGAGCGTAGCGCTCACGCACCAACTCCAGGCGTCGGGCGTCGTTGAGGCTGAAGTAGTAGTTGCGCCGGGTGAAGGCGGGATTCGAGCAGCGAATGCGGCGCAACAGCCCGGCCGATTCGGGCGTCAACCAGCGTAGATCGAGGGTCTGGTTAAAGTTGACCGCGACGTCCCGGCGGGCCATCTCCTCGAGCAAAGTCAGCGCCGCGGGATGCGCCAGCAGGTTGTCGTCCAGGAGGATGAGTTGGCGCCGCCCTTGCAGCACCGTGTCCAGGTCGCTGACCAGCCGGGGCGGGCCTTCCTTGAGCGGCACCACGCAGAAGGGGCAACGCAAAGGACAGCCGCGCGTCAGAAACCCCAGCGCGCGCTCCCCCAACTCCGGATAGAGCGCGTAATCCGGCGGCAGGGATTCGATTTCCGGCGGCAGGCGCAAACGCAGGTCCACGCCCGAACCGCCCACCTGCAGCCTCTCGCCGTAGCGCCGGCGCAGGACCTCAATTCGCCGGAGGGAGGGCGCAACGCCGAAGACCGAACTGGCCAGCACCGCCTCGGCTTGGGCCAATTCCTTGATCCCGCGCGCCAACGCCACCTTTCTGCCCCGCTCCTTCCAGTGCCGGCTCAGCTTCATCAGGGCTAAATTCGGTAGCGTGCCGTCCACATCGACCAGCAGCAGTGTCCCGCGCGGCAGGCGCATTTGTGGCACCGGCTGAGGGCGCGGCTGGGGTTCAGGAATGGGCAGGCTTTGCGCCGACAGCCGCGCCGGGAATCGCCGCCGCCCCGGCGCAGAAAGCGCGATGAAGAATTGGATGCGGGGAAAAAGCGCGTCCAGCAGCTCGAAAAACTCCCTCTGCCGGCTCGAATCGCACCAGGCTCCTGGCTGGTTGAAAACAACCACACCAGGCTGCTGGAGCGGGTCGCGGTTTTCCAGGCGGCTGGCGGCGTCGTACACGTGGCGCGCAATATCCAGGACGACGACAGCCCCCGCCCGAACCGGTGCGGGCGTGGCCTGCCAGCGGGTTTCCAGCGCGGTTGCGCTCTCCAGGCTGCGGGCCAAATCCCAGCCGAGCCATGCGCTCAAGTCAGCGCTCAGCCGGCCCAGGAGCGTTCGGGCGCGCCCGGCGCGGTAACGAGCTTTGTAGTGCAACCGACGGAGGAATGCCACCGGGTCGGTGAGGTCCGCCTTCAACTCGAATAAACTTGCGCACCGCCTCAGGCGCTGGTCCGGATAGATGTGGAAGGAATCCGTGCCCGCACGGGGGCGAACCCTGTGCCCGTAGCCCAGAACCAGCCGGCCAGTGTTGCACCGCCCTGATTCTGGCGAACCTGCCGGGATGGAAGGATCGCGGTAGCGCAAGCTGGCTCGGCACACGGCGCCACACCGGTTCCCCGGCTCCAGCCACCAACCAATATGGCGCCGCGCAGGACTCGTTGGACCGCGTTCCTGGGGAGCGTGGCGGACCCGGACAAACTCCACCCGCACCGGCTGGTCGCGCCGCCGCCCCAACTCCAACGGCGAGCGCCGGGCAAGCTCCTCCAGTTGCTGGCAGCCCAGGCCGGCCATGGCCAGCGCCCGCAGGACCGCCGAGCCGGGCTGGCCGGCGGTCAGCACATTCCACCGCCGGAGACGTCCAGGCCCGGCCGTGAAGTCATGCTCACGCTGGCGAACGTGACGCGCGTTCTCCACAAATAGCCGCTCAAAATGCATCCGGGCGCAACCATAGCACGGCCGCCATCACCTTCGCGAACTCATTCGAAGCCTATCCCGGAGTCGAGCCATCGGATGGTGACGAGGTCCTCCTGTTCCGCCGACGAGAGGGCCTCAACTGAGTCGAGCACGCCGCTGAGCGGGCTGATGTTGGTCGCCGCGTCCAGCGTGCCCAGTGGGCAGCTTGCGGATCGAAGCGGGTTCGTGTAGTGTGCATCGCGCTATGAGCATCAATATCACCCTGAGCAAGCCCGCCTACGAGCGACTCAAGAAGCTGAAGGAACCCGGCGAGAGCTTTTCGGAAATGGTCTTGCGGGAGTTGCCGGAACGGTTGAACACCTGCGGCGAGGTGGAGGACCATTTCGCCAAGCACGGTGTTCCCAAGGCCAATCCAAAGCTGGAGCGAGCGATGCTCGCTGGCCGAGGCCGCCGCTCAAAACGCTCTCGGTTATGATTGCTGACACGACGTTCTTGTCGGACTTCCGGCGAGAGCGTGAACGGGGAGTGATCGGCCCCGCGAGAAGCTTCCTGGCTCGGCACCGCCGGCAGCCGTTTTTTGTCACCGTCATCAGCGCGGGCGAGATTGCGGTCATTTTCGATTCCACCGCCCAGGCGCGCGCGTTTCTTGCGCCTTACCGGATTCTGCGCCTGACGCCGGAGGTGGCCTACGTCGCCGCGGGGTTGGATCGGGAGTTAATGCGGGCGGGAGGTCGGCTGGGGGAAAACGATAACTGGATCGCGGGCTTTTGCCGTTATTATGCGCAGTCGCTGGTGAGCCGGGACGCGGGTTTTGACCGCGTCCGAGGCTTGCGGCGCTTGGGTTATTGAACGTTATAGGGTACCTGGACAACGCCAGCCAATGAAGACGAAAGCCCTCTTTCTTATTGCGGCCACCCTCATGGTCTGCGGAGGCTGTGCCACGAACCGAGACAACATCCCTGCTCGAAACACTCCATCCCGCCCTCGATTGCTCCTTTCCAACCCCTCCCCCTTGGCCCAGGCGGGGGGGACGAGTGGTTTTCTCGTGTTCGAAATTGACCGATACGAGTACAACGCGGGCACGAAGGTGTCGGAGGTCCGCCAGAGGTTCAAGGTTCCGCTAACGGAGCGGTTTCTGTCGAACTTCAAGAACGGTCCAAGCCAGCACAGCGCGGGCACCGGCTTTTACTGCAACGGGGCAGATCTCAAGACCGACACAGGCAGTACCCGGTTTATGTGGTGGATTCGAAAAACGGCGGATGGTCGTTGGGCGGTCAATATGTGGGGCAGTGGTGTCGAGACAATAGACGGGCGCAAAGAGGTTTCAAGGAACCCATGCGCCACGCAATCCCTGGTAATCAGGCGGTGGGCGGACCTGGATATGAGGTACATGCTTTCTTACGTGAACGGCTATCACGGTCTGAATGTTTCCTTCCAGGCAAAGTACCTGCCATCGAAACGTCTTCGGTCTTTGGGACCCGTTCCCACGGCGCTGGTAAACAAAGCCGACGGGTCTCTCCTCTTCAAGCCTGGCAATTCGGCTCATTACCCCATAGAGCTTCACTGTGGTTTTCAGGAAGGCTAGAATGGATGCACCGGCTGTCCGGCGCCGGGAGCTGGGGAGGAGGGCAATGAGGACCGCGCTCGCGGCGCTTTGTTGCGCGGTCCTGCTCGGCGGATGCAGCCGCCCGCGAACCTGGGGCTTCAAGGTGTTGAGCCGGAGCACAAGCGGCCTGGTCCTGTTGCACATCTCCTGGGAGGCTGGCGACGCCGGCTTGACACCGATGCACCAATGCACCATAGTCCAGTATGCGGTTGACCATTAATCTCGATGAGGATCTATACGCCGTCGGCAAAGGGCTGGCGCAGGCCGAGGACATCTCGATTTCCAAGGCCATCAACCGCCTGTTGCGCCGCGCCACGGAGCTCCATGCCCAGCGCCCGTCCGCCCGCCGCCATCCCCTCTATGGCCTTAAGGTCTCAAAGGGCCGGCGTTTGATTACAGCGGCCGACGTCCGCAACGCCGAGCAGGAGGACGACGCCCGGTGACATGGCTGCTGGACGGCAACCTGCTGGTGGCCCTCCGGTTGGACACGCACGTTCATCACGAGCGCGCCCATCGCTGGTTTGCGGGCTTGGCTAGCGACCGTTTCGCCACCTGCGCCGTCACCCAGGGCACGCTCCTGCGCGTTCACATGCGGCTCGCGGCGGACGGCAACGCCCGGGCGGCCTGGCAGGCCCTGTCCGACTTCATTCAACATCCCAAGCATGAATTCTGGGAGGCCGGCTTCTCCTACGAGCTGGTGCCCTCGCAGCCGCTCACCGGGCCGGCGCAGGTAACCGACGCCTGGCTGTGCGTACTGGCACGCCGGAAGCAAGGGCGCCTTGCCACGCTCGACGAGCCATTGGCCAAAGCCCGCGCAGACGTGGCCGCTCTGGTGCCCAAGTAGGGCTTGGCGTGTTCCGCCCTTGCATCTCAGGGAAACCTGCCGTTTGCCTCCCTCAAGCTCCACCAGGGCCCGGCTCGTTCGGTGAGAAAGTCCACCGGCCGGCCAAAGAGCCGCTCCAGTTCGTTGGCCAGCGCGAGCCTGCCCTTTTTATAGGTCTTCGCTCTCATCGTTTGCTGCCTCACACGCGGCCCCGGTTATTCAGGCCGATGCCGCCAGGCGGCTCAGGAAGGCGCGTGGCGTCAGAATTTCGATGCCGAACGGCTTGCGCGGCACCAGCAGGTCCCGGTCTCTGCTGACCAGCAACGTCGCGCGAGCGCCAAGGGCGCATTCCAGGAATTTATCGTCCTTGGGATCGCGACATACCGGTTGGTCGAGAGGGTGCGGCTCCGCCCGGCGGGCGGTGCGTTTGATCCAGGCCAATGCGGGGGCGGGATCTCGCTCAAGGTGTTCCGCCGCTCGAGCCTCCCACGCCACCCGCTCGTATTCATCCAGGACGGCATCGGTGACGAAGAGCCGAAAGCGGCGCCGGGCGAGAGCGGCCAGGCAACGGCGCGGTTCGTTTTGCCAGTAGATTGCCGAGACCACGACGCCGGTGTCGAACACCACGTTCACGCCCGTCGGCGCACGCGCTGTATCGCACGGCCAACCCGCGCCGCCGCGCCTCGGGGTTCACGGGGCGCCGGGGGAAACGCGGCGCTGAATTCAATTTCTCCGGCTCCGGCCTCGGAGGGCTCAAAGCGCCGCACGATCACTCGGCGGCCTCGGCGCTCGACCAGGACGGGCCGCCCGTCAAGCGCCTCATCCACAAGCTCGTCGAAGCAGATCTTCGCTTCCCTCACGCTGACCGTTTTCATGCCGCTAATCTAGCCGCCCGAAGGGCCGTGGCAAGCCATCTCCTGGCACCTCGGCGGACACGCGCGGACAAGCGCAACAAATCTCCCGCCCCACGGCGACGTTCGCGTGAGGTGCCGCTGGGCGGCAGGAAGGCTTGCGGGCGGGGTCGGATTCGGCGGCTTGTCCTCAGCCCAACCGCTCAGGACCAGCGCGAGGACGAGCAGAAGCTTGTGCTTCATAAACCTGCCTTCACGGTTGAATCGTTGCCTGAATGAAACCCCAGGTTTTGCCACCGTCCGCAGTATGCAGAAGCTGCGTAAAGTTGTGGCTGTCGCGCGCGATGGCCCAACCGCATTGACCATCCACAAAATCCAGTTGGACGATGTTTTGTCCGTGCGTCAGGTGCTTATCCAACCCCTTGGCTGGCCGCACGGGTCTCCAGGATCGGCCACCATCGTTTGTATGATACAGGGTCCCCTTGCCGGGTGCCGTCGAGTCGGTGTCGTGCGGTTGAGGACTCCAGATCCAACCCTGCCTGGCGCTGACGAAACTCCAAACGCCATCGAATTTGACCGGGGTCGCCGACTGCCAACTCAGGCCGCCGTCATCGCTGTCATAAATTACCGTGTCAAAGTTGGTAGCCCGGCCGTCTTCCAGGACGAATCGCGCCGGAAGGATTCCATCCTGCCTGTCGGGCGGGAAGAATTTGGGCGGGCCCGTCGGCTGTATCCAGCCCGCGTGGATGCCAGTTGGCACAGGCAGTGGCTCTAACTGCCAGTGCTTTCCGCCGTCCCGCGTGATAAAGAGAAAATTCCGGGTGGTGGTTGTCAATGAACCGACTTTCCACCCGACAGACGCATCCCGGAATGCAATCGAGCCCCCGCAGATCAGGTAAGGGTGCCGGTTGGCAAAGCCCGGCCCGCCGCCCTCTGGATCCCGGTAGCCATCGCGCCAACGCGTGCTGTTGGCCAGTTCCCATTGTTTGGCACCGTCCTCGGTCCGGTATAACGTGCCCGGTTCAGAGTTCATGCCATGATCAGGGATGAGCATGAGCCAGCCGTGCTTGGCGTCGGGAAAAGACAGAAAAGAAGACAACAGGACGCTAGGGGGAGTGAACTTGACGCGGTTCCAGGAGCGCCCGCCATCCATTGTGTGAAAAACCGCTACGTTTGTGGCGCCGTCAAAGGTGGGCACCGCCCACGCTGTGTGTGCGTCATAGAAGCACGCCGCCATCGAGTCATCCTTCTGGTCCGCAAACAGGACATAGCTCCACGATTTCCCCCCGTTTGTCGTTCTCAACATCGCCCTGTCGTTGTATCTCCAGTGATTGGTGATGAGAACCGCTCGGGCGTTTTCCGCCCAACCCGTTTTCCGGTCAATCATGTGGATGAAGTGGAACTCAAGTTTCGGCAACGGCTGATTGGGCTGCGGCTTGCAGGGAAGGGAGTCGCAGCAGGCGGCGCTGACAAATACAAACAAATCACCGCTCAAAATGAGCGCAAGGTAGAAGAGAAGTTTAGGCTTGATGAAACACTCCGTCTGCCGAACCTTCGGCGAGCGGCGGTTCCTGGCGCAGCGGCCCCTCGGTTTCCGCCAGCAATAGGGGCAGGTTACTGTGGATTGTGCGCCCGACAATGATGTCTTATTTTCCTCAACTCTCATAGACAAGCTGTCGAGCGTCTTCGAGCACCTGGCGAAAATAGGGGTTGCGCACGGCTCGTTCGGTGAGGAGGTCCACGCGACGGCCAAAGAGCCGCTCCAGCTCGTAGGCCAGCGCGAAGTAGCTCTCAGTGTACTCTGCTGGCGACGAATCATCCAGCGCCAGCAGAAAATCCAAGTCGCTGGCGTCCTCGCGAAAGCCCTCGCCCGCTGCCGAGCCAAAGAGGTAAAGACGCTTAACCCGGAACTGCCGGCAGAGCGCGGCCACCGCCTCTATATTCCTCTGGACCAATCCAACCATGTCAACTCCCAGGTTACATTAAGGCGGTGGTAGCATTCAAGTGAGCACGCTTAGCCGACAGCCATTCTCGCTCTGACCCGATCGAGGTTGGAAGTCGGGCTCCCACCACGTTCCATTCATACAAAACGAGAATTGCTGCTTAACCGCACGGAATCAGGAACCCGACTGCATCACGGTCGTGATGGGCGGCAATAAAGCCGCGAATTCAGTCAAGGATGATCTCGGCGATGCTCTCGGTGTCCATGGTCACGTAACCTCCTGGTTTTGCGAGTGCGAGGCGGTGCGTCTCGACCCGGCGGGTGGTGCGTTTGATCCAGGGCAATGCGGGAGAGGGGTCTCGCGGGAGCCAAAGAGGCGCTCATTGGGCACAATGGCAAACCTCCGCCGCCGCCAAGCCCATTGAAATGTGGGCTTATGCGGAGCTGATAAACGTTCAATGCGGCTTCCATCCCTTGACAAGCCGTGCGCCTGTGATAAAACTGCCGCCATGACATTGGAAAAGCTCAAGGCGCTGCTCAACACGATTCCTTTCCGCCCCTTTACGCTTTACCTGCCCAGTGGTCACGGCGTGGTGGTTCCCCACCGCGATTTTGCCGCCCTCTCCCCGAGCGGGCGGACGCTGGTGGTGCTGGGGGAACTGGAATCCGAAACCGTCGTCGATGTGAGGTTGGTTGAGCGGGTCGAATTGCAGGCAGCCTCCTGACCGTGCGCAACGAGCATCCACTGGATCGTGGGCCGGCTTTGACCAGGCGGAGCACTATTATGTCTCGGCGCTGGCCAAGGATAAATCGGGTGCGGCTGGCCTGGAAGCGGCTATGCTGGCATTCGATGCCGCCAACGACCGGCAGACTAACCTCCTTCAAAGCGCCTACAAGGTGGCGCTGCAGGCCGCCTGGATGGGCAATGTTCACGCGTGCGACCTCGTGGCCAGGATGCTGATGCGCGGCGGCACCGGCGAGCACCAAGCCAGGGAGAAGGCCTACGCCTGGGCGCTCATTGCCGCGGAACAGCGACTGCCGCACCCGACTACGCCGGCCTCGAAACTCGCCGCCCAGCTCACGGAACACGAAAGGGTCGAGGGGGTGAAGATCTCGCAGTTTTTCAAGACGCGCATCCGGAGGCGGGCGCTCCAGGCGGGCGAGAAATCGTTCCGATTTTAGGTGGGGGGATCCTATCATGCCACAACGAGACTAAGGAACTGCTCCATGGGAAGGCTATGCCTAGCCGTCGAGAGCGGACGTGGAGAGATACGCAATTAAGCCAGGCCCATGAGCGGCGCGAGTTGAGGGGGGCCAAGGGAGCCTCGCCGCGGAGGCTTTCGCGGTTGCCCGAAGCGCCGCAGCCGCATAGATTTGGGGCGGATTCAGTTTGAATGAAGGCATGAGCGCGATTGCACAGTTTCAGCCGTTTATTTCAGTCGAGGAATATCTCGAGGGCGAACGGGTTTCCGAAATTCGGCACGAATACGTTGACGGGCAGGTCTATGCCATGGCCGGGGCGAGCGCCGACCATAATCGGATCGTCACGAACGTCTGTGGCGAACTGCGCGAACGTCTGCGCGGCAAGCGTTGCGAACCGTTCATGGCGGACATGAAACTCAAGCTGCCCGCGAGCAATGTCTTCTATTACCCGGACGCGCTGGTCGCTTGTGATCCGTCGGACAACGCCCCTTATTTTCGGGAGCGGCCAACGGTGGTTTTCGAAGTCTTGTCGCCCGAGACGGAGCGCACCGATGAGCGCGAGAAGCGTCTCGCTTACGCCACCATCCCTTCGCTGAAGGTCTATGTCATCATTGCTCAGCATGAACGCCGGCTGACGGTGCTGCGCCGAGGCCGGACGGAGCCGTGGAAGCCCGAGGTCGTGGAGGGCCGAAACGCAGTGTTGAAGTTGCCGGAGATCAGGGTGGAAATTCCGCTGGCCCGCATCTACGAACGCACCCAGGCCGGACGCCGCGGGGCGTGAGCAGGAGCGACAATCATGAGACCGGCTCGCCGGTGAAAGCCAGAGATCGGCTGGCGGGCGGTACGGGCGAAAGCCGCCGATTGAAATTGACCATACCGTTCGATACAATGCGTTTGGATTAGGAAGCGAGTGCTTATGTATGCGGTCTATTCGGATCAAACTCGTGCTGCTGTGAAGACCAACCCTCTGCTCTACCTGGCGCTCACCTCAGAGATGCGCGGGCCGTCCCAATTCTCATCCCGCTCCTGCGCGATAACGAGGTGAACTGCATTGTGCCATGGGCGCTCGCGGGGATAGGCGCCGGTTGATCGTGCTCACGGTCCAATAGAAACCACTTGCAACGCGAACGCTGCGGTGGGAATCTCCTACTATGACAGTCGTGGCAGATAACAAGAAGCGGGTAACCCTCCGCCTGGCTAGGCCAGGGGACAGGTTTGATGTGCGGATTTCCCATGATGGAAGATATATCCTTACCAAGCTGGAGCCTGTGCGTGGCCAGGGCGCTGCCAAAGTCCGGATCGAAAGACGTGGTCACTACCACGTTGGCGTGCTAGGCCGCCCCATCAGCGAGCAAGCCCTCAGCGAGGCGCTCGCGGAGCTTCCATGACCATGAATCGGGACCCCGCGCCATTGTCTTCCGGTGAGCCATCGACAGGATATCTGTTGGATGTGAACGTCCTGTTGGCGGCCATCTGGGCGGACCATCTTCAGCACGCCAAGATCTTCGCCTGGTTATCCGGCAAAAGCGTTCTGCTCTGCCCGCTCTCGGAGCTTGGCTTCCTCCGCATCTCGACTAACAAGAAGGTCATCGGCGCCCCGATGGAGAAAGCCAGAAAGCTACTTTCGCAATTTGCCACGGATCGCAAGGCCGGAAGGATAAGCGACGATCTCGCCGCCCTGGATTCTCACCCCGCAAGGTCCGAGGAGGTCATGGACCTGTATCTGGCTGATTTAGCCGCCAGCCACGGCGCGAGGCTCGGAACGCTCGACCAAGCTATTGTCCATCCCGCGGCCGACATCATCCTCTAGGAGCAGTCCGATGAAACATAAACTAGTCCTCGGTCTGGCCTTGGCGTGGGCGGCGGCCGGGGGGGGACGCCTGGGCGCGCTTTCAGCCGGCCTGGCCGGAGGGCCAGCTATCGGGCTTTTCTGATGTGATCGTGGTCGCGCGGCCCATTGCGAACCAGGACTTGAACGAAACGAACTCGCTGGGTTTTGGCCGGCCGAACGCGCCCTGGTCGAGATTTCGCGGCGTCGAGACGACGTTCAAAGTGCGCAAGGTGCTTAAGGGTAAATTGGAAGAAACATTGGCTGACACTCACGCCCCAGGCCTTCAAGCGCCTGCCCAAGCCGTCCTTCCCCGGCACGCCATTCGTTCTGGTCGTGGATGGCTGGCGAATCTACCTCGGCGCTTTTGTGACACCCTTTTCTTCCGCTTCGGTGGCGGTTCCGTGCGTTGTTTGGGGGTCTGGCCGAGATAAAAGCCTGCCCGCGAACACGGTGCGGATCGAGCGCGCTTATCCATCGCCGGCGTTCGGCGTCGGCCCCGATCCGCGATCGGACCCGTGGCTCAAGCAGGCCTTGCAGGTGTTGCAAAAGCTTCAAGTATGACAAAAGTAATCTTGTCCTTGCTGTTCAGCTCTGTTTTGGCCTTTCTTGCCGGGCCGACCCTTGCCGGCGGCGACGCGGACCAAAGCCTGACTTTCCTCACCCGGGCCAGGTAGCAATGGATTGCGATGGCGAGCAATCCGCCGGAAAGAAGCGGCAAAAGCCCCGGACAAGGTACTTCACCGGCGACAAAAGGAGATAAGGTGCGGCAAACAGACACCCGGCGTAAATCAGTCCAGACAGCAAGAACGCATAAAACACCCCCAAGCCGCACCTCAAAAGCGCCGGGCCGCCCAGCGATAATTCCTTGGAATTCATAAGTTCATTCGCGCTCGACCGATTTCAGCTTCCACTCAATGAGAGACGTGCCTCCCGTCCAGGTATCCTGGCCGACGAATTCACTGCCGTCGATCCTCCTCGCCCGTCCGCAGAGGTCTTCTGTGGTCCCGACGTTTTCCGGTCGGTTCACGGAACAATCTCAACTCGGTAAAAGCCGCGCGGATGCTCTCTTGTTGAGTCGAAGAGGGAAACCTCACCGCCCGTGCCTGAAACTACCGGGTCGAGATTCACCCATTGCGGAGTTCCAATAGACGGCGTCCACTGGACACGGTAGCGCGTGCCAGCCTCCGACGGCCAAACAAGCTCAATGGCCGTGAACGCATGGAGCTCCGGGCCTGGAACCGCGGCAGCCGGGCTGGCGACCGCTTCCGGGCGGGTGGTGTCGGATGGCACCAGTAACGGGAGACGGACCGCTTTGGCACTTGCGCCATCCTGAGCAACATCACTCCCGCCTGGGCCTCCGCCGGGGCTGGCGGCCTGTTCAATTTCCCGCTGCGTCAGGGCGCGGTTATACACGCGCAGTTCATCAATGATGCCATTAAAGGGCATCTTATACGAGGCCGCCGGGTAGCCCTGGCAATTGCCGATACCGATGCCCGGATTGGCCGAAGGGTCCAATTCGATGGTGAGCGAGGTCGTGAGCCTGAGGGCGGGTGTATCGGGAACGCTGATTCGGCCGCTTCTGCCATCGAAGAGGAATCCCTCGCCCGCGACGGCGTTCACGAAACCGACGCCGGGGAACAGAGAGCCGTCGCTATGCCCCGTGGCGTCCTTGGCGCCCCCATCGGCGGGCCACCAAGCGACTAAGTGCTCCAGGGCGTAAGTTCGGTGACGTATTCACGATTTGCGATTTTAGATTTGCGATTTGCGATTGCGGAGGAGCGGCCTCGGTCGGCACGTCACTGTATTTGCGCCCGTGGCCACTAAGCCCGGCGGAAGCTGGCAGGCGGGAGTGGAGGCCTCGGCCTGTGGCTGAAGACCGCCGCGAGCCGACAGGAGGACCGCGCCTGCGCATGTCATGACAATAAACCTTTTCACACCGTGCTCCTTTCATACCTCTCAGCGCGGTTCAGCTTCCGCGCTGCCTGGCCAAGGGTTGCGACCCGAATCTGGCGAATCTGAGGATCGGTGTTGACAACCACCATCGCATAAAACTGATTACCCATTCTTTGAGTACCGCGTCAACACTATTCGCAAAGCAACCGGCCGGTGGCAAGCTAGCCGTTTCCGATTTAGTAGCACCCAGGAGCAGCTTCTCTTCCTCCGGCCTCATAGACAAGCTGTCGAGTGTCTTCGAGCACTTGGAGAAAATAGGGGTTGCGCACGGCTCGTTCGGTGAGGAGGTCCACGCGACGGCCAAAGAGCCGCTCCAGTTCGTTGGCCAGCGCGAAGTAGCTCTCGGTGTATTCCGCTGACGACGATTCCTCCAGCGCGACCAGAAAGTCCAGGTCGCTGGCGTCCTCGCGGAAGCCCCCGCCCGCTGCCGAACCAAATAGGTAAAGCCGCTTTACCCCGAACCGCCGGCAGAGCGCGGCCGCCGCCTCTATGTTCTTCTGGACCAATCCAACCAGTGCGGTTTCCCTGTTACATCAAGGCGGTGGTAGCATTCAAGTGAGCACTCTTGGCCGACAGCAATTCTCGTTCTGACCCGATCGAGGCTGGAAGTCGGGCGCCCACCACGTTCCATTCATACAAGATGAGCATTGCTGCTTAGCCGCACGGAGTCAGGAACCCGACCGCCTCACGGTCATTATGGCCGGACGCAACGCCGCGGCTTCAGTCGCGGATGATCTCGGCGATGCTCTCGGTGTCCATGGTTACGTAACCTCCCGGTTTTGCGAAGTAGATTATCTCGCGGTAGTCCCGCGTTGCCCCCAACGCCCGGGGTTCGTCAAACCGATACACGGCACCGTTGTTGAGCCGAACCGAAAAGGGGTGAAACGGCCGCCGCTCAACCGCTTCTTGAATGGCATTTGTTGTCACTGTTCAAATCTAACGCCGAGCGGCTTCTTGACAAGGGCAAACGGTCAAGACTCCGAAAAGGCAAGCGCTAACCGTTACGGCCGGATATAAAGCTGATAGGCGTAGCGGTCACACGACCGCCAGCCGCAATTTTGGGATCCGGGAGAAATGCTTGCGATTGAAGGCAAGCAACTCGGCGTCGGCCAGCAAGGCGGTGGCGGCGATCCGGAAGTCCGCAAAGCCGATCGTCTGCCCCCGTAGATCCGCTGCCAATTTAGCGGCGCGTTCAGCATGTGCCTTCGAGAGGGAACAACGGGTAACGCACTGACCCGACGCAAATACCGGCTCCGTTTTTCGACCCTCTTGGGGTCCCATGCGAAGACGTCAAACTGAATCCGCTGCCACACCGTTGACGGGAAACCACACGCTTCATCGCCTTTGTCTCGCAGCCAGCCCAGCGGATCAAATTCGCCCTTTTCCCAACGCACGAAGGCGTCCGCGTCCACATAAACGCTCATCGGTGATACAGGTGTTCGGCGTTCATCCTTCTGCGTGCCGCTTCCACGCCGTCGGCGATTCTTCTGCGGTCATCATCGCTCAAGCCCTCTTCTGCTCTGCGAAGGATTTCCGCCACTTCAGCGCACGTGACAACAGTTCGCTCCTCGGCCTTCTCCTGCAACCAGTCCAGCGTCTCACGGTTGATCGAGCGATTGTTGATCGCGGAACTCTTCCTAAGCGCGTCATGCACCTGTTGAGGGCATCCATCGACAGTGAATGATGTTGTTTTCACATCTTCAAAATAGGGTGGCCACGATCCGGTAGCAACCGAAACTACCCCTGTCCGAGCCGGAAATGGGCCAATCTCAGTGGAGCGCATCGAGAGCCGGCACGGTCATCGCTGAGCCGTGAACCTTGAGCTTGATGATGGTGTCAATGGCGTGATGGTCGGCGGCGGGAAGCGTAAGCCGCAGTTCTCCGTCGAGGTGGGCCACCTTGACCCTGCGGCCATGCAACACCCTGGCGGAGCGAATTTCGCGAGGAATATCGGGCAGTTCAATGCTATCGCCCTGCCACCGAAGAACGTGGAGATAAATGGTGTTGCCCCGGCGCGTGCTGGCGTAGGAACCTGTGGGTTTCCACGGGCCGCCGCGCGTGCGGTAGATGCTCTGGCCGTTCTTGTGAAGCCACGCGCCGATCTCCTTGAGGCGCTCGACCTGGCGCGGCTCAATCCGGCCATCGGGCATCGGGCCGACATTGAGCAGGAGGTTGCCGTCGCCCCCGGCGCAACTCACCAGGATTTGAATGCATTCCTGGAGGGACTTCATTTTGTCATTCGGTTTCCAGCTCCATTGCCGGCAAAGCGTCATGCAGGTCTCCCAGGGGCGGTCTTCCTGGTATTTGCCAACGTGTTGCTCGGGGGTGTCGTAATCGCCACCGTCGCCGGTGCGGTTGTTGATGAGAATGTCGGGCTGGAGAGAGCGGGCGAGTTTGATGGTCTGGGCGCCCCTGCCTTTGAACATTTCGGGCACATCATTCCAGATGGTAATCAGGGGGCCGTAGTTGACGATTAACTCCTTGATTTGGGCCAACAGGTAGCGATTGTAGGCATCCAGATCGCTCTTGGCGCGTTTGACCTTGCCGCCGGGGCTGGTCAGAGGAAAATCCGGGTTATGCCAGTCGCAGACGGAGTAATAGGCCCCAAAGGCGACGTGCTGTCGGCGGCAGGCCTTGGAGAGTTCGGCCAAGATGTCCCGATGGAACGGGGTGTGCATGATGTTGTAGTCGGTGTACTTCGTGTTCCACAGGCAAAACCCATCGTGGTGTTTGGTGGTCAGAACGATGTACTTCATCCCGGCGGCTTTGGCGATGCGCACCCATTGCCGGGCGTTGAAGTTGGTGGGGTCGAATCGCCGGTAGAGATTGTCGTACACGGCGATGGGTGTCTCGACCCCGCGCGACCAACTGATTTCATGCCCGGTCAAACTCACCGGCCCGAAGTGGATGAACATGCCAAAGCGCAGCGCCTGCCAGTGCCTAACCGCCGCAGGCTCAGCCTTCGGCCATGCCGGAGAAACCGAGGGCTTGGTTGAGGACTGGCCCGCATTGGCGGCAAACCCGGCGATGCACAGCAATCCGAGGATCGCGCCAAACCGGCCTCTGGTTAGAAAAAATCTCATATAGTGTATTCGCCCGATTCAACGGGCCCCGTCTCGTGTTCGCCGTTTCTCATGCCGGCAAATCATAGTCGCCTCCCGGAACAATGACAACTCGTTCAAACCGAGTCTATCAGGGCTCGGTTCCACCGCGTTTGGACAGCGGCAGCAACCGCACGCCAACCACGCTGCCGGTTTCAAAACCCCTCCAGGACGATATCCGCCAAGAAATCCAGCCAGTCCACCGAGATCGGATGCTTCAGTTCGTAGGAATGGGCAAAGTCCTGGTCGAAGAGTTGCTCTTTGAGCTCGGCGGCGAAGACCGGATCGGAGGTGGCGATATTGTCCTCCTGGTTGAGGCGCAGGCTGAGGTGGTTGAGGTTGCCGGAGCCCAGGCAGGCCCAGCCGTCCGCCAGCAGCGCCTTGACATGGGTCATGCCGGGGTAGAAATAGACGCGGACTTTATGTTCCAGCAAGTAATTGGCAATGACAAGATTTCCCCTGCCGCCGGTCTTGAAATCGTTGATGCTGGGCAGGATGACGCGCACGTCCACGCCCCGTTTGCGAGCGGCTACAAGACCGATGATGATGCGCTTGTCAAACAGATAGGGGTTCTCGACGTAGAGATAGCTTTGCGCGTGGCGCAACGAGCCGAGGATAGCCGTGGCGAAGGGTTTCCAGAGGGTTTTCGTGGGCAGGAGTCGGAGCTTGATCCAGGGGCCGGGCAGTTCCCGGGAAGGGGGCGTGTGGCGGGAGGTCAGGAGGGCGATGAGATAGCCCAAGTCGCCCAGGGGGCCGGCATGAGCCCAATCTCTGCGGAATGTCTCCTCAAGTGAGGTGACAACCGGCCCTCTCACTTCAACCATCAGGTCGTGCCATTCATAGCGGTATTCTCTTCCGATGTTCATCCCCCCCAGCCAGGCGCGACTCCCATCCACCAGGAAAAGCTTGGAGTGATCGGCTGAAAACCACGGGTTGAGGAACGGACGCACTTTGACATGCGAGCCTCTGCGCAGATAGCAGACGATGGAGGAGGGCGGCACAAAGCCTTCCGGCATCGGCGTGGCGGGAGGCGCCACACCGGCGGCGATGCTGCCCTCTTCGTCCAGGATGACCCTGACTTTGACCCGCGCGGAGCGCCGTTTCAGCTCGTCGGCGATACGCACCGCCACGTCGTCCTTATCGAAAATATAAACCAGCACCTCGATATGATTGGTGGCCTGGGCGATGCCTCGCTCCACGCTATTGAAAAACCGGTCGCCATCGATGAGCAACTCGAGGGAGCCGTCCTGCTCGCGCGTGCCGGTGTGTTCATCCAGCCAGGTCTCCCATTTCTTCAGGTCCATCCCGCGGCCTTTGGCCAGAGGGCTGGGCGCGCCGCCAAACCGGGGCAGCAACGGACGGAGCAGTTTGACCACGGTTTGCACTCCCAGATTGCCCAACCGGGCCACGCTCGAGACGGGATTCTTGATCAAGGCGATGACAACGCTATCAAACAACATTGCCTTAAGCCCTTGGGCGGTGACCGCCAGCCCGATGCCGCGGTCGGTCGTATCGTAGAGGGCCGCCGGTTCCAACAGCACGCACTCATGGCGCTCCAGGTCCACCAGGAGCGGCTGGACGCATCGGCGCGCACTGGGCGTCATGAGTAGGAATAGGTTTGCACCGGGATGGCTCCGGCCCAATGCCTCCGAGAGGAGACGGCCCAGGATTTCAAGAGTTTCCTGGACGGAAAAGCGCCGGTCAATGATGACTTGGCCGGGTTGCTGCCGCAGCGGCACAAGGTGAGGGCGGCCTCGTGCGTCGCGGTAGAGAACGCGGTCCGCCAGAAAGGCTTGGTAATAGGCGGCGTGCCACGGCGCTTTGGGAGTCAGCGCGGCCACCAGGTTTGTCGCCAGGCGTCTCCACGCCGGGCCGGCAATAACCACCGCCTCGCGCCAGGCGCTTTGCGGTTTGGGAATGCGCAGGAGCCGCTGGCGCCAGCGCAGCACCGCCGAATGCACCCGGTAGCCGCCGGTCGGGACCCGCTGATGGCTCCAACGCGCGCTGAAGCACTCAACGCCGAATTCACCCGCGAAGTACACGCGGATGGCGGGGTCTTTGACGAATGCATACGGGGGCGCCGCGTTGGAGGCGGTCAGCGCCCGCCATTCGTTCAGCGACTCTTGCTTGGCCGCGCCGTTGCTTGCGAATGCCGGCTCGGTTTGGGAGACGCCAACGAGTGAGAGGAGCAGCGCTCCCCAAAGGAGCCAAACCAAGCGTCGCCAACCGTTTATCACCATGCCATTGCAGCAAGCGCCAAGCCTCGCGTAAAGCCAGAAGTTGCGCCGGCGCAATAAGCTCCTATACCAACCCGATTCAGAGCTATGGTGAATGCGAAACAGGGGGTCTCGAAAGGGCAGGAGAGGAAGCGTCTTACCTCGGAGGTCCGGCCCTGGATGCGCGTCCATCGGCACAATTAGGGAGCGCCCTGCCGGCCATAGGCCCGCGCGGCCCGCAATACCTCCTCCAGCTTGCCTTCACGCAAGGCCGCCGCCGGACGTACCCCGTTCAGATAGGGGTTGCCGTTTAAGAAGAACGCGAGCAAACTCCAGTCCTGCACACGCTCGTCGATTGCCTGAAGCACGCGCTTAACCAGGGGTGTCAACTGCTCGTCGAGCTGGAACGTGGGATAGAGAAAACCCCGTTTGCCGAACCGCATGGCGACCAGCCTCCGGGGTTTGCGACGCTTGTCAACCGCCTGCCGTGTCAAGCCGAGCAGCTTTCCGACCTCCTCCGCAGTCAGCGCGCCGCCCGCGTTTCTGAGCAACTCCTCCTTCATTCTCAAGCCGCGGAGGCGCGCCGCAGCCAGTGGGTCGTCATGCCGCAACACGTCGAGGCGTCCGCTCAGTTGCCTGAGCAACCCCTCATAGTTGGACGAGGCACTGGCCTCTCCGGGTGTGATTAAATCCGTCGGGCACGCAAGGCATCGGGGTCACTCCCGCACCTTTTTCCGCCACTTCGCCTCCCATTACCGCGGAAAAAGTGAGGACCGACCCCGATGCCACCCGGCTCTCGCACTTTCCACTGCGCTCTCGCCTCTCACGTCTCCGATTCCGCATCCTCCCCATCGTAGATTAGGCTGCGCCGATGAATATGCCGGGCACGCGGGTCGGCGAATTCATCCTCCATTTTGGCAAGGTGAGGTGAGAGGGTTCTGAGGGTGGCTGGGGCAACGCCGGTTCGGGTTTGGATCAACTCCAAACGCCGGAGGATGGTCGTTTTGGAGGTGTCGAATCGCCGCGCGATTTCTCCGATGCCCTTGGCCTCCACGCAATAGAGCCGGAACACGGTCATGAGCGAGGGGGCCTTGAGCCGCTGTTCAGAATCGAGTTGGCGCACCAGGGCGAAGGCCTTGCGCGCGGTTTCCTGCTGGTCCGATTCGGCTGCCGGTTGCGGCGTGAATCGCGAAAACAGTTCACCGGGATTCCGGATGGGATAGAGGCGTCCCGTTTCGGGGAGGCGGAGATTCGATTCCAGCGGGAAGAAGGCCGCGCCGACGCCGGCCAACAATTGCTGGGTCACGGCATCCAGGTGGGCGGCGGTGGGCGCGAAGAGCAAGAACGGGCCACGCAGGCGGGCGGCCAGTTCCGCCACCGCGGCGCGGAATTCCGATGGCTCAGGTTGGACAGTGAGAATCGCGCTGACCGCGTCCGTGGACCACGAGCCGATCTGCCAGGTGTTCGCAACTCCGATCTCGACAAAACGGGAATCGAGGCCGAAGGCGCCGCAGAGCGCGCGGGCGAGCCGGGCCACGTCCAGTTCCCATAAAGTGAGGTCAGCCGGCTGGAGTAGGAGGTCTTCGCACCGTGGTTCATCACAGCAGCAGACGGCGATGAGCCTGCCGTCTGGCAGCGGAAGCACCGCATGCTGGCAGCCGCAGTCGTGGGGACAGGGAAATGACGCAGCCGGAGTGGCACGACGCTTGAAGAACGCGGAGCGGCAGGTCTCGAAATCCTCCCCCAACCATCGGCGCCAGGCAGCGGCCACCGCGCATCGGCCGCGAACCGACTCGATGCATTGCCAGAAAGCGGCAAGCGCGGGAGGATGGGCAGGATGGGGCATGGGGGAGAGGGGGTGATGGATGATGGATGGTGGGCGATGGAGCGTTCGGGTGGTGGGCTGATGGATAACTGGCTTACAGCATTGATGGGATGAACGGATTATTACCGTGTGTGAAGTTGCCGCTTCATTACGCATTGGGCATTAGGCATTGTGCATTTGGCATTGTCAATGGAGAATGGTAAATGCCCAATGCGTTAATGAGAGATGCCGCTGCACGCATTAGCAGCGGTCGTAAAGCGCTGCGAGGTGGCATGGTTCGACCGGTCGGACCAGAGGGGGTGGAGTGCGCCCACATCATCCACCATCCACCGTCCACCATCCCCCATCCATCAATCCCTCCAGGTTGGTGGCTTGGCGAGTGCTATTTGGGGGTCAATAGCACGAAATCGCCGCGGCGGTTCTTGGCCCAGGCGGACGGATTGTGTCCGGGGTCCACCGGCTTGTCTTTGCCATAGCTGATGGTGCGGATTCGGAGCGGGTCGATACCATCCAGGGCAAGGGCCTCACGCAAGGCCAACGCACGGCGCTCGCCGAGGGCGAGATTATACTGCTCGGTGCCGCGCTCGTCGCAATTTCCCTCGATGAGCAGTTTTGCGTCCGTGTTGGCCTTGAGGGCGGCGGCGACGGAATCGACATTGGACTGTTCGCTTGACTTCACGACGGAGCTGTCAAAGTCGAAGTGAACGGTGTCGGCGGCGAGGGTGGCACGGTCCTGGTTCATGTCGGCGGGATTGAAATTGTTGGAGGTCGGTATGCCCTCCTTGCCGATCTGCTCGGAGTTTATGGGCTGGCCCTGGTTGAGGGTTCCGCCGGGTGAGGGTCCGCTGGCCGCCTGGTCGCCGATAAGGGCGCCTCTTTCTTGCGGCAAGACCGTCAGAGGAGTGGGTCTTCTGTGACAGCCGGCCACAGCGATGGTCAGGGCTGAGCCTAACACCGTTACTTTCGCAAACTTGGTCAGTTTCATTTCTCTGGTCTTTCGATAGCCGGGCTACTTGGCCCAACTGGGTTGTGAGTTACTGCCTGAAATCAGGGTGACATCCTTTACCTGTTTGGTTGGCACGTCAAGCAGAGAGAGGATAGGGCGTCCGCCTCTGCGGCGGGTGAAAACCAACGTGCGGGAGTTGGGCGCCCAGGAAGGGTCTTCGCCATTGACGAGGACGAAGACCTCGCCGCCGGTGGCGGGCACGACGCAGATGGCGAAATCGCGCCATTGCGCCGTAAAGGCAATCCATTTGCCGTCCGGCGACCAGTCCGGCTCAGAGGGGGAGGAGGCGCCCGCGGTGACGATGCGCCGCACTGGTCCGCCTGAGGCCGGGACCTTGCAAAGCATGCGCCGGCCGCGGACCTTTCCGGCAAAGCAGATCCATTTCCCATCCGGCGACCAGCAGGGCGAAGACTGGTCCTGATGGGTGAAGGTCAGCTGTTTTAGACCGGAGCCGTCGCGGTCACAGACATAGACATCGGGATTGCCTGCCTTGCTGAGGATCATCGCCACGCGCCTGCCGTCGGGCGAAACAGCGGGGCTGGCGTTCAACCCGGAATAGGCCGCCACCACCCGTCGCTGCCCGGTGACCAGGTCCTGGTAAAAGATGTCCGGGTTGAACAGCCTGTAGGAAGTGTAATAGAGCGCCAAGCGCCCGGGCACCCAGGCCGGCCCGTCCACCAGTGCGTGGTCGCGGGTCACTCCCTGGACCTCATAACCGTCGAAATCCGCGACATACACCTCGCTGGCCCCAGGCCCGGTGTCGTGCCTGAAAGCGATCTTGGTCTGGGCGATGCCCTTGCGGCCGAGGGCCTCGACAAAGTCATCGGCGAAGGCATGGACTTCACGCGGCAAACCGGCCCCGCTGTAGGCCTTGGCGACCAAGGTCCTGCGGTTGATGCGGTCGATGGCACGCGCTTGGAGGTTTGCTCCGCTGCCGCCGCTGATGAGGTACTGGGCCGCCCCTTCATTTGTGAAGGCAAATCCCTGGACATACAGGTCAAATTCGAGGATGCGGCGCGCCTGGGCCGAGAGACCGGTCACCGAGACCAGGATGGGGGGCGTGTTGCCGGGCGTAGTCTGCCTGTAGAGGTTGATCTGGGCGGAGGCGAGCGTAGCGGCGCCGGCCAGGATGGCGGTTACGGGCATGAACTTGAGTCGATTAATCGGTTTCATCACATTGCTTGTTTGGCTTGGGCGTTAAAATTGATGGTGATCGTGCGCTCGGTCTCCGTCGCGCCGTCCGGGAAGGGCGGGGTACGAGTCACCCGGTCCAGGGCGGCCCTGACCGAGCGGTCCACCTCAGGATTGCCGGAGGAGCGAATGATGCGGGCTTCGAGAACGGTTCCATCCCGGGCAATGGTCACGGAGGCGATGGCGGTGGCGTTTCTGTCGGTCACCCCATTGGGCAGGACCCAGGCCTGATCGTAGAGGCTAGAGACCGCCTGAAGAAAGCCGGCGTACGGGACGCCGCCACCTCCGGGGCCTTTGAACTCGATTCTGATGCTGCTTGAGGAGAGGCTGCTCCCGATGGCATCCGCGGTTTGTTCGATGCTTGAAGCCAGCCGCCGCCTCTCTGCCTCCAGCCGCCGGGCCTCCTCTCTTGCCCGCCTCTCGGCCCGTCGCCTGGATTCGGCTCGGGTGTCCCGGCGCGTGACGAGCTGAGTGCTGATCTGGGGCTTCCTGGGTCTCCATTTGTGGGCGGGCTTGAGCGAATCGGATTCTGGTTTTGGCGCCTCTTTCACTGCTTCCCGGTGGACTTGCGGCTTGGTCATGCGCCTGGGAGGGGGTGGATTGGGTCGAGGCGGCGCATGGCGCGGAGTTGGCGGGGCCGTAAATCGGCGTTCCGGCTGGTTGGGGACGGGACGCGGGGAGGTTGGGAGTCTGCCTTGTGGATTGCCTCCGCCGGCAAGGGCTTCATTGATCACTTGCAGAGGAACAAAATCGATGGGGGGCGGGACCGGGCGCTGCTTCTGAGGGGAAACGAGGAAGCCCGGACCGAACACCAGCAGCGAGAGGAGCAAGCCGTGCAAGCCAAGGGAAACGATGAGGCACTTTTGTTGAAGCCGGTTCATCAGGGCCTGCCGGGTGGTTCCTGGCGGAAGTTCATTCTCGTCATGCCGTTTTGCACGCAGCGATCGACCAGGGCCAGCAGGTCGCCAATCGTGCCGTTCTTGTCGGCGCGGATGTAGATGACGAGGTTGGGGTTGGCGTGAAAATCGCGGACCAGGAGGGACACCATCCGGTCCAGGGGCATCCGCTGGCGGTTGAGGAAGTAGATGCCCTGCCGGCTGAGGTCCACCGTGCGGATGTCGGCTTGGTCAATGCGGCGGTCGGGTTGCCCGCCCCGGGGCAGTTGGAGAGGCAAGCCCTGTTCCAGCAGTGGCGTGGTAATGACGAAAATGATGAGCAGGACAAAGGCCAAATCGAGCAGAGGCGTGATGTTGATCTCGCTGAGCGTCACCAGGGAACTGCGTTGGGAAAACCGGCGCATGGCGAGGCTGCCTCCTATTCCGCCAAATACTCGGTCTCCATTTTCGAGACCAACTCCTGCGCGAAATTGTCCAGCTCGACCGTCAGGACACGCAAGTTATGGACCAGCCAATTGTAGCCGAACATGGAGGGGATGGCCACGAGCAGGCCGGCGACGGTGGTGATGAGAGCGGCGGCAACGCCGGGGGCCATCGCCGCCATGGTGGCCTGCCCTTGCTGGGCGATGTGGCCGAAGGTGCTCATTACCCCCCAAACCGTGCCGAGCAGCCCCAGGAAGGGGGCGCCGCTGACCGCAATGGCCAGGAGAATGAGGCCCGATTCCAGTTTGAGCGATTCCTGGGCAACCTTGTTTTCGAGCGAGCGTTTGACGTGTTCCATCCCTTTGAGGGAGACGAATCGTTTGCGGCCCGAGCCGTCCGGGGTTTTCAGGCGCGCGTCCAGTTCCTGGCTCCCGGCCTCATAGACCATGAACAGCGGGCAGCCGTCGGCCTGAATGCGGCGGTCGAAGACTTCCAGGACATGCTTTTGGATGCGGTATTCGGCGTTGAAGAAACAATTGAGGGTCTTGGCGCGCCGCATCTGGAGCGCCTTGGCAATCATGACAGACCAGGCGGTGATAGAAAAGACGACCAGGCAGGCGATAATCACCTTTGCTTCAGGCGTGGCCTGCTGCCACACATAAAGCAATTCCGCCTCTCTCCCACCCGCGCCCAGGGCCGACAAAAAAACAGGTACGTTCATTCCGACACGATCTCACTCCGACTCCGCATGCTTGGTCGTGAGGAATAGAAGCGCCCAGGCGGATCCACGTTCAAAAAACAACCGATTCGAACAGCCAAAGACTTTAACTGTGTCTCTTCTACCAACATCCGCCAAAATTGCAAAATTATTTTCGACATAATCGTAGAAAAAATGGCCGGCTTGTCCAGGGATTTGCGATTTGCGATTTGCGATGGAGGATTTGTAACTTGCCAATGTGCGATCTGGCGTCGGGAATGGCTGGTGGATGTCCGATGTTGGTTATTCGATGTTCGATGTTGGTTGTTCGATGTTGATTGCTTCCCCTTCCCGCAGGCTTCCCCTCCCCCTACGCACCGCCCAACTCACCGCCCTCCGGTTTAGAAGACCCTGCCTCCGCGGTTTCCGGCGCCAGGTTCTCTTCCAACAGGCCGTATTGTTTGAGCTTATATTGCAGTGCGCGGCGGCTAATGCCCAGGGCCTTGGCGGCCTCCTCGCGGTTGCTGGTAACATGGGTTAGGGTCTGGCGGATGAGCAGCCTCTCGACTTGGGCCAAGGGCGTGCCAGGGCGGACGGTGAAGGTGGTCAGCCGGCGGTCATACTCGCGCAGAGATTCCGGCAGGTGCTTGACTTCCACAACGGACTCCGGGCAAGTGATTACCAGGCGTTCGATGACATTTCGCAATTGGCGGACGTTGCCCGGCCACGGGTAGCGCTGGCAAAGCTGAAGGGCCTCGGTTGACAACCGCTTGCGGCGGCGCTTGTGCTTGGCGCTAAAGTGCTCCAGAAAGCTTTCGGCCAACAACGGGATATCCTCCGCCCGGTCCCGGAGCGGGGGCATGACGATCGGCACGACCTGGAGCCGATAAAACAGGTCCTCCCGAAAGGTCCCATCCGTGACCGCCTTTTGGAGGTCCTTGTTTGTCGCGGCGATAACCCTGACGTCCACGTGGACAAGTTCCGACCCGCCCACCATGCGGAAGGCGCTGTCTTCGAGCACCCGCAGGAGGTCTCCCTGGCCTTTGGCCGACAAGTCCCCGATCTCGTCGAGGAACAACGTGCCCCGGTCGGCCATCTGAAAGCGTCCGGGCTTGGTGGCAATCGCGCCGGTAAAGGCGCCCTTGACGTGACCGAAAAGCTCGGCCTCGAGCAACTGATCGGTCAGGGCGGCGCAGTTCACCGAGATGAACGGGCGCTCGCGCCGGTCGCTCTCCAGGTGAATCGAGCGCGCCACGATCTCCTTGCCGGTGCCGCTTTCGCCTTCAATCAAAACGGTGATGTCGCTATGAGCCACCTCACTAATGAGGCGTACGACGGCCCGCATCGGCTCGCTATCGCCGAGGAGCAGGCTCGGCTCGGAACGGGTGCGCAGGCGGGAACGCAACTCGTTGTTCTCGGCAACCACCGCCTGGAACTCCAGGGCCTTTTGAACCAACACCCGCAACCGCTTTAAATCGAGCGGCTTGGATAAGTAGTCGTACGCGCCTTGTTTCATCGCTTCCACGGCGCTCGCCACCGTGCCGTAGGCGGTCATCATAATGAATAATGTGTCTCGACTCCGCCCACGCACTTCCTTGAGCAATTCCAAACCGCCCATTTCAGGCATCTTGATGTCGGAAACGACCAGGTTGTAAAGCCGCTGCTCGGCCAGTCTCAAGGCCGACCGCGGATCGGTGGCTCCATCAACCATGTAACCCTCCCGCCGCAAGGCCTCCTGGATGCCGGCGCAAAGCCCCTGCTCGTCGTCCACCACCAGGATCTTGACCTTGGAGCGATCCACAACCCGAGATTTCAAACGGCCTTGGGAAGAATCAGCGGCAACGCTATCCGAAACACGGCCCCCCGTGGAGTCGCGTTCTGGGCCGTGAGGCTTCCGCCGTGCGCCACAATGATCTGCTGGGCTATCCACAGTCCCAAGCCGTGCCCCTCTTGTTTGGTGGTAAAATAAGGATCGAAAATCGACGCCAGCCGTTCCGGCGGGATGCCCGGCCCGCTATCATCGACTTCGACCGTGACCATGGCTTCACCGGTGGTGAGACGGACCGTGATACGGCCATTGCGCTCAATGGCCTGCATGGCATTGATGACGAGATTGACCAGAGCCTGAGTCAGACGGACCGGGTCGGCTACTATCTCCGGCAGGCCATCCTCCTGGCAGGTGAGAACCTCAATCGACCGTGCCGCCGCCTCCGGGCGCAACAACTCGCAGACGTGCGCCACTATCCGTGGCACCGAAACGGGCTGCAACTCCAGGTCCGACGGGCCGGTCAGCCGGAGGAACTGGGAGACAATGCTTTCAAGACGGTGCAGTTCACCATGAATGATAGCCAGGCGGGAGCCGACTTGCTGCCGGACTTCCGGCGCCAGGCCACCCAAGTCCTCCTCCAGCAACTGCACGTGGACATCCAAAGAGCTCAGCGGGTTCCGGATCTCGTGCGCCAGTCGCGCCAGGAGGCGCGCCAGCAGGTCCCGCTTTTCCGACGCCGCGTTGTGCGGGGCGTCTTGCCCAAGCTCCGTTGCCAGAATATCCACCCAACCATGCTGCCCGCCAGGGCTGGCTTTGTCAACGGGCGGGCAATGGCGGGTGCGATTGAATCTGTCGGTCACTCGGCGATCGGGGTCAAAGCGGCAGAGGACAGCCGCACTCCAAAAGCTGGCGCCAGATTCAGAAGGGCGCTGGGGGTTCCCGCCAGGTTTTTGGAGTGCGGCTGTCCCCTGCCGCTCTGGCTGCGGTTGGCGGTTGACCGACGGATTTAATTGCACCCGGAGCGGCACCCCTACGGTCAACAACCAACATCGAACAACCAACATCGAACAACCAACAACCAACAACCAACAACCAACAACCAACAACCAACAACCAACAACCAACAACCAACAACCAACATCCAACATCCAACATCCAACATCCAACATCCAACATCCAACATCCCTCATCCGCCATCCAAGACGCCTCTGAGCGCCCGTAGCGCCCGCGCCCGATGGCTCAAATGGTTTTTGACGTTCTCACCGAGTTCGGCAAATGTCTCTTCGTATCCGTCCGGGGTGAACAACGGATCGTATCCGAAGCCGTTCTTGCCTCGCGGTTCAAATCCGATTCTTCCCTCGCACACCCCCTCGAAGAGCCGCGTTCTCAACTCCTGTTCGTCGGCGTAACAGACCGGCGACGAACCTTCCGTTACGCCCGGGCAAACGGGCGTCAGGGCCAGGACGCACCGGAACCGCGCCGTCCGCTTTTTCTGAGGGACCGTCTCGAGCAAACGAAGGAGTTTGGCGTTGTTCTCGGTGTCCGATGCGTTCCCGGGCAACCGGAAATCCAGTGCCGCAAACCGCGCCGAAACCACGCCCGGCGCGCCGTTTAGCGCATCGACCTCCAGTCCGGAGTCATCCGCCAGGACGTAACATTCTTGCGCCTGCCCCAGCCTGGTTGGAGAGCAGGCCAGCCAAAGGGCCAGCTCAACTGCTTTCTTGGCTGCATTGCCCGCGAAGGAGGGGCGGTCCTCCACAACATTGGGGGAATCGGGAAAATCCCTCAGTGTCAGGTAATGAAATGCCGCACCAAGGATCGCCTCAATCTCTCGGCTCTTGTGCGCGTTGCGCGTGGCCAGGATCAGGAGCACAGCTTCAGGTGGGTGATGCGGAAGATGGCGCCTGCGGGTTTACGAGGAGGCATGGGGAGCGAGCGATCCCTTCCACAGGCCCAATGGGATGCATCAGACACCTACGTTTTCAATCAGCCCGGCCAAGGCGGAACCTGAGATTGCCGGCGTTTCGGACCAGCGCGTTAGCCTGAGATCATATTTCTTCAGGACCTCTGCGACACGGCTTTCGGACAGGCCTGTCTGACGAGCGATGGCCCAAACGGTACGCCAAGTGGAACCTGGGGCATCAAGCGCCTCAAACACTTTCCTTTCGTCCTGGTCGGTGATAATGTCTTTCCAATTCATAATACTATTCTATTCATTCAGACGGATCCTTCAAGCACTCCCGTCTTACCTTTGCTTCGATGATCTGTTTCACCGCGTCCCGCAGAGCGGATGGTGCGAGTGCCGGGTTCGAGTACTCCTCTTTGCCGTACAACAGGTTCTTCGGAAACCAAATTACCAGGACCGTCACCACGAGAAATACAAGCAGAAAGAGCGCGAC
>JAJYHY010000223.1 GCA_021784555.1 bacterium
CTTCCGGCGGCGGCTGTTTGGCTGGCCGGCTGGCTCGTGAAGGAAGGGGGAAAGTGCGGTGCGGGCACGAGGGCGTTGATGAGGTTAGTGCCGTTGGGTGTGCCCAGCCCCGTACATAAGTCGTAGCCGGCTACGGCGGGGAAAAGGCCGGGGGTGTTCGTGCCGATATTGTTGCCCGTGGTGATGTCATGAAAGCAGGCGCCGTAGCTCGAACTTCTGGCGATCGCGTACAGCGCCGGGTTGAGAAATCCGACCGTCGAGCCGCCGGCAGACACGGAAAGCTGGTTTGCCAGCGCGCAGAACCCGGCCCACAGCGGGGCGGCGCAACTGGTGCCGGCAAAGCCGCCGGAACTGCCGTTGTTGTAGGTGACATAGACCTGATCGGCGGTCAAGGCCACGTCGGGGATGTTCCGCCAAGTGGTCGAGCCGGAATTGGCGCTCATGTCAATATTCTTTTGCCATGACGGTATGCTGTAGTAGGCGCTGATGCCCCCGCCGGAGCCGACGTTCGCGTCCGCTCCGCCGAGACTGTTCCGATTCCAGGCCGTCTCGGAACGCCACGCGGTGCCCGCGCCGTCCATGGTGAGGGCCGTGCCGCCGACACAGATTACGTAAGGGCTGTCCACGGGCGCATCGCCGGCCGTGGAATCCAAGGTATTGGCGCCCGTATAGGCGTCGCTGTCTCCGGAGGCCTGAAAGAACGACTGCCCCTGGACGGCCATTTGTTGAAGGATGCCGTCAACCGTCGCGCTGGGGCCGCCCCCCCAGGACCAGGAGCAGCTTATCTGTTTAGCCTTGTTGTCACTGGCAATCGTGCTCAAGACAGTGGCGGCATTGGCCAGGCCGCGCACCTCATAAACGAACACCTGCGACAAACCGGGCGCCATGGCGATAGCCATCTCGATGTCCAAGGCTACCTCGGCGTTGTTGGCGGTATCCGGGGGCTTGCCATGCCCTACGACCACGTTGACCAAGGGAACGGGGGTGGCCAGGCCAATCGTGCTTTCGTAGCTGGTAATGTCCGAGGGATAATAGTCCGAAAACTCCACCAGGGCGACTGACTGACCGGCCCCCGTCAACGCCGTGCCGGGGGCGTAGGCACGACGAAAATCATTGCCGGCGTAATAGCCCGAGGGGCCGGAGCCGGAAAGCGGCGTGGGCGAACCGCTGGCTGGATGCAGCAGGGGATGCGGACGCCAGAAATCGCTTAAGCCCTCCACCTCGATTACGGGCACGTCTGCCGGCACTTGGGGTTTGGCCGCAGGGGCATAGAATTCGCGCCGTTCAGTCGGGTATTTGTAGAGGTTCAAAGTGACGTGGAATGCGCGTTCGATATCCACCACACTGCCTTCGACCTCCAGCACCAGCCGATCCCGGTGGGTGCCTACGACTGCCAGCATGTTGCTTCGCGCGAACTCCATAACTGCCCTGTAGGCCTGGACGGTCGGCCCGAAGCGGTCGGTGAATTGCCGCGGTGTCAGGTACCTGTGGTAGTCGATACTACGCGGGTCTTGCTGCTGGATCAGCAGCCGGTCCAGCTCCGGGCGGTTGCGCAACGGCAAACCCAAAGCCAGAACCAGGCGGTTTGTTTGCGGCAGGCCCTCGACGGGCGTCAACCTGGCCAGCGCCTTGGGCACGTGTCCCGGCAGCGTCACCCAGCCTGGTTCCGCGGCCGCTGTTCCAATGGAAAGGAGCATTCCGAGCACCAGCAAAACGGCAGAGCCGGCGAGGCCGTGAGCGGAGATGAGTTTTGGGAGGATCCTGGGCAGCGTTCTCATTTTAGGTTCAGGAAAGGGAAGCGGAACGAAAGCGACGGACTGCGTCGCACTCCAAACGCTGGGCGGGGCATCCGCCCGGCAGCCCAGCCCAGCGCCCGAGGCTCACCCAAGCCTTTGGAGGGCTCGATGGCGCCGAACCTGGCGGAGCCTTTGGAGTGTACGGTGTGCTAAGCATCGCAGTGGAGTGAAGCAGAAATCGTTCCAATTCGCGCGTTTGGGTGGCGCTGGAAAGGGTGGCTGATCCCATGTTCCAGGTGGAACATGAAATCGGTGCTCCCCTTCTCATGTCCCACCTGGGACACAAAACCGGCCACCGCAGAGACCATCTTACAAGATTTATGCATTGAGGCACTTAGGCACTGCAAGAGTCAGCCGGCGCCGGCTCTCGGCCACCGAGCAGTTCTGAGACTGTCTTCAACAAGGAGTCCACAGTGAACGGCTTCGCGATGAAAACGTCCACCGGAGCCTGATCGTTGCCGCCCGGATGAGCGCCCTCGGGTGGGTCGCTCTGGGCCCCACTCCAGGCGGCGACTTTCAAGCCCGGCGCCAGCTTGCGCAACGTGCGAAGCAACGCCCAGCCGTCCATCCCCGGCATCGTAATATCCGTGATAACGAGCTTGATCCCGGCTGGATTTTGGTTGAACAAGGCCAAGGCTTGGTTACCTCGCGTGGAGGTTAAGACGCGGTAGCCCTGGCGTTGCAACGCACAGCTCGCCAGGTCAAGAATCGCCTGCTCGTCATCCACGACGAGGATGGTCTCGCCGCGCCCGCGGGCTGCCACTGACGGAGGCGCCGCGACGAGGGTCGTTCCCTGGCGCGATGAGGCGGGCAAATAAACGCTGAAGGTACTTCCCTGGCCTGGCTTACTCTCGACCAGGATGAATCCCCCCAGGCTCTTTACAATGCCCAAGGCCATGGATAGCCCCAGCCCGGTGCCATGCCCGAAGGGCTTGGTGGTGAAGAACGGGTCGAAGATTCTATCCAGGACCTCCTTACTGATGCCGACGCCCGTGTCGTGGACCTCGATCAGCACGTAAGGCTCGGGCGTTGCCGGAGGCGTCCCCCTGCTCTCGAAGGGGTCCACCTCGACGTTTTCCGCCCGGACCTCGAGGGTGCCACCGGTCGGCATCGCGTCGCGCGCATTGAGACAGAGGTTAAGCAGTACCTGGTGCAGTTGGGTGGGATTGGCCGTGACCCTCCGCAGGCCGGGCTGAAGCGTGGCCGTAATCACCAGAGACTTGGGGAATGTCTCCTGGAGGAATCTGATCAGTTCTCTGATCACATCGGCCGGGTGCAACACGCTCTGTTCGCCGTCGGCGCCGCGGGCAAAAGCCAGCACCTGTTTGACAACGTCGGCGCCCCGCCGTGCCGCGCGCTCGATGGTTTGCGCCAGCTTCAAGGATTCATGGTTGGTGCCGGACTTTTGCAGCAATTGAGAGGACATCAGGATCGGCGCCAGCACATTATTCAAATCATGGGCGATGCCGCTGGCAAGGGTTCCGAGGCCCTCCAGGCGCTGAGCGCGCAGCAAGTCGGCTTCCAGTTTCTTGCGTGCGGTGATGTCCCGCACAACGGCGACGATGTAGTCGCGCTGCAGACGGATGTAGGTCAAGTTGATCTCGACCGGAAAGACCGAGCCATCCTTGCGCCGGTGCTGGCTCTCAATAACCCTCGAACCGGCTTGCAGCAGCCCATCGCGAGCCTGCTCCCAGGAGCGGCGGGCCACGAGGGGGTCAATGTCGGCTATGGTCAAGGCGAGGTATTCCTCGCGAGTGTAGCCGTGGGTCCGGCACGCGCGCTCGTTCACGTCCAGTATGCGCCCCGTCGCCGGATCGACCACCTCGATCGCGTCGCTGGCGTAGTCGATAAGCGAGCGGAACAGGGCTAGCGATTCCTCCCCACGCTTGCGGTCGGTGATGTCCTGGACCACGCCCAACATGCGCCGCGCCCGCCCCGAGCCCTCCCGGTTCACGTCCCCCTGACTATGCACAAATCGCACCTCGCCGCTGGGACGGACGATCCGATATTCCAGATCATAAGGCGCCCCGGCTTCCAGCGCCCCGGCCATCGCGCGGCTGACGCGCTGCCGGTCGTCGGGATGCACTCGCTCCAGCAACTGCTCGAACGTCAAGGCGCCGCTCCGAGGCGGCAAACCCAGGATCCGATAAATCTCATCCGACCAAGTGTGGCGATTCGTCTCCAAGTCCCGCTCCCAGTAGCCCAGGTGGGCCATCTCTTGGGCCAGCGCCGCTTGCGCGGAGTCAAGCGCGTTATTGGGACCCGCATCAGGCGTCATTTCTCAGGGCTTTGAGTCGTTTTGAAGGATCTGGGCCAGGTGGGATGCGGCGATCGAGGTTTTGACCTTGTGCTCAAAGAGGATCTGGCCAGGGCTGACGTACTCGCCATAATACGTAATGTCCGCTTTGGTATCGGGCGTGATGTTGCCCCCCTTGACGGCCGCCCCGCCGAAGAGCCCCGATGCATCCGTATAGACCAGGACGCTTGGCGGGTTGGACGAAAAGGTGTCCCCGGTCCCCACGGTCGTGTTGCCTGCGGTGCCGCTGGCCTCGCCGCCGAAGTTGAAGCTGTTCGATGCCAGGCTTTGCACCGCATTGGTATCCATAAGGAGGACCACCATGAAGGTCTGCTTGCCGCCGGCCTGAAAACCGATGCTGGCCTGGTTGGCGCTGACAAAGACCGGGGCGCTCCAATTGCCCGCCCTCGAGTCACGAGCCATGGCTATTCCGGAGCCTCCTTCATAAGCAAAGAGGAACCCGGCCTTGGTGCGGTCCAGCAGGACAATGCCCCGCGCCTGGCCCAGGAGCTTGGGAGGAATCCGCTTGTCGGGTTTTGCCTGCATGACCTCGAATTTTGCCGTGAGCATCTGGATGCGTTGGTCCAACGCGGCCTGGCTAACTCCAAAACTCGGCCCGGCAAACCCCAAAACTATGAGTGAAAGCATCAACGATTTCATCCCGCAATATCGCCCAGCGCGCAAAAGAGGCAAGTGGGGTTGGTTTGCCCATCTTCCGGTTCCAGGAACGGCATCAAGGCTCCTTTCAGATTGAATTCCTTTGTCCCCATCCCTTTGTCAGATTCTTTTGTGGCTGCGGGCACCCAAGATGCGGCTCACCAGGATCGGACAAGGGAATGGGGACAGAGGAGTTGTTGTGAAGGGAGGCAGCAGCTTTGAGCCGCAGCCCCCCCTTTGGAGACTTCTCCGAGCGCGTTCAGTCGCTATGGACCGACGACTCGGAAGAATTGCATCTGGCCAGAGATCGGAACGGTCGCCGGATTAGATGTGCCCACTGGTTGCCAGTTGGCTTGTGCCCCAAGCACCGGGCTGGACTGGAGCTGGCCGCCCGACGGAGACCATGAGATGAGGATGTTTGAACCCGAGATAGCGGCGGTGAGCGTGGGCGCCGGCGGGGGTTGGACGTAGGCGCTCATGTAGTGATCGAACAGGGATGTATTCTCGTACAAGGGATATGTCGCCGGGTCGGAGTAAGTAGTCGCGCTGATATGAGCCGTCACATCCACTCCGACGTACATTACCGACGAGACCGCGTTCGAATCGCCCACCTGCGTGGCATCTTGCGAGCCGACCTCCGTCCAATCCGCGCCATTGGTGGACATATAAGCGGAGAAGACCTGGCCAACCCTCTTGAGACGCAACCAGGCATTGGGATAAACCGGAGCGGGATTGATGGTGTAGGCGTGGGCCGCGCTCCCATCGACGGAAGGCCGTGAGATATATTGCACTTGGCTGGCGCCGGCCCCGCTGCCGTCCGCAGCCGGAATGCCGTCTGAAGCGAGCGGCGTATTGTTGACCGCCCACATCTTGCTGCCTGGGTCGTCAATCGCCTCGCGCGCCATCAACCCGGCTTTGGCCCAAGTGTCGCTATGGGTGATGTAGGTTTGACGGATGGCGACGTCGAAGTCGTTGGTTTTCATCTCGAAAAGGAACGCGCAGGCGTCGCCCGTGCCCCAGATGTCGTGTCCGCCCGCCGTGATGGAAAAGGCGTTGGTTCCGGTGGCGTAGGCCTGGCTGGGCAGCAGCGGATCGTAACCTGGCGAGCCGATGTCTTGAAGAGTCAAAGGCAACACCGGGACGGGAATCGAAGCACCCGAGGCGAGGGCATTGCCGCTGAAGTCCTTAAGTCCGTTCACGCTAACGGTGACCGGCGCGGTTGGCGGGCCGCTGAGTTGCAGCTCGACCATGCGATCCTCGGCATTGGTGTTGACGGTGACCGCCGTCACTGTGGCGCCGGAGACGGTGTAGTTGGCGAGCTGTTCCAGGCTGGCCAAATCCATGCGTTTGCTGAAAGTCAGGTCAACCACCACGTCTGAGGCGTTGCCCATGAGAAGCAAGTTGGCGTTCGTGTAGGCGGCGACGTACACCAGGGTTGGCGCGTTTGTATCCGCAATAACCGTTAGCGTGGCGGGCTGGCTGTTGCTCCAGTCGGGCATGCCCAGAGCGCGGATGGCGCAACTGAACTGCTCGCCAGTATCCGAGGGCAGCAACAGTGGTGTGGTATAGCTGGAGTCGGTCGCGCCGGAAATGGCCGTCCCGTTCTTGGACCACTGGTAGAGCACGAAGATGTTGGTGACGGGAAGGCCGATGCCGCCAATGCTAACGGAGGAATCGGTGGTGGCCGTGGCGCTAAACGTTGCGCTGTTACCGCTCAGCGTCGAGACATCCTGAGGCTGCTGGGTGAAGGAGGCATGGGTCGGGCCAGGGAGCTTGAACCCGATCACGTTGCCCTGCAGGGTGGTGTCCTCGCCATTGGTGATGACGGCCGCTTCAGCCACTGTGACCGCCGTGACTTCGACGTGATCCCCGCCGGTCCCTTCTTCATGATCGGCTTCCAGGTAGTATCTTTGACCGCCAAGAAGGTGGATGCCATTGGCGTAAGGAGTATTCCCGTTCGCGTCCGTCCACTGGTCGGAGCGTTTCTTCGGGATATCGCTGGCGGTGTGGTCGTTAACCCAGTTGTATGCGCTGGCGTAGGTGAGTTCCTGTGCAATCAGGCGTTTGTGAGCCGGGCTCTCATCGGTGCTCAGGAACAAATCGCTAGTGTCGTCCGAGTTGACGAAGAAGACGTAATCGCCATCCGCGGGCGGGATAAAGTAACCGCTGATGCGGCGGGCGTAGTGGTCGCCGCTTTCCGCATTGACTCCGGCCTCGAAACCGGGCGAGCTGGTAACGTAATCGGGCGGACCCGCCGTGCCGGCCTCGACCTCGGCCTTTTTGCGCTGGCTCCAGAATTCGACCTTGACCCGGCCGGACTCGAACACCTCCGGTTGGACCGTCAGCGTGGCGACGGAACTGGTGGCGGACATCGAAGGTGTTTGGGCAATGGCGTAAAACTTCGCGCCGTTGTCGTCCTTATAATCGGCCACGAAATTATAGGTCGCCGCGGTGGCGCCAGCAATCAGCGTATCATTCTCATACCATTGATAGGTAGGCGTCAATTCACCGTCCGTCGCCGCCGCCACGGTAAAGGAGGCGGTGTCTCCCTCCAGGACGGTGAGGTCTTGAGGCTGGGTGGTGATTGTCAGGTTGGTCGAAGGACTGGTGAGGTAGGCGATATTGTTGTTGGTGGCCGCCAGAAGCGGGGCATCCCCGTCCGCCGGGTCGGCATTGGTCATAAGCTTATAGGTCGCGGCGAAGTTGTCGCCGCCCGTTCCCTGGTGCTGGACGCCTTCAATGTAATACTTGCTTCCCTGGACCAGGTGAATCCCGGTCTGGTAGGGGTAGGTCACCCCGCCGTCCGGGGAAAACTGGTCGGAGCGTTTCTGGGTCGTATTGCCGCCGGTAATCCAGAGGCGCGAACCGCTGTAGCCCGTCTCCTGGGCGATAAGCTGCTTGTTCGCGGGATTGGCATCTGTGCTCAGGAACAAGTCGCTGTCGTCGTCGGAGTTGACAAAAAAGACGTAATCGCCCGTGGCCGGCGCGATAAACAGGCCGCTGACCCGCCGAGCGTAATAGTTGATGCCGTCGTTGGGCGGCATTTCAAAGCTCGAGACGACTCCAATGCTGTCAGCCGGCCCCACGTCGCCGGCCTCCACCTGCTGGCGTGTAGCGCCCAGGAACGTCTCCACTTTCAGCCCGCCATTCACCGTCAGGCTGCCTGGAAGAACGGAAAGGGTGCCGGTGGAACTGGTCAGCGCCTGGTTGGGGTAGCCCACCACCGTTGCTTTGCAGTAAAACTGCGCGCCGTTGTCCGCCGCGCCGGCAAGGAACGTGAAGTCGCCCCGCATATCCACAGCGTTGGTGATAGGTTGGCCGTTCTTGTACCATTGATAAAGGAAGGGAAGAGAAACGTCGTTGGTGGCGCGGAAGCTAAAGCCAGTCTCGGTGTTTTCGTAGGCCGTCGTGCTCTGAACATTCTGGGCCACGCCGATTGTCGTAGGGGCGGGGATGGTCTTGACGGAGAGGTCGGAAATGGTGGCCTTGCCGCCCGTCTTGTCGCTATCCTTGTGGGCCGTGACCGCCACGCCGACGTAAAGCGGGTCCGACCACGCGTTGCCATCGAAATGCGAGGTGAGCGTGGTGGCGGTGTCGATTTGGGTAAAGGTGTCCCAATGGGTGCCATCGGGACCCTGCTGCAGGGTGAACACGCTCCCGCGCCGCTGGATGCGCAACCAGACGTTTGGATAATTGGGCCATATCCACGGCGTGGCTATCGAATAGCTGCTGCCGGCCGCCACGGGCCGATACTGGGTCTCGAGTTCGTCCTGGCCCGCCATGCGCGTCGTGACGTGGCCGATAAAGGAGTCATCCGCCTGCGGGAATGGACTCCCCGAGGCGTCATCCTGGCGCACCATCAACTCGCATTTGGTCCAATTGTCCGGGCCGGTGAGGTTCAGAACGTGGACCACCGCGTCCCAATCCTGCCCGGTTACTGACGTGTAGAAATAATAGCCGGCGTCAGCCGTTCCCCAGAGGTCGGCGCCCCCGCCGGTGATCGTGATCGTCCCGTCGCTGTTGGTCACTACCGAACCCTTAAGCGTTGGCGTGCCCAAATCGGCGCCGGTGAAGGTCTGCGCTCCGGCGGCGCCGGCTGCCAGGAGCAGTGATAATGTGAGTAGCTTTAGACTGGTTCTTCTCATGTTGGTGTTGGAACGGAAGCGCGCTTCCATTCGTTTGCAGTTACTGGTTTCATGGAGCTTAGCCGCAGTCACCGCCGTCCGGGGCGCCTGCGTTCGGCTCGCGCCGTTTCGCGCTACCCGAACTCTCCGCCGTTGCGGCTCCCGGCTTGAAGAAACCGAGAAAGCCGCCGATGTCCGGACGTCAAGTCTGCTTGGCTAATCCTGAGCTTGAATAACAGAAATGGCCCGGCGCTGTCAACAACGTTTTGTCCCGCCTTCATCTGGTTCAACAAGTGGCAGCGGATCGCGGAGCCGGCGCCCACTTGCTCGCTGGTAATCGGTTTTCGGCGCGACTTCACGCACTCCAGGAAATTGGAGAGGTGATCACGGCCGAATAATCCCGTCCCGCCAACAGCTTCACCCTTATGGCCCTTATGGCTGGGCCGGCCGGTTCAGCGGTTCGGTCCGGACGACGTGAAGCAAGCCGACAAACTCCGAATCCTCCAATTCCCGGCTCCGCTCCCAGGTTGAGAAGGGCCATCAAGCGCCGCGCCTCAGAGGGGCTCCCCGGGGACGCGTGAAGCTGGACGTGACGCCGGCCACAAGCGTCAAGTAACAGCCGCCCGCCCCGAATCATCTCTGGCTCCGGTCATCGTGAACATTCACGTACTGGCCGTTGGCGAGTCGCTTCGGCTGCGTAGCGCCACGGAAGCCGGAATCCGCCAGTTGGACAAGGTTCGGAATCGTCGGCAGAGTTCACCCCGGCTGAACAATCCGGTTATCGACCCAGTCAATTCGCCGGCATCGTTGTGAATCGGGGACTCAAGCCGTGAGATTGAGTTAGAAGCGGGATTCAGTCGGGAGGTTGTTCGGGAGAGGCTGCTTTTTGTGCGTGGGGCCTGGCTCATGGCACGGAACATGGTGCCGGCATATTACGCAAACGCGGAGCTTCCCTGGCGTGCGGGTCTGATAACGCTCGCCCCGACCCATTCTTGTCATGAGTGAAAAGCTCGAACCAGGCTATGGTTTGACCTGCGGTTGCCGGTCAGCCTGCGTCGGCCCTTCTCCCAACTAATGGCCGTCACCTTAGGCAGGTTGACTAACGCGGCGGTTTACTTGAGCATGGCGACGAATCCCGCTTGCTCGAAATGATGGTCGCCAGTCAGCGCTTCGGCCACGTTTCGCTCGCGCATGATCACAAAGGAAATGCAATCCGTCAGCGTCCAGTCCTTGTCGGTGTGCTGGTAGGAGGCATCGGCAAAGACAACACTCATGGCCGCGAATGACCATGAATATAGTGGTCGAGATTGGCGGCAAGATCGGCAGGCAGGTCATCGGCGATGCCGTCGAACTCCTTGAGTGTTTCCAGCAACGTCGGCACCGCCTCCTCCACGGGCTCGATGCGCACGACCGTGCCGGACGGCCACAGGACATCGTTGGGCAGCTTGATGACTCCCTTTTCCACGATGGCGGTAATGCTCATGCGCCAAACATGACATGGACGGTCTGGCGCCGCAAGCGCGCCTTTTGGAGGTGGAACGGAGGCCAAGGCCTGGCCGCCGACCCGAGCGCAGCGCGGCTACAATTGCCCGAGAATCTCGGGTTTCTTGCGAATGAGATCCAGGAGCCGCAGGGCCGCCCCGGTGGGCTTGCGCCGGCCCTTCTCCCAACTAATGGCCGTCACCTTGGGCACGTTGAGCATGGCGGCAAATACCGATTGGCTGACGTTGAGCGGGCGGCGGATCGCGGCGACGTCCCCGGGCCGGAGCGGCGCGATAGGTTCCGCGGATCCTCGCCATCGAATTGCTCAAAGCGGACGGAGCCGGAACTATCGGCCTTGCGCGGGAGCTTTGATCTCGACTCAACGCCGCGCTGGGCCTTTGCCGCCGGTGACGTTCCCGAAATAGCGGTGGGGAAAACCGGAGAGCTTCTTCAGAACCGTATCGGTGTGCCACAATTCCACTGACTCGCAGATTGCAGTCGCCGCGAGGAGGCGATCAGCAGGGTCGCGGTGCGCCCAGGGCCAGAGAACCGATTGGCGGGCGATGGGTATGGTCACCGGCAGAATCCGCCACGAGGGGAGGGCCAAATCCAACCACGCGTCCGGATTATCGGGGACCTCCCCCTTCTGCCATAGGCGGAACAGCTCTATGACCGATACAGGTGAAAGGCAGCGTTCCGTTTCTGATGCGCTCAGAGCGGATTCGACCTCCTTAGGCAAGGGCAGCCGCCGGCAAAACTTGATGAACAGGTTTGTGTCCGCCAGGAGTCTCATCGCCATTCTTCCATTACCGGCGACTGCAGATTTCCGTAGCGCTTCGGGTCATCAGGCCGAGCCACGCGCCAGGGCGGTCCTTGGTCGTGGTAAGCCGAGAGTACCGCCTTCGGCTTGCCGTGGGCCGTAAAGACCACCTCGGCGCCGCTCTCGACTTTCTTAATCCACCGGCACAGGTCTGTCCGGCCTTCGCTGATCGGGACGGCTATGGTTTTCATGAGCATATTTTTGCCTATCTCTCGAGGCCCTGCAACGCTTTTTGTTGCGGTGCCTCAGTGGCGGCCACGGCCACTGACAAGGTCGTAGCGCAGGTCTCCGAACCTGCTGTATCGCCGGCTTCCTAGCCGGCAGCCCGCTGAAATGGTCGCGGTCGGCGGGCTTGGAAGCCCGCGACACAGCAGACTTGGAAGTCTGCGCCACAGGCCGCGCACTTTGTCAGTGGTGGTGCAGTGGCGGCGGGGTCAGTCCTCCAGCTTTTTCCGCCACTTGCCTCTCCAACAACCGGAACCCTGAAACCGGGTCGCCGTGGAACTAAGTTGAAGCACGAATATCTCTTCGCCGGTCGGCCGGGGCAGCTTAGACACGAGAGAACTCGCGCAGATCCACGTTCAGTTCGCGAAGCCGGGCGGGAGGATTCAATCGGGAAGCGGCATCCTCAATCCCGAACGCCTCGATGTAGGCGCGAAGCGCTTCCTTTAAATCCGCAATGGCCTCCTCTTCGCCCTCCCCTTCCCCGTAGGCCGGGATGTCGGACAGCCGCGCAGTAAAGCCACCTTCGTCCTTGTCGGGGATAAGTTCTACCGTCAGCTTTTCCATGCACCCAATGCTACCACAATCGTGAACATTCACGTACTGGCCGGTTGCCAGCCGCTTCGGCTGAGCAGCGCCACGGAAGCCGGAATCCCTCTGTTGGACGGGGTCCCGAATGATTGGCAGAGCTCGCCCCCGGTGAACAATCCGGCTGCCGACCGCTCAATTCGTCGGCATCGTTGTAAATCGGGGACTTAAGCCGTTAGATTGAGTTTGAAGAGAAGTTCGGTCGGGAGGTCGTCCGGGAAAGGCCGCTTTTGGCGGCTGAAGCCCGGCTCATGCAATGAAACATGGCGCCCGGCATATTACGTCAACGCGCAGCTTTCCTGGCACGCGCGTCTGGGAACGCCAGCCCCGGCCGCATTCGTGTGATGAGCGGAACTGACGGAGCTGGGACGTTCTGAGAGCGGCGCGGTTTCTACAAGCATGCCGCCCACTGTAGGGCTGAAAGAACTCGTCGCAGGAGGGTCAGTGCCCTATAGAGTATTACACCAAGTCTTGACACAAAGGTATCACGTGATACTTTTGCACCGTGATTCGAGATGAACGAAGACACCGCTCAGATCCCAGCCGGAGCCAGGTCGTCATCGTTTATTCCGCACACCGCCCCTTGAAAGGCGAAGAGTTATGAAAGATTTTAAAGACAGACTAGAGCGCATCGAAGTCGAGGAACCGCTCCACATCCCCACCCTTGACGGCGCCGGAATCGCTGAAACCATCAAGGTCAAAGTGCCGGCCTGGCGCGACCCCAAAGACGGCGAGATCTACCTGGACACCGAGGCCACCGCGTTCCTCGACAAAGCCAAGGCCCGCTACATGGGCCTTCTCACCCCAGCACAAATCAGGGCGCTCCGCCAGCGGCTAGGGGTCACCCAAAAGCAAATCTCCGAACTCCTTCAGATCGGCGACAAAACCTGGACGCGCTGGGAGACTGGCCGGGAGCGCCCATTCCGCTCTACAAATGTCCTCCTCTATGCGCTAAGCGATGGCAAAATCGATCTGGCCTATCTCCGCTCACTCGCTCAGCCCTCTCCAGCCCCGCATATTTGAAGCCGGCGGTGTTGTGAGTCGCCAAGGCGACACGCTGGCGGCACGCCACCGCCGTCTCTTCGTCGCAAGCCCGCTCAATTCGCCGGCCTCTTTGTAATCGGGAACTTGAGCCGTGAGATTGAGTTTGACGTGAGGTTCAGTCGGGAGGTCGTCCGAGAAATAGTGCTTTTGGCGGCTGGGGCGTGGCTCATGGCATGAAACATGGTGTCGGCATGTCACATAAACGCGCAGCCTCCCTGCCGCGCGAGTCTGGTAACGCCCGCCTCGACCGCATTCCTGCCGTGAGCGAAAAAGCTCGAACCAGACTCTGGTTTGACGACCGTTCTCGAGCGGCGTGGGTGTCCGCCCCAAGTCTTCGCCGCTTCGCCCTCGTTGAGAGCGGCGAGCATTACTGCGATCTCGCTCGCGCCCGTTTCTCCCAAAACTCATTGTCGGCTCGAGCCGGGCTCAAATCGGCGCATTAAGCCACGATAGCCGACGCACCATGCATCGGCGCTCTCTCGTTACGCTGCAGAACTCCGCAACGCTTCTTCCGCCTCCATCTGGTCATCTTGTTCAGATACCTGAGCGGCTTCGGCCTCTGGCATCCCCTTCGCGTAGGCTCGCCACACGGCGTTATGATCGACATCGGTCCCCCCTTTCCGAACAAACAAGCGCACGTTCAACCACGTCCCATTCGAGTGGCTTTTCCAACTGTCGTTGCGGGTTTTTTTTGGCCGCAGCACCCAGATCTGTCTGAATCGAGATTAGCTGTCCTGCCTCTTTCCAAGCGCGCCACTTTTCCGAGATGCTGCCTCTCGCTCGTTGCCAAAGGGTATCGGCATCCTTGTCCACCACGACGATCCGATGGGCTGGCGAGTGACAGGCCCACTCTGTCACCAGCTTGTTGATGCCCTTGTCGCCGAACCCGTAACCGACCACGACAAGGCCACGTTGCCGCTCAGGTAGATTGACCCACCTCTGCTCAGATAAATTGATCCACCCCGGCAGCATGTAGCTCCGGGGTTTTTTGTTTCCAAGCAGTGGGTGAAGTGGTCCCGCCTGGCCGAGGGTGGTA
>JAJYHY010000224.1 GCA_021784555.1 bacterium
ACCAGGCCATTGACGCCCATTTCCATGGCCGACCGGCGCCATCCCTGCTGGAGGACTCTTCCTGAACACAGAGCCGGGCCCTAGCCCGGCTCCTGCAACCGCGCCCGCCAAACCCGTGAACGGTTACCCATGGACAGCCTCGACCAGGGCGCAAAAGGAATTCCGGTCAGTTCCGTCGAATTGAAGGGATCGTTGCTGACCATGAAAGTGGGCGTGGTCGGCGGCGCCTTCAGCGGTACGCTTGGCAAGGACGGCGAAACTATCGAAGGCACTTGGACTCAGGCCGGCGGCTCGCTGCCGCTCGCGCTGAAGCGCGTCAAGGACACCTCGGCACTCCAAAGCCCACGCCCGCAAGAACCCAAACCACCTTTTCCGTACCGCAGTGAAGATCTCACCTACGAGAACAAGTCGGCTGGCGTTACGCTCGCCGCCACTCTAACCGTCCCGCGGGGCAAGGGGCCATTTCCGGCCGTCGTGCTATTGACCGGCTCAGGCCCCCAGAACCGCAATGAAGAAATCATGGGCCATAAGCCCTTCCTGGTCCTCGCTGACTATCTGACGCGGAAAGGAATTGCTGTCCTTCGCGCCGATGACCGCGGGGTCGGCAAATCTGGCGGTGTCTTTGCCAAGGCCACCACCGCCGACTTCGCCGCCGACGCCCAGGCCGGCGTCGCTTTCCTGAAATCCCGGCCCGAGGTAAACACGCGCAAAATCGGCCTGGTCGGCCACAGCGAGGGTGCCATTGAAGCGGCCGTCGCCGCCTCCCAGGACCCCGATGTCGCCTTCATCGTCATGATGGCGGGGACCGCCGAGCCGGGCGGCGACATCGTTGTCCAGCAGGCGCAACTGATCGCTCAGGCCAACGGCGCCAACCCGGAGAGGGTGAAGGAGATTGGCAAAAGAGAGCGCGCCATCATCGCCATTCTCCAATCCGGCAAGAGCGAACCGGAAATGAAACGGGAACTCCGCGCCGCGCTCGCCGGCACGATGCGCGAATCCGTGGTGGGCGCGGAAATCTCAGGCTTGACCTCGCCCTGGTTCCGCTACTTTATTGGCTACAATCCCGCCACCGCGTTGCGCCAGGTGAAGTGCCCCGTCCTGGCGATAGCCGGCTCGAAGGACCTCCAGGTCCCGCCCAAGCAGAACCTCGACGGCATCCGCGCTGTCCTCCAGCAGGCCGGAAACCGAAATGTCGAAACCGTAGAGTTTCCCGGTCTCAATCACCTCTTCCAGCACGCCAGCACCGGCTCTCCTCGCGAGTACGCCGAGATCGAAGAAACCCTGGCGCCGGAAGTTCTCCGGAAGGTCGCGGGTTGGATCTTGCAACGCTAACCAAGAAGAGGCCTTCGCAAGCCCGAGCCGCGCTATAGCAGACCGTATGCAAGACGAGCAGCCCGGACGGGGGTGCGGTCAGCTACAAATATGCCGCCCCGCTGGGGCTTACGAGCAAGATAGGGAACCCGACTCAAAAAAGTGAGCTGCGCTAATCCGGGCCGGCGGGCGTTCAATTCATTTGCCGAGCGGACACAAAGCGGGCAGGTTGATAAAGACTAGAGTAGAGGCCTGGTTTTTGAGGTCGGGCATGAGAATGAGAGAAAGGACAATATGGCGCAGGCGATAATGGACCCGGAGCAGGTGCGCCGGTTCGCCGAAGAATTGAAACGATTCAACAGCGACGTGCAGGATAGAGTGGGGTCGTTGCAGGCGCGGTTTGCGGCGCTGGGGGATACGTGGCAAGATCAGGAGCATGCAAAATTTGCGGAGGAGTTCAAACAAACCGTAAAGGCCTTGAAGAAGTTTGTGGAAGTCTCAAACCAGCACGCGCCTTACCTGCTGCGCAAGGCCCAGCGGATTGAGGAGTATCTCAATCAGCATTGACTATGGCGGAACGAGCCAGAGTTACTTCCGTCGATGCGCTCGATGCCTTTCGTTCCAATCTGATTGTATATCTGAGCAAGGCGCGGCCCACGTTGGAGGAGGTTAGTTCAGACGTGATGCGCACCCGAGTTTGGCTGGAAGATGAGCAGCGGACCTATTGGCAGAACCAGTTGCGCGTGCGGAGCCGGGCGCTGGAGGAGGCGCAGCAGGAGTTGTTCAGCGCCAGGATTTCCAACTTCCGCGATGAGTCGGCCGCCGAAGTGATGGCCTTCCGCCGGGCGAAACAGCAGGTGGAGGAGGCGCAGGCCAAGCTGCGCCTGGTAAAGACCTGGGCGCGGGATTTCGACCACCGGGTGCAGCCGTTGCTAAAACAGATAGAGAAGTTGCATACTGTCCTCTCCAACGACATGGTCAAAGCGGCCGCCCATCTGGCCGAAGCTATTAAGACGCTGCACGCCTATGCTGGCATTGCGCCGCCGCTTCAGGCCGGTCTGGCGCCGGAAACGAGGCCGGACGTGTCCGCTGAAGCTGAAGCCGCTGATACAGCCGCGCCTCAAACCCAGGGAGGCGTCAAGTGACCGCCCTTGGGGCCCGGCTTTCGGGTGTCACCAAGCAGTTATGGCAGGAATGGCAGCAAACCAAATATCATTGGAGAGACGCCAAGAGCCGGGAATTCGAGGAGAAATACTTATCAGAATTGGTGGCAAGCGTCGAAAAAACGGTTGGGGTGATCGAAGAGTTGGACAAGTTGATTACGAGAATCAAGAAGGATTGCTCGTGAGCTGGGAATTGTGATTAATCATTTAGGACCAAACGCCGCCATCCAGCTCATTAACGAGCTCAGGAGCGCGGTTCGCGACCTCGCCGCTCGGGCGAGCAAGCTCGAGGCCGAGTTCCACGCCCGGCTCGCCAAGGAGCGCCTGCGCCACCAGGCTATCTTCGAGGAAGAAAACCGGCAGCTTTCGGCCGCGCAGGCGGAAGCCGAGGCGCGGTTTGACCAGGCCAGGGCGGCCATTGAGGATAAATATGAGGCGCGCAAATCGCGCGTTGGCAAGGCCTACCATGCCAGCAAGGACCAACGCCTGAAACAGATCGAGCAGGCCACTGACGCTCGCAAATACGAGCTCCAGAAGCGAATGCTCCAGGCCGAGCGCAACCGCGACGCGGCGATAGCCTCTGCCAACACCGCCCGCGAGGAATTCCAGGCCAGCCTCAGCGCGGAACAAACCTCTCTAAACGCGCTGGAGCAGAACACACTTAGCTCTTTCCGTGGCTATCGCGCCCTTTTGCGCGGGATCTCCGCCACCTATCAGCAGGCCCAACCCGACACCTCCCCGCCCGAATCCCGGTTGCTGGCTCAAATAAGGAAGATGCTGGGCCAGGTCAGTCAGGACTTGACCCGGTTCCAGAGGCTCTTTCTGCCGCGGTTTTTCAGGAATCTCCCGCTCTGGTTCGTCCTCTGCCTATGTGAAATGGCTCTCGCGCCTCTGCTCAAGCATTATGGACTGGGCGGATTCGATTACGCCAAGGCCGGCGGGGCGGCGGCGGCCAGTTTCAGCCTTGTTCTCATTTTGCATGCCGTGGCTGGAAGGCGGGCGGGCAAATTGGCCAGGGAAATCTCCCTCAGTCTGGGAAGCCTGCGCCAACTTTGCGACGCCACCCTCCAGAAATCGGAGATCACTCACCAGCGGGAAATCAAGCGCGTCAAGGACGCGTTCGAGGCGGCCAGCCGCGCCGCCGATGCTGAGCTCAGGCGCGCCCTGGCCAAGGCCGGCGAACAGAGGGTTGCCTGCCGCATGGCCAACGATGAAAAGGCCGTTCGTGCGGGCGCCACCAACGACCGGCTCCATCAGCACCGGCTCAAGAGGCACGACTTAGCCCGGGCGGACGGCCTGGCCAACCTTCGGCAACAAGCCGAGGAGCGGAAGGGCGCCCTGGTGGTGGCGGCCAAGGCCGCGGAGGCTCAATTGGAAACGCAACGCGATTCGGAGCGGCATGTCATCGAGGCGGAGTGGACGCGGCAGCTTCAGGAGCTCTATTCGGCGATTGAGGGGCATAACACGCGGACTCAGAAACTGTTCCCGCCCTGGCAGGATGTCATGGCTCAAGCCTGGAAACCGCCAGAGCGGTTCTCCAGCGCAGCGAAGTTCGGGCGCCTGGAGGTGGACGTGGAAAAGCTTTGCGAGGGCCTCCCGAACGAAAAGGGGCTGGCCTTGCCCGGCCCCGCGCGTTTCGAGCTGGCGCTCGCCCTGGCCTACCCGGAGGAAGGCTCGCTCCTGTTTGAGACCGCCGATTCCGGTCACGCGGAGGCGATTGGCGCGCTCAACAACATCATCCTCCGGCTATTAGCCACCGCGCCCCCGGGCAAGTTGAGCTTTACGATCCTCGACCCGGTGGGCCTGGGCCAGAACTTCGCGGGCGTCATGCACCTGGCCGATTACGAGGAGCAGATTATCAACAACCGCATCTGGACTCAGCCGGGCCAGATCGAGCAGCGGTTGGCCGACCTCAACGAGCACATGGAGAAGGTCATCCAGATGTACCTGCGCAACGAATACGCCAGCATCGCCGATTACAACAAACAGGCGGGCGCTATCGCCGAGAAATATCATTTCCTGGTCGTGGCCGATTTCCCCGCCGGGTTCACCGAGACCGCCGCCAAGCGCCTCTCCAGTATTGCGGCCAGCGGCGCCCGCTGCGGCGTCTATATGCTGCTCCACTGGGACCGGCGCCTGCCGTTGCCGCAGGACTTTATGCCCGAGGAACTGCGAAAGAGCTGCTTCTGCATCAGCGCCAAAGGCGAGAACTTTTTGTTCACCGAACGACCGGTCGCGGGCGAGGCCCTGGTCCTGGACGAGCCGCCCAGTCCCGAGTCGGCGACCGAATTCGTCCACCAGGTGGGAAAATGGAGCCGCGACTCCAGCCGGGTGGAGGTGCCATTCCCGCACGTTGCGCCGCCAGAGGAGGAGTTGTGGAGCGAAGATACGCGGCAGGAGTTGCGGGTGCCCATTGGGCGAACGGGGGCGACGAAGCTGCAGTACCTCGAAATCGGCAAGGGCACGCGCCAGCACGGCTTGATTGCCGGCAAGACCGGTTCCGGCAAATCCACCTTGTTCCACGTCATCATCACCAATCTTTCCCTATGGTGTAGTCCGGAGCAGGTCGAATTCTACCTGGTCGATTTCAAAAAAGGCGTCGAATTCAAGTGCTACGCCACGCATCACCTGCCCCACGCGCGGGTCGTTGCCATCGAGAGCGACCGTGAGTTCGGCCTCAGCGTCCTCCAGCGCGTTGATGAGGAATTGCGCCACCGCGGCGACCTCTTCCGCAAGCTCGGCGCCCAGGACCTCGCCGGCTACAAGCGGGCCGGCGGCGCCCAGAGCCTGCCCCGCTGCCTGCTCATCATTGACGAATTCCAGGAGTTCTTTGTCGAGGACGACCAAATCGCCCAAACCGCCCAGGTGCTCCTGGACCGCATCGTTCGGCAAGGCCGCGCCTTCGGCATTCATGTCCTGCTCGGCTCGCAAACTCTCGGCGGCGCTTATACCGTCGCCCGCACCACTCTTGGCCAGATGGTCATTCGCATCGCCCTTCAGTGCAATGAAGCCGATGCCTATCTCATCATGGATGAGACCAACGCCGCCCCGCGCCTGCTCTCCAGGCCCGGCGAAGGCATTTACAATGATGCCGCCGGGGCCTTGGAGGGGAACAGTCCCTTCCAGGTCGTCTGGCTGCCGGATGAAATGCGGGAGACGTACCTGGAAAAAGTCCGCGCCAGGGCCGCTCAGACTGGGGCGGAATATCCCGGCCCGATTGTGTTCGAAGGCAATGCGCCCGCCGACGTGTGGGAAAACGCGCTCCTGGAAAAGGCGCTCCAAAACCCTGCTCTCACCCGGGCCTCCGCCGGTCGTATCTGGCTTGGCGCGCCCAACTCGATCAAGGGGCCGACCGAGGCAGTGTTTCATCGGCAGAGCGGAAACAACCTGCTCATGGTTGGGCAACGGGACGAGGCCGCCCTGGCCATGGTCTCGCTCGGCCTCCTCGCCTTGGCCGCGCAATATCCGCCGGAGACAATTTGTCTGTTCCTTTGCGACGGCACCCCTCCCGGCACGCCCCACCGCGAGTTCCTCGCCCGCGTCCTCCTCGCCATTCCCCATCCGGTTACAGTACTGAAACCCGCCGGCCTGGACGAGGCCATGGCCGGCCTCTGGACGGAAATGCAAAAGCGGGCGGACGAGCCCAATCCCGACGAGGCACCGGCGACCTTCCTCTTCATTTACGGCCTTCAGAAATACGGCCGCCTGCGCTACGAAGAGGATTTCAGCTTCAGCTCGGGCGAACCGGATGCCAAACCGGCCAACCCCGCCGCCGCCTTGAATCAGATCATCTGCGAAGGCGCCAGGCTGGGATTTCATGTCGTCGCCACCTGCGACACCTACAATAACGTGAACCGGTTCTTGAGCAGAAAGGCCCTCAGCGAATTTGAGATGCGCGTGCTCTTCCAGATGAGTCCTAACGACTCCGCGAGCTTGATCGACAATCCCAAAGCCAGCGCCCTGGGCCTGCACCGCGCCCTTTATCACAACGCCCAGGAAGGCCACATGGAAACCTTCCGCCCCTACGCCCTGCCCACCGCCGAATGGCTGGAGCAGGCCGCCCGGCGTCTCTCCAAGCTCACCGTCGCCAGCACTCCCGAACCGGCGCCGCTGAGCCGGTCTCATTAAGCATCAGGCATTAGACATTGACCATTTTCCATTTGGGCAAGCATCAACACCGGAAGCGCTGCTCAGATCTACAGGACGCCGAATCGCGGGCGATTCATCAGGAATGGGTGAATGAGGCGCTGGACAGCGGCCCGGCCCGCCCGGCAACGGCAGCGGATTGGGAAGGGGCTTTGACGAGGGGATTGGCCCGCGCGGCCAAGCGCCCGTGAACGCCATCTACCGACCGCAATTCTGGCTGGATCGGAAACCCCCTGGCAGAGTAAGCCTCGCGCATCGTGCCTCGGCGCCAGAATGGAGTCTTCTGCCGCAGGCGGGCGGGTATGTCCGCCTCTTGCTTCTTGAATTCCGGGTAGGCCGCCAATTGGTCCGTAACAATGAGGTTGGTGTCGCCGCTCGAGGGATTGGTCGTATAGGAGATAGTGGTCGCGTTGCCGTTCGGATCGGTAATGCTCTGAAGCAGCACCAAAGTGTTGTAGTAGGGGGCGTAGGGGGCGTAGTTGAGGGTGGTGGTGGCGTCGCCGTTTTATTCCTGGAATAGGATATTCACACGTGGCCCGCCCCCAATGAAGCGCCTCGGCCTGCTCCTCATCGAGAAAGCGCCCCTGTTCCTGGCCGGGGAAGTTGTCGTTGCCTTGACGTTCCGGGCGGAGACCAGGGTGGGCGCCTTGAGCCTCAACCCGGCTCAGCCCCTCGGCTTCAGGCTCGAGAAGATGCTCAACACCTATTGGCAATACATCGCCAGCGGCTTCTGGCCAGCGAAACTCAGCGTATTATATCCACCGCCGGCCTCCTTCCCATGGTGGCGAACCGCATGGCCGGTCGTCTTCTTTGCCGCGCTCTCGCTCGCCTGGCAGAGCCGCCGCCAGATCGCGGTGTGGCGGAATACCCTGACGCTCTTTGACCATGCGAACCGAGTGACCAAAAACAATTACGTGGCCATGAACAACGTGGCGTGGGTGCTGGCGACCGACCCGCGCGACAACCGCTCCCCGGAGGCGCGGGCCCTGGATTACGCCCGGGAGGCCTGCAAGCTCACGAAGTACCAAGCCGATCGCATGCTCGACACGTTGGCGCTGTGCCTGGCAAACACCGGCCACCGGCTTCAAGCCCGGTCGATATGGCTCCAGGCGGCGGCCATCGCCCAGCGCCAGGGCAGGCCCAGAGACACCGCCGCCTATCTCAGGAAGAGGGGCGCCTGCGTGCTTTCAACGCATCGCCCATCACTCTCCCACCCCATTATTCCGCAGACCCACTAACCAACTACGCCACGCATTCCATCCCTCCGCCACTCCACACCCCCAATGTCACCCAAAGTGTAACGATCGCGTAACGGTTACATTTTCTCTAACTGCCTCCCCCCCAGCACCTTCCAAAACACAAAATCCCCGCCCGCGTAACACCTCGCCCCACTTAGAGGCCCGCGCTCTAAAACCCCGGGCCAACAAACATAACATTATGAATATTGACACCGCATCCTGCATCGATACCGCCCTCCTGGCGGCCAGCAACGCAAACACCACCGCCCTTCCACCGGGCGGCGTTGCTCCCCAATCACCAACCCCGACCGCCGCACCGGCAAAATCGCCCGCCTCCCCCGGGCCACCCGCGACCAACTCAACACCATGCTCCTGGATGGGGTCCCCTACGCCGATATCATCTCCCGCCTCGGCCCTGACGCCCGGCACCTGACCAAGCGCAATCTCAGCGCCTGGAAAACCGGCGGTTACCAGGACTGGCTCCGCGAACTCCACCTCACCGAAGCCATTCACGCCAAATACGAACTCGCCCAATCCATCATCCAAACCGCTCCCAACGACAACACCGCCAGACGCCGCCAGCCCGACGCCACCCCTGGCCTCACCGAGGAAACCATTCGCATCATCCAAGAGCAACTCGAACTCATGTAGGCCGGTCACCTATAGAAGGCTATTGAAGCCTATTGAAGCCCATTCGCGGATAAATACCGCTGCCTGCCATCGGGCGCATCTTGATTGTACCACCAGAGCCCTGCAAAATCCGAAATTCGAAACCGAAACCTCGAGGGAATAATGACCGAAACTGGATATCCCGGCGGGTTTTGAACATTTTGCTTTGCCGCATTTGAGATTGCTTCGTGTTTCGAATTTCGGGTTTCGAGTTTTTCCAGCCAAGACGTGGTGGCACTGGCTAGATGCACCCCCGCTGGGGGCTTGGGTCTGTTTATGCTTTTCCTGCGCGGCGATTTAGGGTAGAAACCCTTTTGCAAACGAGTTCAAGAGGACGCTATGCCGATTTACGAATACGCCTGCCCGAATTGCCGGGTCATATTCAATTTTTTGTCGAAGCGGATTAATCCCGAGGGATCGCCGGTTTGTCCCAAGTGCGGGAGCAAGCGGTTGAGCAAACAGGTCAGCCGATTTGCCATGCCCAAGGGAGTAAAGGAACCGGCGGCCAAATCCGAGGCCGAGGGGGACGAACCGCCGATGCCGGATTTCGATGATCCGCGCGTCGAGAGGACGATGATGGAATTGGAGCGCGACATGGAGCACATGGACGAGAACAACCCAAAGCACATGGCCTACATGATGCGCAAGATGAAGGATCTGATGCCTCCCGGCGCGGCGCCCAAAGAGTTGGACGTGGCCATCAAGCGGTTGGAGGCAGGCGAGGACCCCGAGAAAATTGAGGAGGATATGGGCGACGTGCTGGGCGACTTCATGGGCGGCCCCGACGAAGAAGGCGGGGATGGGGGAGGCGGCTACTCGCACGATAGCGGCTTATACGACTACTGAGCGGGCGCCGGGCTGGAGGCCCCTCCGCATTCCCCCATTATGGGTATTTCGAATTTGGGCGCGCGGCGCTCGACGCCTGCCTTCTGCTATAAAGGCGCACGGCGGCGCAAGACCGGGTATTTTGTTCTGGAGGGGGTGAACTCCTTTGGGACGGTCTTTTATTTCTACTACGTTTACTTTTACATGCAGCAGGCCTTTGGGTTTGGCAACAAATCCAATCTGCTGCTGGCGGCTCTGAATGGCGCCACTTACGCCGTTGGAGTCTGGTGGGCGGGCAAATTGGCGCAGCGGCTCGGCTATTTCACCTCACTCAAGCTCGGCTATTTTATGATGTTCGCGGCCCAGGCTGTCGGTTCACAACTCCACCACGCGCCGGGACAGATCGTGGCGATGGCGGCCACCGATCTGGGCATGTGTTTTACCTGGCCGGTGCTCGAGGCCCTCGTCAGCGAAGGGGAACCCGTTGGGCAGGTGCCCCACATGGTGGGCGTTTACAACGTGATCTGGGCCGGGACAGGGGCTGTGGCCTATTTTACGGGTGGCGCGGTGCTGGAGAAGCTGGGTCTGAGGAGCCTGTTTTTCATCCCCATGGCGGCCAATGCGGGCCAGCTTGCCCTGACATTCTGGCTCCAATCCAGGGAGGCGCAAACTGGGCCGCGGCAGGCGATTGAGGTTCTGGCAGTGCGGGATGGAACTCCACAGCGTCCCAGTCCTGCCAAAGGACGGGCCTTTTTGCGAATGGCTTGGCTCGCCAACCCTTTTGCGTATATCGGTATTAACACCCTCATCGCGGTGGTGCCGGGCGTGGCCAGGAAGCTTCAGCTCTCAACCATGCTGGCCGGATTCTGTTGCTCGGTCTGGTGTTTCGCCCGGATGGGGGCTTTTTTCACGCTCTGGCTCTGGAACGGCTGGCACTACAAGTTCCGCTGGCTGCTGGCGGCTTTTTTGGCGTTGGCGGGTTCGTTCGCCGCAATCTTGATGGTGCCCAGCCTGGCCGTGCTGGTCTTGGCGCAGCTCATCTTTGGCTTCGCCGTGGGTTTAATCTACTACTCCTCTTTGTACTACTCGATGGACGCCAGCGAACTGAAGAGTGAACATGGCGGGTTCCATGAGGCTGCCATCGGCCTTGGCAATTTCACGGGGCCGGTTGTCGGCGCGGTTTCGCTCCAGATCTTGCCCAATTACCCCAACAGCGGCGCGCTGGCGGTGAGCATTCTGCTGCTGCTCGGTGTCGGCGGGTTGGTGACGATCTGGAAGCTTACGGCCGCCCAGCAACCCCGGGCCGCCGGGGCGCGCGGGTGAGGGGGGCGGATGATGGATGAATGGATGAATGGATGATGGATGGGGGATGGGACATTGATCGGGTGAGGAAGCGCCGGGCCACGGAGTGACGGGATGACGGATTCACGGACTGTTTCCATCGACCAGTTCGTTCACCTACCCAAAGCTGCGCGAGTCTTTCCGGCAAAACCGGAAGCTTCCAATTCATTGATTCCGGTCATTGGGCCGCCGACAAGGCTGGGCGGTCTCCCGGACACCGATCCACCAACCCACACAGCCCGCACCTTCCACATCCATCATCCATCATCCATCATCCATCACTGCTTTGGGGCATTCTTGCGCCTGGACCGGCCGAATGAGGGTTGCCATCGAGGGCTGGTTGGCCTACTGGTATGTGCAATTTTGAATGGAACTGAAGCAAATGTCCTTATTGTCCGGAAAAGTTGGAATTGTATTTGGCGTGGCCAATAAACGCTCGATTGCCTGGGCCATCGCCCAGGCCTGGCACGAAGCGGGCGCGCGCCTGGCGTTTACTTACCAGGGCGAGCGGCTCAGGGAGAATGTGGAGGAGTTGGGGGCCGCGTTCGGGAGTGACACGTTGATTCTGCCGTGCGATGTCACCAAAGATGAAGACATTGCCACCGTGTTTGAGGCCTTGAAGGCCAAGGTGGGCCGATTGGACCTTCTCCTTCATTCCGTCGCGTTCGCCCCCAGGGACGCCCTGGAGGGGCAGTTCCTGAGCACTAGCCGGGAGGCGTTCCGGATTGCGCATGACGTGAGCGCCTACTCGCTGGTGGCGCTCGCCCGCACGGCGGCGTCGCTGATGGGTGACGGCGGGAGCATCATCACCATGAGCTATTACGGGGCGGAGAAGGTCGTGCCACACTATAACGTGATGGGCGTCGCCAAGGCCGCTCTGGAGGCCTCCACCCGTTACCTGGCCTACGACCTCGGTCCGCGCAAGATTCGGGTCAATTGCATCAGCGCCGGTCCGGTCAACACGCTGGCCGCTCGCGGCATTTCCGGTTTCACTGAGATGGTCAAGCATTACGAAACCCATGCCCCTTTGAAACGCAACGTGCTGCCCCAGGAGTTGGGCGCGGCGGGCCTGTTCCTTGCCAGCGACGGCTCGGCGGCCATCACCGGCCAGGTCATCTACGTGGATTGCGGGTACCAGATTATGGGGATGTAAGGGTGAAGGAGTGGTGGAGTGGTGGAGTGGTGGAGTGATGGAGTGGTGGGGTGATGGATAAAGGAGGTGGTGGACGAAGGGACCTATCGGTTGATGGAGCCGGTGGATCCATGAATTGGTGGCCACACGGCTCCGCCGCTCCACCACTCCATCACTCCCCCACCCATCATCCATCATCCATGTTTTTTCGGGTCAGCCGAGCCGCATACGCCCCATCGACCCGATCTTTGAATGGCAGTAATTCTCGCTCTCGTTCCAGCTTGAATTCAGGGCTCTCGGCAAGGAACTCCTTGACGACGCGCCCGTTCTCTTCGGGTTCCAGGCTACAGGTGCTATAGACGAGGACCCCGCCGGGCTTCAAACACGCGGAGGCTTGGCGCAGCAGGTCCAATTGCCGCCGGCTCAGGCGCTGGATTTCTTCGGGACGAATTCGCCAGCGCAAATCGACCCGGCGGCGCAGGACGCCTGTGTTTGAGCAAGGCGCATCGATGAGGATTCGGTCGAAAGGCGCCGGGCTATCCTCCTGGAAGAAGGCGGGCGAGACAGGCCGGGCACAAGTTACTCCCAACCGGGCACAATTCTCCTCAACGAGCTTTAAACGCTGGAGGGCAAGGTCATGGGCGGCTAGCTCTCCTTGGTTGCCCATCAGAGCGGCCAGAAAAGTCAGCTTGCCTCCTGGCGCGGCGCACAGATCCAGGACCGCCTCGCCTGGCTGAGGGGCCAATTCCAGCGGGGCGAGCAGAGTGCTGGGGTCCTGGACATAAAACAGGCCTTGGCGAAAGCTCTCCAAGCGATTTAGCGGAGGATGAGACTTGAAACTGAAGACGAGGTTTTCGGGGAGCCAATCCCGGAGAAAAACATCGTAGCTCACTCCCTCCTCCCGCCATTGCGGAAGAAGCCGGCCCGGCTCGGTCCTTAGGGTGTTGACCCTGGCGAATGGTGTGGCCGGCGTGTTGTTCCATTCCATGAGTTGGGCGGTTCGGTCCGGTCCCCATCGGCCCTGCCAGCGGGCGACCAGCCATTGCGGATGGGAGTAGCCGAGATAAGGCTCGGCCGCCTTGAGGCCGGCCAAAAGGCTGACGGTCGCGTCGAACTCGCGCAGGTAATTCCGCAACAAGGCGTTCGTGAAACCGGTTTGGCTGCCACAGCCCACCTGGCGGGCGAGTTCAACGGTTTCATTGACTGCCGCGTGAGGAGGGATGCGCTGGAGCCAGAAAATCTGGAACAGGCCGAGCCGCAAGATGTTCTGGAGCAAGGGCTTGGAAGGAGCGCGGGCCGCCTTGCGGGCGATTAGCCAATCCAGCGTTGCCTCCCAGCGGACAATCCCGTAAACTAATTGCTGGCACAAATGGCGGTCCTCGGGGATAAGCTGTGTCCGGGCCAGAGCCGTTTCAAGCAGGTCTTCTACGAAGCCCCCGCTCTGACGGCGTTGGAGGATGCGCAGGGTGATTTCTCTTGGTTTTCGCCCGGTCATGACCGCCAATAATCGCATTCCCCCAGGGGGGTGCCAGCCTGAAGATATTTTATGAGAGAAGAATTCGAGAAAATGGCCGCCGCTGGCAAATTGGAGCGCCACTATATCGAGCCACTGGTACACTTGACCAACAGCGGCTTCTGCATGCATCGGAGCTGGGGCTTCGGCCGGATTCAGACGGTCGATACGGTCTTTGCGCGTTTCACGATTGATTTCGAACACAAGCCGGGCCATACCATGGACCTGGCTTTTGCCGCGGAGTCTCTCAAGCCAATCCCCAAGGACCACATCCTGGCGCGCAAAGCCTCCGACCTGGAGGGCCTCCAGCAATTGGTGGCCACGGACCGTCTCCAATTGATCAAACTGGTGCTCTGCAGCTTTGGAGGGAAGGCGACAGCCGACCAAATCCAGCAGGTCCTCGTGCCGGATGTCATTCACGACGATTGGAAGAAATGGTGGGAAACGGCCAAGCGCGAGCTCAGAAAAGACGGTCACTTTGAGGTGCCGGCCAAGAAGAGCGAGCCGGTAATCTATCACGAGCAGGAGGTGTCGCTTCAAAATCGGCTGCTGGAAGAATTCCGCGCCGCCAAAGGGCTAAAGGCACGGATCGCGGTGGCCGGTGAGATTCTCAAGAGCGGTGAAGACCTTACGGACAAGAAGGCGGTGGCGGTCGAGACCGTGGCCGCGCTG
>JAJYHY010000225.1 GCA_021784555.1 bacterium
GATAGTCCTACCCCGAGATTGTCGCCGAAATGTCAGTTTATAGAGCCTGTCCCTAAACTGTAGGCGACGAGGTAACGAGTCTCTGATCCACTCCAAAAGGCCCAATAAATCAGAGCCTCGTTACCTCGTCTCCTACAACGGACATGGGTTTGGCACAAGCTCTATATACAAAAGACGCGGGTTTGCCAAGGCTTTCCGCGCCGTTTGGGCCAAGCGGGCGCATCTGAATAGGACCACCACCTCTGCCCCAGAACAACCCGAAACTCGAAATCCGAAATCTGGGTATGCACTTGATTCCCCTCACCGCAATAGGTTGTATCTCCTGGCCGGCTCTCGTCGCCAAAACACCATGGAATTGGTGAAAGGGGAATCAACTGCATAGGCAGAGTCCGAAATTCGAGACGATCTCAAATGCGGCAAAGGCAAATGTTCAAAACCCTCCTGAGATCTCCGGTGTTGGTCATTATTGCTTTGGGATTTCGGATTTGTTTCGGATTTCGGGTTTCGAGTTTCGGATTTGGCAGAGTTCTGGTGGTACAGTCAAGATGCGCCCGGCCCAAGTGCGAGGGTTGCGCGATGCGCTCTCTCAGGCGAGGGGCGAAGGGTGAAATCATCAAGTGGCATGAAACTGGCTCTCTTGCTCCCGGCGCGAGTCGGGAAGGCCCCTTTCGACCGGACTGGCCGATGTAAGCGGACCTGGTTTTCCAGCCGAAAGCCGTCGAGCGAGCCGGATGAATCCGGTTGCGGGGGTTTTTCCCAAGTGCCTTTGTTGTCAATGAAGCGTCCAGGAACAGGACAGTCCGAATGAAGCTGCCAGTCAACATGTTTGATGTCGTGTTGGTGGGCGTGCTGGTGGCCGGGGTGTTTCGCGGTCGCAAGCAGGGGATGTCAGAGGAGTTGCTGGGCCTGCTGAAGTGGCTGGCGATAGTCATTGGCTGCGCGATGCTTTATGAGCCGTTGGGCCGCGCCTTTGCCTCGAGCGGGGTGTTTGGGCTGCTCAGTTCGTACCTGATGGCCTACATTGCGGTGGCTTTGATGATTTTGGCGGTCTTTGGGTTTCTCAAGCGCGCGGCCGGTGGCAAGCTCTTGGGGGGTGACTTTTTCGGGCGCTCGGAATACTATTTGGGCATGGTTTCCGGAATGTTGCGTTATGGGTGCGTCCTGGTGGCCGCATTGGCGTTGCTCAATGCGCGGGCTTACAGCCTCGCCGAGGTAAGGGCGATGCGGGCCTTCCAAGACGAGGAGTATGGCACGAATTATTTTCCCACGTTGCAGACGGTCCAGAGTATGGTCTTCGACCACTCGCTCTCCGGTCCCTGGATAAAGGACAATCTCGGTTTTCTGCTCATCAAGCGCACCCGCCCGGATAACGCACAATTCCACCAGCGAGACTTCACCATGCCCTGATCGATGGCCGGCCTGTTTTCTCAGGGTACTCTGGATCAAGTTCGCGCGGCCAGTGACATCGTCGATGTCATTGGTTCATACCTGCCGCTGAAGCGGGCGGGCACGAACTTCGTGGCCTTGTGCCCCTTTCACAAGGAGAAGACGCCCAGCTTTCATGTCAATCCGCAACGCCAGACCTTTCATTGTTTCGGTTGTCACAAAGGCGGCAATGTCTTCACCTTCGTCAAGGAATTCGAGAACATCGACTTTCCCGAGGCCGTTAGACGCTTGGCGGAGCGGGCGCGCATTCCGCTCGAATATGAGAAAGGCGCCGGCGAGGCCGCCCGCACCGAGCGGCACCTCAAAGAACAACTGCTCCAAATGCACGAGCAGGTCGCCCAACGCTGGCAGAATGCGCTCAACAACGAGGCCTGCGGCCAAATCGCCCGCGATTACCTTGCCCGCCGGGGTGTGCCCGCCGACGCGGTGAAGCTCTTCCGGCTCGGTTACGCCCCGGATTTATGGGATGACACGGTCAACTGGGCCAAGAACAAGGGCTATGAGCCGGGCCTGGTCGAGAAGGCGGGTCTCATCCTGCGCAAGGAGGGTAGCGACCATTATTATGACCGGTTCCGCGGGCGGCTGATGTTCCCTATTTGCGACGAGCAGGGCCGGGTCGTCGGCTTCAGCGGACGCATCCTTGCCGGTGACGAAAAGACGGCGAAATACGTCAATTCGCCCGAGACGCCGATCTTCATCAAGAGCCGCGTCTTTTTCGGCCTCGACAAGTCGAAGCGAGCGATATTGGACGCCGGCTTTGCCCTGGTCTGCGAAGGCCAGCTTGATCTCATCGCCTGCTACATGGCCGGCGTCGAGAACGTGGTCGCTCCCCAGGGCACAGCCTTCACCGCCGACCATGCCCGCATCCTGAAACGCTACGTGGATGAGGTGGTGCTCTGCTTTGATTCCGATACCGCCGGCCAGAATGCCGCCGTCCGTTCCCTGGACCATTTGCTGGCCTCGGGCCTGGCGGTGCGCGTCGCCACCGTTCCCGCGCCCCATGACCCGGACAGCTTTATCAAGGCTTCGGGCGGCGAGGCCTTCAAGCAGCTCATCGGGCGGGCGGAAGGCTTCTTCGACTATTATCTCAATCGCCTGTGCGCGACGCACGATTTGAAGACTGACAAGGGGCGGTTGCGAGTGCTGCACGAAATGAGTGTGGTGGTTAACAAGAGCGGCAACGCTGCTTTACTGGATACATACGCACGCGAGACCGCGGGCCGGCTGGGTTTGCCTCCGGACGGGGTTGCGAAGGAGTTCGTGAAGATGTCCCGCCAAGCGACGCCACCCTCAGAGACCCCCGATGACGCCTTGCAGGGAGCCCCATCCATCGCACGTCCAAATGAGCACGAGTTTCACCTTCTCAAACTGCTCATGCGGCATGATGATCTCCTGCCCTGGGCTGCCTCCCATCTGGACCTGGATTGGATTCAGCATCCCCTCGTGAAGGACGCCCTATCGCGCCGGCTCGCCGCCGAGGCGAATGGGACCTGGACCGGCGTGGACGGTCTTCTAGCTGAATTTCAAAGCGCCGAGGCGAGCAGTCTTCTTTCCGAAGCCGCCACTGAGGAGCGGCCGATTCCCAACCCCGCCCAGCAACTCGCTGACGTGGTCCAGTGGATGAGGAACGCGTCAATCGACCGGGAACTGACGGCGTTGAAGCAGCGCGCAAACCGGCCCGAAGCGAGCGAATCTGAGCGCCTCGAGTTGCTCAAGCAACAGCAGAGCCTCAGAAGCCTTAAGCGCCAGCCCTTGGCATGAAAGGTGGCTGGGGGCGCGTCGGGTCTCTACGGCCACATCTCTGTTGGATAAACCCGAAATCCGAAACAGATTCAAGTGCGGCAGAGGGAAATGTTCAGAACTGGCCGGGATCTCGGGTTTTGGTCATTGCCCCCTTTGGGATTTCGGATTTGTTTCGAGTTTCGGATTTCGGATTTGCCACTCCCCGGGGGCGCATCGGTTAAATACTTTGACCCGCCGCGCAACTTTTCTTAGTTTGGTTTGTATCAGGAAACTGACGATGAATTAGCACTCGATGGCCTTCACATCACTGAAAGACCTATTGTCTCAAATTGAGCTGGCCAATCCTCAACAATTTGAGGAGTGGTCGAAGGCGTGGCGCGTCGCCGCGGAAAGCGGCTCCCAGGAGCCGTTGCTGGGCTTTATCTGCCGGGAACGGGGGGTGGCGGAAGACGTCTTTTTGCAGAAACTGGCCGGTGCCCTGAACTGGGCTTACCTCGACCTGCCCAAGCTCAAGGTCCCCGCCGAGGCCCGCAACCGGATTTCAACCAAGGTCGCCTTCCAGTACTCGGTGCTTCCCACCCACGTCGATGACGGCACCGTGCAGGTGGCGGTAAGCAATCCCTTTGACATCGCCATGCTCAACGCCGTCCGCTTTGACGCCCGCGGCCCGGTGCAATTCGCCCTGGCCACCAAAGTGGAGATCGAGAAAGCCCTCAAGAATTATTACGGCGTCGGGGCCGAAACGCTCAACGAAATGGCCGAGGACGAGCCGATGGAACTGGTGGTGGGCGAGGACAAGGAGATTACCGAGGGCGACCAGGAGGCCAGCGTCATCAAGTTCGTCAACCAGGTGATATGGGAGGCCTACAAGGACCGCTCCACCGATATCCACTTCGAACCCGCCGAGGACGAGCTGCGCATCCGCTATCGCATCGATGGCATCCTGCATCAGACCCCCATGCCGCCCCAGCTCAAACGTTACCAGGCGGCCCTGATCTCGCGCATCAAGGTCATGTCGGGCATGAACATCTCCGAGAAACGCCTGCCTCAAGACGGGCGCATCAACGTCCGCATCAAGGGCGAGGAAATCGACATCCGCGTCTCGACGGTGCCGACCGTCTATGGAGAGAGCGTGTCGCTGCGGTTGCTCACGCGCGGCAAGATCTTCTTGAGCCTGGATAAGCTCGGCTTTTCACCGCTGGAAGAGCGGGCCATTCGCGAGATAATCGTCAAGCCGCACGGCATTTTCCTGGTGACCGGCCCGACCGGTTCGGGCAAATCCACCTCGCTTTATGCCTTTCTGAGCACCATCAACTCAGTGCATAAGCGCATCATCACCATCGAGGAGCCGGTGGAATATGAGCTCAAGGGCATCAACCAGATAGCCGTCCGGCCTGAAATCGGCCTCACCTTCGCCATGGGCCTGCGCCACATCCTGCGCCAGGACCCGAACGTTATTATGGTCGGGGAAATTCGCGACCTGGAGACGGCGGAAATCGCCATCCGGGCCGCGCTAACCGGGCACCTGGTCTTCAGCACCTTGCACACCAACGACGCCCCCAGCGCCTTTACGCGGCTCATTGACATGGGCATTGAACCCTTTTTGGTCGCCTCCTCGGTGGAGGCCCTCATGGCTCAGCGCCTGGTACGGACTATCTGCCCTCATTGCAAGGAGGAGCAGAAGGTCGAGCGCGGTTACCTGCGCAAGATCGGTTTTCCCGCTGAGGAAATCGAGACGGCCAGGTTCTGGCACGGCGCGGGCTGCGAGGACTGCCGGCAGCTCGGTTACCAGGGGCGCATGGGCATTTACGAGTTGCTCATCCTCAATGAGTCGCTCAGACCGCTTATCCTAAGCCGCGCCCCCGCTTCGACCATCGCCCAGAAGGCGATTGAGGGGGGCATGCGCACCCTCCGCACCGACGGCTGGAACAAGGTGCGAGCCGGTCAGACCACGATCGAAGAGGTCCTGCGGGTAACGCAGATTGAAGAGCACCTTGACGCCCTGATAGGCGACAGCAAGGACGAGGCATAGGCCAAAGGGAGGATGACAAGGACATGAAGTGGCAGAGAATCACCGCTCTCTTGGTAGGAGGGGCCAGCTTGCTGGCTCTCACATTGTGGCTCACGCACCATTCCCATTCCTCCGACACTAAGAAACCGGCCCAAGCCAACGCGCGCGTCCTGACCAATATCCATTCCCCGGCCAGGCCCATCGTTGGACGGCAAAGAGCGGCCAACGGGCCGCGCCGCCCGCTTATCCCCAGGGGCCTCGTCAACCGGAATGTCCGCCGGCCAATGCCTGGCGCCAAGCCTAATCCACGGCTGAGCAGGGCGGGCGTGACCAACGGCCCACCCGCCGCCGCTAAAGGCGCTCCAACCTGGAGCGAGAGATTCGCTCGTCTGCGAGAGAACCCCTATTTCTATCCGGCGGTCGCCTTCACTCCTCTGCTCCTGGGCGTGTTTTTCCTTCTCCTGGCCTCCAAATCCAAATCAAAGGAGGCAACGCCGGCGACCGATTCCGCCCAACCGCTGCCGACGGTCAGTCCGCGCCTGGCCAAGCGGAAACGCGGAAGAACCGCGGTCCGCGCCTGCAACGTGCTCCAAACCGGGCCTGAGGAACGCCGTGTCTGGCAATTCGGCGCGCGGGGCGGAGGGTTGGCGCTCAACCGGGAGCATGTCGCCCGCGCCGGGCAGCCGCTTCCAACCAAGGTTGTCGCCAAGGAGTGGCAATCGCTGTGGCAACCCAAGCTGAACGTGGCCTGGCTCCCGCCGCAACAGGTCTTCTTCCGGGTGGCGCAGTTTCCCATGGCGGACTTTGCGGAAACGGTGGCCATGGTGGAGTTGCAGCTTGAGAAGCTTTCCCCCATTCCGGTGGCGCAGGTGGCCTGGACGATGCAGGTGCTGCCGCATCCCGAGACCAACATGCAGACGGTGATTGTGGTGTTGGTGGCGCGAAGTGTGGTGGAGGAATTTCTGGGCCAGCTCGAGCAGCAGGGCTACATCGCCGATCGGCTGGAATTGTCGTTCGTTGACCAGTTGCAGGCCACGACGGTCAGCGGCAGCGGGGCGTGGGTCTATCCCATTGCCGGTGGCGTTGAAAACCGCGCGTTGGTGGCGTGGTGGTACGATGGAGTGTTGCGCGACCTGGGCATGGTGGTTGTGCCCGCAACCGGAGGAACCGCCAGCCTGAGAGAACAATTGCTCCAACTGGCTTGGGCCGGTGAGCTGGACGGCTGGCTGACCTCCGCGCCGAGTTGGCATTTGGTCGCCGGCCCCGAAAGCGCCGCGCATTGGGAACCCGCCTTGCGCGAAGCCCTTGGTGAGCCGATGGAAGTACTTGTACCGCTGGACCAGCCAAAGCTGGCGACCCTTACCGCCCGACGCGCCGCCGAGGCGGAACCGCAACTCGGACTGCTGCCTCCGGAGTTTGCGACCCGTTACCGCCAGCAGTTCGTGGATCGGCTCTGGATGCGCGGGCTGGGCGCCGCCTTGGCGCTTTATGCCGCCGGAGTAGCGATTTACATGATGATCGTTCAGGTGGCGCTTTTCCGTACGCGGGCGGTGGAGAACCAAGTTGAGGAACTGGCCACGCAATATACCAATACGATGCAACTCAAGGCCCAGATGGGCGTGCTTAAGAAACAGCAAAACCTCAAATATGCCGCTTTGGATTGCTGGCTGGCGGTCGCCGACCTGCTGCCGGCCGATGTCACCCTGGACAGCTTCAACTTCAGTGATGGCCATACTTTGACGCTGACCGGCACCGCCCCTCCCGACAGCGCCCAGGAGCTCTTTCAGTTTGATGGGTCGTTGCTCAAGGCCACCGCGCATGACCAACCGCTCTTCGACCCCACTAAAAGCCAAATCCCCAATACTCAACTCCGGGGCACGCAGTTGACCTGGAGCCTGCAGGTCGAACTCAAGCACGGGGAGGCCGAATGAACAATTATCTGGACCGCCTCAATTTGAATCCCTCGGAGAAGCGCCTGGTCGTCGGTGTGGGCGTGGTGTTCTTCTTCATTTTGAACTTCTGGTTCGTCTTCCCGCATTTTTCCGACTGGAGCGAGATGCAATTCCGGCTGGCCAGGGCGCGCCATACGCTCCAGGTCTTCCAGGATCAGATAGCCCATAGCGGCGCCTACTCGGCGCGCGTCCACTCCATGGAGAACAAGGGCTACTCAGTGCCGGCCGAAGACCAGGCCCTCCATTTCGCCAGCACGGTCCTATCTCAGGCCGCGCAGGCCGGCCTCGTCCCAAGCCAAACGGGCAGGACTTCCACTACCACCAACCAGTTCTTCCTGGAGCAGAGCCAGCAGATTGCCTTCCTAAGCAAAGAGCCGCAAATCGTCAAGTTCCTGACCGACCTCGGTTCCGGCGGCTCCTTGATTCGCGTGCGCGACCTGGAGTTGCGTCCGGACCCGCCACGCTACCAACTCTATGCCACCGTCAAGCTGGTGGCCAGCTACCAAAAAACGGCGGCGAGCAGCCGCTCCGCCGCCGGACGTGACCGATTGGCCGTTCGGTCCCCATAGAGCTCCCATAGCCCCAACCACCCTCTGTAATCCGTGAAAGATATCATCCTGTTCCTGCTGCTGAGCGCCCTCAGCCTCCCGGCTCATGCCGAACCTGCCTCCGCCCTCCCTGGCGTCCCGCCAAACTCCCTTGCCCTTTCCAACCGGCAGGAGTTGCTGCGCCAAGACGCCATCCGCGCCATGGAACGACGCACTAACGGTTTGAGCGGGTTCCCGGGCGGCGCTGTGGGCACGCCCATGCAACGAAGCAACCCGGCGGCTCTTCCACCCCGCTTTCCGCGCCGCACCATCCCCTTCTCGCCTAGGGGAGGCCCGGGCCAACGACCACTGGCCGGTCCTCCCGGCGCCCCCTCTCAAAATCCGCCGGCTATGGGCGCGCTGCCCGGCGGCCAAGCGCCCGCCGGGACAAACACCCAAGAGGTGCTCCCGGCGGGGATGATCGATTTTCGGGACGCGGACCTGCCGCAGGTCCTTGAGGTGTATGCCAGGCTGGTCAATCGCACCATCCTCCACCCCTCGAACTTGCCGCCGACTCCCATCGACCTGACGACGCAAACCGACCTGACGCGCCGCCAAGCCATCGAGGCCCTGGATACCACGCTGGCCCTGAACGGCATCGCCATGATCAATGTGGGCAATAAATTCGTCGAGGCCGTCACTTCCCAAAACGCCGGCCAAGTGGGCGCCCCCTTTAGCAACCAAACCGCCGAGCAGATGCCCGAAATGGGCCAATACGTTACGCATGTTGTTCAGGTGACCAACGTCAAGCCGAGCGAGATTGTGCAGGTCTTGCAGCCCTTCGCCAGCCTTGGTATGGCCAAAGGCATCACCCCTATCGATGACAGTTCGATACTCGTCCTGCGCGATTACGCTCCCAACGTCAAGCGCATGTTGGAGATGATCAAGAAGATTGACGTGGCCGTCCCCTCGAATTTCATCTCCGAAGTCATTCCTATCAAGTACGCCCAGGCCGCCGACATCGCCCAGGCCCTCAACAGCCTGAGCAGCGGCAATGGCAGCGCCACCACGACGGTCGGCGGCGCCGGAGCCGGTGGCCCGACGGGCGCCGGAGCCAGTGGCCGTTACGGCGGTGGTTTCAACCGTGGCGGATACGGCGGGTACGGGGGAAACTACGGGGGCTACGGTGGAAATTACGGTGGTTATGGCGGTGGTTATGGCGGGGGGTACGGGAGCACCTACGGCGTTAACCGGCTGGGCGAGACCATACCCGCCTGGCCTGGAGGCGCAAACGAGGTGAGACCCATGGCCATCGGCGCCATTCCCTCGCGTCCTCCAACCGCCACCCCTGGAAACAGCTTCACCGCTCGCCTCAGGAACATTATCCAAAACGCCTCCAACGAAGGGCAGATGCAGGTCCTTGGCCAAACAAAGATCATCGCCGACGAACGGACCAATTCCCTCATTATCTACGCTTCCAAGCAAGATATGAAAACCATCAAAGGGATTGTCTCCGAACTCGATGTCTGTCTGGCGCAGGTCCTCATCCAGGCGGCCGTCGTCCAGGTAACTCTAAACAATAATTCCTCCCTCGGCATCAGCTATCTGGAGAGCCGGGCGCATGGCGTCGGGAGCTATTTCACGGGTATCGGCGCTATCAATAACGGGGCACTGCTCACCCCAGGCACTTTCACTGGCTTGACCAATGCCGCGGGCGGCCTCCCGGGCGGCTTCAGCTACCTCGCCAATTTCGGCCCGGACCTCGATGTCGCCCTGACCGCTCTGGCCGGCGACAGCCGCGCAAAGGTCCTCCAGAAACCAGTCATTCAGGCCTCCGACAACGAGCCGGCCCACATCTTCGTCGGCGAATCCCGCCCCTATCCCATGGGCAGTTATTATGGCGGCGCGGCTTATGGCGGTTATTCCCAGATTTCACAGGTCCAGATCGGCGTGACCCTTGATGTCACCCCGCTCATCAACCCCGATGGCCTGGTCGTGATGAACATTGCCGCCGACATCGAAAGCGTCAGCGGCTCCGTCAATATTGCCAACATCGGCGATGTGCCTATCACCAGCCAGAAAACCGCCACCTCCAAGGTCTCTGTGCGGGACGGGGACACCATCGTCTTGGGTGGCCTGATTGAGTCATCCAACACCAAGAGCCACTCCGGCGTCCCGTTCCTCAAGGACATCCCCCTGCTCGGCTACCTCTTCCGCAACTCCAGCAATAACGGAAATCGTAATGAACTCATCGTGCTCATTCGCCCGACGGTCCTCCCCAACCCGGAAGTCGCCGCCTTGGCCGCCCGGGCTCAGCAGAATAAGATGCCACTCATTAAAGAAGCCGAAGCCGAGTACCATCGCGACGAAGCGCGGCAGTTGCAGCGGGCGGACCAGGAGATCAAAAAGGAATTTCAATAAACCATTTGCGATTTTTGATTTGCGATTTGCAGCCCCCATCGTCCCGCCACCCGCCCATCCATCGATCATCCGTCAATCCACAACGCCTGTCCCAATGCCAAAACGGAAGCCATTATGACACCGGAAGAAATGTCAGAGCGATTGTGGCCAGGCAAACCCGCCTCGACCGCGAGATCAAACCGGCGCCGCTCTACCGAGGGCCCTCCCACGCGGGACTCAATTCAAGATTCTCAATTCTTAATTCTCAATTCTCAATTGTCGCCGGCGAGAACAAGTCGCCTGAGTGCTGGCTGGCTGGCATTCGCCGGGCTGTTGCTCCTGGTGTGCGCCGCGTGTCACCCGGCGTTTGGCGCGGGAACCGTCGCTGCCTGTTCGGAGCAGGCGCTTCTTGCCGCGCTCCAGGGCGGCGGGGATGTCGTTTTCACTCAAGACTGCGGCATCACGCTGACCGCGCCCATCGGCATCGACTTGGATACGACGATCGACGCAGGGACGAACACCGTGACCGTGACGGGCAACAACAATATCAGACTTTTCAATGTTAGCTCGGGCGTACGCTTCACGCTCAGTAACTTGACGATTACCGGAGGTCTCGCGGCCAACGGCGGCGCGATTCACATCAGTCAGAACGCAACCGTCCTTCTTACTAACTGCACCGTGGCGGGCAATGCCGCTGTGGGAGACAACGGCCTGGCGGGCGCAACGGGTGGGAACAGTTCTTATGGCAATGGCGGCGATGGACAGAACGGCGCTTCCGGCACTCCTGGTCTGGGCGGCGCGATCTATAATCTGGGCGGGCTGACATTGCTCAAATGCATGTTCGCCACCAACTCCGCGACGGGCGGGAGCGGCGGCAGTGGCGGCAACGGCGGCAACGGCTTGCTCAATGCCGGCAACGGCGGCTCGGGCGGTTCGGGGGGCCTGGGCGCCGGCGGGGCGGTCTGGAACGGAGGGAGCCTGACGGCCATGGATTGCACCTTCTCCAACAACTTTGTTATTGGCGGCGACGGAGCGGCGGGCGGCAACAGCGGGACAGGCGCTTTCGCCGGTTTGACCGGTATCGGCGGGGCAGGGGCCACGGGCGCGGGCGGGGCCCTCTTCAGCGGCAAACAGGCCGTCGTCTCCGACTGCACGTTCGATAGCAACTCCGGCTCGGGCGGCAACAGCGCGGTCGGAGGAACGGAGCCGAGTGGAAACGGCAGCACCGGCCAAACGGGCGGGGTGGCCCTGGGCGGCGCCATTGCCTTCTCCGATTCGGCCGCTATAACAAACTGCACATTTTACAACGACTGGGTTCAAGGCGGAACAGGCGGCAAAGGCGGCAACGGCTCAATGAACGCGGGCGATGGCGGCAACGGCGGCGACAGCTATGGCGGTGGCGCTTATGCCAATGGCCAGATCGCTATCATCAACTCCACCTTTTCAAGCTGCGGCGCCGCCGATAGCACGAACGGAGTCGCCGGCGCCGGCACGTTCCCCGCCTCTGACGGTAATCGCGGAGCGGGCCATGGCGGCGCCATGGCCAACGGCGGCGGCGGCCTGGTGCTCATCAATTCAATCCTCAATGCCAGTTGGTCAGGTGGAAATCTCTACGGTCCGCTCATCAATTCCGGTTACAACATCAGCTCGGACGCTACTGGCTCCCTAGGCGGCCACAGCAGGCAAGACGCTAATCCCAAACTGGGCGCCTTGGCGGATAATGGAGGCCCAACCCAAACCATGCTGCCCCTGGCCGGCAGCCCCGCTATCGATGCGGGCGAGAACGCCGCTGCTCCGCATTCCGACCAGCGGCATTTGCCCCGGCCCGCCCCGGGCAACTCCCACCCCGACCTCGGCGCGGCTGAAGTCCAACCCGCCTCGCCGCCCTCGCTCGACATCGCGCTGCCGGCAGCCCCGGCCCTGACAAATGTTTTGGGCCTGACATTCCTGAGCCAAATCGGCTCGAAGTACGTTCTTCAGTTCAAGCCCACCCTTGAAGACACCAACTGGGCGTTCCTGAGCACCAACACCGGCACCGGCGGCCCCCTCACCAACCAGGCGTCCCTCACCAACAGTTCCGGCTTTTACCGGCTGTGGATAAGGTGAGTTGCGTCAACCGATCAGCGCGAAGGCCTTCCTCAAGCTGGCCGCCACCGCCGCGCAGGCCTCATCCTTGCTCATCCGGTTCAGCGCCTGGTTGAACGGTTCGGCCCGGACGGGGCCGTCGTATCTGATCTGGTTCAGGGCGTTGAGGAAGCTCCCTACCGGGATAACCCCCGTGGCGCACGGCAGCTCCCGGTGGTTATCGACCTGCTGGTCCTTGGGGATTCCCACGGGCGCATCGTTCAGGTCCACGGCGATGACGTCTTGCCCCTTGAGCGAGAGAATGTCGGCCACGGTATCCCCGGCATTCCACCAATGCCAGCTATCCAGCAGGAATCCCACGTTGCCCGTGTCGATCTGGGCAAAGAGGTCCTTCATCTCCGCCATTGTGTGGATGAACGGGTAGCGCCGGCTCGTCCAGGATGTCTTCGGGCCGACATATTCGAGTCCGAGCCGAATTCCGTGCTCCTTGAGGATGGTGGCCACTTGGCGCAACCGGCGGGCGTGCTGTCGGAAATTCCGGATGTAAGTCAGCCTGTCATCGCAAGGCATCAGCCAGGTCGTGACGCGGCCTACCCCCGCCCGTTGCAGGCCGGCGGCGATTCGTGGCAACTCTTCAAGCCCGGCTTTGAAAGTGGATTCATCACGACGGAATTCAACCGGCAGTCCCGCCGCCCCGAACACCAGCCGCTTGCTCTTCATCAGGGCCTTGAGCGCCGCCAATTCCTGGGCCGAGAGGCCGGCCAGGAATCCGCCATCCGCCCCGACCGACTCGAACCCATACCGGGCGGCCAAATCTATCGCTTCGCGTTGACCGGCTGAAACGCCGATGTTCCCGCAGACCAGGTCCATCGTCATTTTGCGAAGAAGAGGCTCCGCGGCAGCCAATCCCGGCAATCCAGGTCCCAATGCCCCGGTCACCGCCGCGGCGACCGCGCCATTCCGGATAAATGCTCTGCGAGTGATGTCTTTCACAAGCCACGGTTTCATCTCATTTGCGCGCGGGTTGGACTTCAAACTGCCTCCGGGCGCGATAAAAGCAAACGTCGAATTCCTCAAAAAAATTCACCTGCCCCAAAATGAGGGGCACGTTCTGGGCGCGTGTCCAAGCGAAGGCCAGGGCCACGGGCTCGAATTGCCCAATCCGCGCCTGGACCAGCAAGGCGCGCGCCTCCTGTGCGCCGAGTGCATGGCTAGGAATGGGAAGCGAGCCGCCATAGTCTAACTGGCCTCCGTCTGCTCCTTGAGGAACCGGGTGAGGACGCCGGCGGCCTCATGTGCCTCGTATGGGGACCAGATGGCGTACTCGGCGCCGGGCGAGAGGGCGCCCTCCGCCTGCGCTAGCTCGGCAGTCAGGAATTGGACCACACGAAATTTATCCGGCCTAGGGAGGTCGTGCAGAGTTGGAAGCAGTTCTTCGAGTTTCATTAAAACAGTATAACGTCCGGCTGAGATGCCGCCAATCACCTTATGCGGCGCGAAGCCATCGGCGCAACGGCCTTCCGTCAATGCCGCTATCCAGCAAGAAGCCCACATTGCCCAGCCGTGCGCACCCGGCGCTTGCCACGAAGCCTGTTTTCGCCGATCCTGCCGCCGGTTGAAAGCGCAGAACTGGCCCACGGCTGATAGGAGCGCGGACGCCCTCGTCCGCGATAGCGGCTTTCTGGAGACGCGGACGAGGGCGTCCGCGCTCCTATCGCCCGCGCCTGGCAGATTGAGCTGAACAGTTACTTACCAAAACAAATGCCTCCGCCCGCCGCCACTGATAACGGCATCGTGCCGCTATGTGTAGATCTCGACGGCACGGTGATC
>JAJYHY010000226.1 GCA_021784555.1 bacterium
TGCGGGTCGAAGCGGTTTCGCCCATTATTTGAGGCGTGCGACTATATCTACGGAAACGAAGGCAGTTGGCCAGTCGCGCAATGCGAAGAGTGCGGGGTTGTGCTGATGAATCCCCGTATACCGCCTGAGAGAATTGGCGCGTTTTATCCCGCCACCTACTACGCCAAGGAGCCAGCGCGTGTCGGGACGCCCAGCAAGGCCTGGAGAAAATGCATCAAACAACTGACGCTAAACCGATGCTATGGTTATCCTGCAGGGAACGAGTGCGGGATAATAGCGCGTCTCATCGCCCTAGCTGCCGCATTACTGGTGTCGCGAACCGCGGCCCTTGCGCGTAATATCCAGTACACGCCGAATGGACGCGTGCTGGATGTCGGCTGCGGAAACGGTTTCTGTCTGAACATTTACAAGAAACTCGGGTGGGAAACCTTTGGCACCGAAATCAGTCCGGACTCGGCCAACATTGCCCGGGCGGCAGGCCATCAAATCTCTCTCGGAGAGTTGAGAGACGCTCATTACCCGGACGGCTTCTTTGACGCGATAACGCTGTGGGACGCGTTGGAACATATTGCTAATCCGGCTGAAGTCACAGCAGAAGCTCATCGTGTTTGCAAACGCGGAGGACGAATCTATGTTTATGTTCCGGATTATGACAGCCGGTACGCTCGGTATTTTCGCGACCGCTGGTTTATGTTCACCGCGCCGCTGCACTACTACCACTACACGGCGCAAACCTTGACTAGGCTGTTGTCAGATGCCCGATTTCACAGCGTACATATCCGACGCCCGCTTGGGGATGCCGGCCTTCTGCCAACGCTTTCTGCAGCGTCGCGGGAGCACGCCGTTCTTCATGCTACTCTCGCCGGCTTTCCTGTTGCCAGTCTACTCAAGCTGGTCGAAAAGTGGCTGCCTGGGGGACATCTGCTGGCCCTTGCGCTGAAGCCTTAACCGGTTTGGAAACGTGAATTCGCTCTGGAATAAGCTTCAGTGGTACTGCCAGCTTGCAAAGACACGACTGTATTATCGCCACATCTTCGGACGAATTGGGCGGACTTCGACGATCGTGAAGCCGATTCTTTTGGTCAATCCCGAGTTCGTTTACATCGGTGACCGCGTCCAAATCCGGCACGGTGCAAGAATCGAGGCCGTTCGTGGGAGGTCTGGTGTTCAATTCAATCCTCGCGTGGAGATTGGAGATGACACGAGTATCGAGCAAGGATTTCACCTAGCTTGTGGAGAGCAGATCGTGATCGGCAAGAAGGTAGCGATCACGGAGTACGTCGGGGTATTTGACATCTGGCACTCCTACGAGAGCATCGATATCCCGGTGGTTGATCAACCGCTCAGGACGTCTCCAGTAAGGGTTGGAGATCACTCCCTGGTTGGAATGGGGGCGGTCATCCACCCGGGGGTGAGCATCGGCAGCCACTGCCTGATTGGGGCCAATTCCGTTGTCACGAAATCCTTTCCTGACTATTCGATGATCGCGGGCACCCCGGCGAAGTTGATAAAGCGATTTTCGCTGGAAGAGCAGGAGTGGGGATCGCCAAACCACGCTTAGTTGATGGGGTCGCCGTCCGCCGGACTCAGCCTCGGCGGTAATCTTGATGGTATGACTAAAGCAAAGCTCAAGAGGCAAAAATGGTTTCAGTTCCTTTTCAAGGTGCCCTTGAGGTGGCGGCATCAATGGCTCGATCGGCAGAGTCGCCAGCAGCTCTCAATTTTTAGAAAAGTTATTCTAGGCGGGAACATCATCATCAGGCCGTCTAACTTGATGTCACGGTTTGAGGTTCAGGCGAATTCAGACATTGCACAATCCGTTTTGATGTATGGCGATTACGAACCCGAACTCTTAGAGATCTTCAAAACGGTATGGAAAGGACCTGGAGCGGTGGTCAATGTCGGCGCCAATGTGGGGTTTTGGGCAATTGGAATCGTCAACGTCGTTGAGGGAGTTGAAAAAGTCTATGCTATTGAGCCGAACCCAGAGGCATTTGACCTTCTGGTAAGGAACATAGCTTTGAACGGCATGAATGGTCGGGTGACCCCAATCCATGCCTGCGTCGCCGAAAGAGAGGGGGAGGTGGATCTTGAAATCGTTCCCGGCAAGCCTGAGTATTCAAGCATTGGCGGCGTCGTTCACCCCGCCGTTAGCGGGCTGCAGCGAAACGTCATTCCGATCATCGCTCAACCCTTGGATCGAATCGTTCACGTCAAGGCTGGGTCGGTAAAGTTGTTGCTGATAGACACCGAGGGTGCCGACTACTTGGTTCTTCGTGGCGCAGGGGCATTTTTGGAGCAACACAAGCCGATAATTGTATTTGAATGCTGCGAGTCATTGCTCAATAAGTTTGGCCATTCGGTTCGAATGCTCCGTTCTATGTTGGGAGAGCTGGGGTACGAGACGCGTAGAGTCATGAATCCCGGCGAACCCGTTCCCGATGGACTGGATGGCGAGCAGGGCCTGGCGTTCCCGGCGGAGTCGGCGTCGGATATAATCCCTCGCCTAAAGACAAAGACATAGATCGGCAAACGGGTGAGTCGCTCCAGCTCTTCGGTTTGTTTTTCGCTTTTAGTTGCGTCCTATAATCGTCCGGATCTCATTCTCGAAACCGTCCGGTCGCTTTTAGGGAACTCAGCACCCGACGTTGAGGTCACTGTCTCGGACGACGCCTCACCGAAGCGGGCCGAAGTTCGGGGAGCACTTGCGCATCTAATCAGGCGCGGCGGGCTTCGATTTATTCAGCAGGAAGAGAATATCGGGTGGTCCAAAAACCGCAACGCCTTGGTGGACGCGGCGCGAGGCGAATATGTCATCCTCCTCGGGGATGATGACCGCCTCAAGCCCGGCGCGATTGACCGCTTGAGACGATGGACCGCGAAATATCCGGATGTGTCTATTTTTGGGGTTGGCTATGATGTGATTGACGAATGTGGCAAGCGTGTTTTCACCTATTGCACGCCCAAGTCTGTGCTCTACGAAATCTCATGCAACGACAATTGGAAGGAGATTTTTGCCTACGATGCTGTGCCAATGTGGTCTCACCATCCATTTACCGTATGCTCCAAACGTGAAGTCGCCGCCACAATCCGATACAATCCGGCCGTTGACATAGCGGACGACGCACTGTTCCTTTACGATGCGCTGGAGCAGGGGCATAAACTCGTGACCATTCCCGAGGTCTTGTTTGAATGGCGCATGGCATTTGATTCCGGCGGGGACTATGCCACTCTTTCCGGGAGCCCCGAGCGCTGCCATCGCGCCAGGGGGCTAATTCTGGCTGAGTTGCTGAGCCGTCCGGCAGTGCGGGACGAAGTAAAATCGCTTTTCGGAAGCAGCAAATTCCTGAGCCGCTTTTGCATGTTCAGAGAGGCCGACGCGGAAGATCTGCTCAAGTTGCTCGAGACCAAATCGAGAGACGGCAGGGCGCTGGGAGATTTTATTTACGCGCGCGCCATGTCTGCCCGCCTGTCAATTTTCAGAGCGGTCGAAAGGCATCTCCGGGCAATCAAGGTGATGGGCCCTGGCCATATTCGGAACTTTTTGCGTTTTCGACGGGACAAGAAGCGGTTGGCGCAGACCGTGCGTGGCAAGCCGACTGGCCGGCACCCTCAAGGGCACTCAGGACAGCCGCATGGATAAGGCGGAAATCAGTTCCACCCTGCGCACAACTCCTCCGCAGGTGTCAGTGGCGCTGCCCGGATCTCGCAGGACGTCCAGAGCGCGCCCAGGGAGCTTGAGGATTCCGGGTGTGGGTAGCGTTACGCACTTCCTTTTTGGCCTAAGCCTTTTCTCGCAGGGCTTTTCGGTCGTGACCGTGGGGCGGCATACCGGGGTGCAGGTCTGTCTTATCTTTTTCGCCATCTGCGCCGCATTGCGTGTCTCCAAGGGAAGGTTTAGCAATGACTGGAGATTGGCGGCGCTTTTGGCTGTCTGGGTGACATGTCTGTTTATCAGTGTCCACAATGCGGGCTGGCACTCCCAGTCAACCTCAATCCACGCCATGGTGGGCTTCTGCGTTTCGCTGTCGATAGCCGCTGTTTTTGGCCTGTGGGGCGACGTGCCCAGAGCTTATGATAAGAGTCTTCAAAGGGGATTGGTTGCCGGCGCCGCTTTATCAGCCTTGTATGGTCTTTATCAGCAGGGGGCGTTCCGCCTAGGATTGCCTTTCGCACTGCCACCGCTGAACAATCCTTCGTTCTCACTGATTACCGAGGGCCATGATCCAGGCCTGCGCTCCTTTGCCCTTTTTTCGGAGCCGTCCATATACGCCGCCTATTTGATTCCAATTGCAGCCGCGTTGCTCTTTCAGGCGGCAGACCAGCGGGGGCTAGCGTCGATTCGGCAATGGTTGGTGGCCCTGCTGGTGTTTGCGGGGCTTTTGGCCAGCGGCTCGTTCTCGGTCTGTTTGACCCTTCCCGTCGTCTTGCTATTGTGCCTCTTCTCGCAACGGCGGGGCTTTGGGCCCTTCGCGAAGGCCGTGGCAGTGCTGTTGTCGGTCCTTGTCATGGCGCTTTTCCTGAGTTCCGCCACCCATTGGGCTTCCAGGTTGAACCAGGAATTAGGAGACAGGCTGTCGGACCTATTTCAAGACCAGTCCCTGGTCACACGTTACGGAATGGACCTGGCCTCGCTGAAGATATTCTTGGAGCATCCGCTCTTCGGCTCAGGCGTGCTGCCGGACCCGGGCTATTTCTACCCTCATATCCCGAGCTGGGTGCCCGACTACCAGGCCGCGTCCACTCTGGGAGGGGGCGACAGCTTGCCGCTGGTGATTATTTCAGGCCAGGGCGCTTTTGGGTTCACCTTTTTTGTGATCCTCTTAATTTGGGGCTGGAGGCGAACACGCAGCGCTCCGTTCCTGCGCTTGTCGCTCATCGGTGCCCTCGTCCCGATGACGCTACAATGCGGTAATTATGACCTATACCTGATTTGGGTGGTGCTGGGTCTGTGCCTGGCCCAACACACCGGCGCTGCGGCAAGGCGAGCGCCTGCTGTACATTTCAGGGACGAGGCGCGGCCACGGGCGGGCGATTTTGCGGCCCGCGCCGGAATTGGCGGCGTAACGGGAGCATGTTGAGGCGTCACGAAGGCCAGCCTGTTCTGAGACGATTCAGGCTGCGGTTGGCCAGCCCCAGACTGGCGGTTTTGGAGAGGCAATTCGGGCGGAGGCGGTTCAGCCTACTAGACGTGGGGTGCGGTAATCATAGCGCGACGTTCACAAAACGGTTTTTCCCGGAATGCTGCTATCACGGCCTCGATTCATCGCGCGACTACAATAACTCGCAGGAGGATTTTCTGCTGATGGAAGAGTTCTACGAGGTGAATCTGGCCGAGCTGGATTACACCGCCATCCCGAACGACTATTTTGACGCGATTTCGATGAGTCACGTGATCGAGCATCTGCCCAACGCCCTTGAAGTACTGCCGGCGCTCTCGAAAAAGTTGAAGCCAGGCGGCATTATGTACATCGAATGGCCACATCCGAGAAGCGTGTCGCTGCCCTCGATGCGCGACTGCCTGAATTTTTATGACGACCCAACCCACTTGCGGCTCTACTTGTTGACGGAGGTCTGCAATGCGTTGCGCGATGCGGGCGTTACCCCCAGGCGAGGCGGCACACGCAGGAATTGGTGGTATCTGGTCTTTTCCCCGGTGCTTATTCCCCTGAGAGTTTGGAAGCGCGGCCACCTGACGGGACCCGATCTGTGGGACTGGGCCGGCTTCGCGCAATACGTGGTGGCGGAGCGCGCGCCGAAGCCCGCGAGCGGCTGATGACCGTCCGGATCTACAGTCCTCTATTTCCATTTCCGCCGGACGAAGGCAACTTGCTTACCGTATTCGATCAGGCATGCAGCTTGGCGATGAGCCACGAGGTCGAATTAGTTTCCTGGATGAATACGGAGGCAGAGGTCCGCGAGCGGCGGCAGAGGCCTTCGCGGGTCCAGCTTCCGCCCACACTCCGGTGGCGTCCGCTGACGACCAACAGGGGACGGACCGGCGGCGAACCCGCGTGGCGGCGGGTTTGGCAGGCGTTTCTGAGTGATGCCGCTTCCTCTGAATCTCATTACTATCCCCAATGGCCGCTGGGGGTCATGAGAGCAGACCCGCCAGTGGACCTGGAAATCTTTCATCACACAGTGGCGTATCCGTGGCTGGCTCGCAAATCCCGAAGCGGCTCGCGCCGCCGCGTTTGCATGGTGCATGACGTTGCCTCAGAGCTGTACCGCCACCGCGCTGCCGGTGCGTCGACAAGCTTGCCGCGCTGGTTCGACAGCCGCGGCGCCGGCATTTTGGAGGCGCACGAGTCCCGGCTAGCCGAGTTGGTCGATGAGCTCTGGTTTGTGAGTCCGGTGGAAATGCAATTGTTCCAGCGGAAATACGGCATAAAGAACGGACGTGTTACCAGCCCCACCATTCACACGTCCGCAGCCCAGGCAATTCGTGACAACTTCCGAAACACCGCACATTCCGGTCCGCCGGTGTTTGGCGTTTTGGGCAACCTTCGGCACACTCCAAACCGGTGGAGCGCTGAGTTTATCGTGGAAAAGGTCGCGCCGCTCCTCGCGCGCGAGGGCTTTTCCGGTGCCATCCAGCTCGTTGGCAAAGGCGCAACTGATGAACTCATCAAGGCAGCGGCTCCATATCCATTTATGAGCTTTGCCGGATTTGTTCCGGACCTCGCCGCGTTTTGGAACGAGTTGAGCGGAATGCTCGTGCCACATGTTGGGGGCACCGGGGTCCGCATGAAACTGCTGGAAGCCCTGGCCTACGGGGTGCCCGTTCTGGCCAACACCGACGCGGTCAGACGGCTGCATCCGGATTTGCAATCAAGCCCGCTGCTGACAGTCCGAGATGAGCCGGCCGAGTGGTGCAGGTTTCTGGCGCAGGAAAAGGCCTTTGAAAGACGAAGCCGAATGGCGGCGGTTCCGATTCCCAAGGTGCTTAAAGGACGGGAGCTGTACGCCTTTGTTTGTGACGATTATCTGTCGGATAGATAGCCTGTTTCCTTCCCGTACTGTCGCGCGTGGTTTGAGCTGGACGGGTGAGGTCTCAAAATCACTACAGCCCGAATGCGAGTAGTATATCATGCGCTCAAGCTCGATGAAGGCCCCTATCACACCCTTGGCGGAAACTACTTTCACGCGCACTATTTGGCGGCGGCGTTAGTGGACCGAGGCGACCTTGACATGACCATCCTCTGCGACGAGCACACCCGCGAGCCCTTGCAGGCGGATATTCCCGCCAGATTCCTGAAGCTCTGCGAGTTGCGAGGCCGGGGAGTGCTGGCCGCCGACAAGGCCGTCGTCCAAAGTCTGCGGCAAATCAAGCATGACGTTTATCATCGCCCGACTGGTCAGCTCCCGTTGATGCCGCTGGCGGGCAAAACAGTCGCAACTATCGCCGATCTCCACCATTTTCTGGTGTTCCCAATGCGGTGGGCTCAGAAGATGTACAAACATATCAGCTATCGGTGGACGGTGCGCCGCGCCACCCAACTGACGTGCATCAGCAGATATACCCGCGACGAGGTGGTCCGCCATCTCAGAGCCGATGCCCGCAAGATTACGGTGATTCACCACGGAGCGAATCCGTTGCCGCCCCCACTATTTCAAGTCGCGCATCAAATAGACTCCAATTACTGGCTTGCCTTTGGGCATCAGCCATACAAGAACGTCGAGGCAGCCGTCCAGGCACTGATTCAGCGACCCCCGCCGGAGCACCTCGTCGTGATTGGCCGGGGAGCATACATTGAAACGGTTATCAAGCCGTTGGCTCGGTCCCCCGGCCTTTCCGATCGGGTCCATTTTCCCGGCTACATTTCGAGAGAGGAACTGCATGGGTTACTTTTGAAAAGTCTCGGTCTTTTGTTTCTCTCAACCTATGAAGGATTTGGCCTGCCGGTCCTGGAGGCAATGCTGGCGGGATGCCCGGTGATTTCCTCCAATGCTTGTTCCTTGCCCGAAGTCGTCGGCGCCGCCGCCCAGTTAGTCTCCCCGCATGATGTTCCCGGAATCCTTCGCGCCATGCAAAGACTGGTAGAGGACGACCAATTTCGCATTCACCAAGCCCGGGCAGGGCGCGAGCAGGCTGCCGAATTCACCTGGAAACAGGCCGCAGAAAAGACTGTCTCCGTTTACCGGCGGGCGCTTGAAAACAATTGATGGACCGGAGCAGCTAAGGCGAAAACGCCAATCTGACCATTTTGCGGATTCGAAAGCTCTTTTATTCCTTAGGCCATGCGCGGTGCTGGCGTCCGCTGGCGCTTGGCGTCGCCCCCTCAATTGAGCACCGCAAGACTCTTTCAGATCTCGATTGTGATTTTATTATCGATGTGGGAAGCAACCGCGGGCAGTTTGCGCTGATGAGCCGAATCGCAATGTCGTCGGTGCCAATTATCGCGTTCGAGCCGATTCCGGCTGAAGCGGAGATCTTTCGGCGAGTCACCGCGAGATTCAAGGATGTTCGCCTGCATCTTGTAGCCCTGGGTGAACAGCCCGGCGAGGCGGAAATTCACCTGAGCCGCAGCCTCGACAGTTCCTCATTGCTGCCCATCGGCGAGGCTCAAACAAGCCTCTTCAAGAACACGGATGAAGTCGGGACCTTGAGAGTCCCCGTGAAGAGGCTGGACGACTTCAAATCCGAATGGGAAGGGTATTCGCGAATCCTGCTCAAAATTGACGTCCAAGGCTTTGAGTTGGCGGTTTTGAAGGGTGCCACGGAAACGTTGCGCAGGTGTGCTCATGTTTATGTGGAATGCTCAGAAAGAGAACTCTATGTCGGCCAGGCACTTTATCAGGATGCCGCCGGTTTTTTGGAGACGCAGGGCTTCGAACTTCGTTCTCGTCACAACGAAACCGTTCTCGACAGAAGACTGGTCCAGGCAGACTACCTGTTTCGTCATAGGTAGGCGACCAGCGCGCTGGCCGGGGTTGTTCGCCGCGATAACTCCGGGAATTCCTTCTGCTCCAGGCTGCAGCGACAACCTCCTCCCCAGCCGAGAATAAAGCGCAAGCCATTCGGAAACGAACAGTAAGCCAACAGAGCCTTGAGAATCCTTGTTTCCAGCATCAATTTTCATCCGGACCATAGTGGAATCGCTCTTTATTCTACGGACTTGCCCGTCTATCTCGCGGAGAGAAGCCAGCGGGTGACGATGGTTACGGGGTTTTCCTACTACCCGAGCTGGCGCAAGCTGCCCCAGGATCATGGCAAACTATTCCACAGGGAAATCTACAAGGGCGTCCAAGTCTTGCGCGGGTATTTTTACGTCCCGAAGAAGGTCTCAACGCCAAAGCGGATACTTCATGAACTGAGCTTCTGCTTGTTTGCGGCGCTTAACTTTGTTCGCGCCGGACGCCAAGATTGCATCATTATCATTTCGCCCCCGCTTCTTCTGGGGCTCGTCGGGGTTGCTTTTAAGTGGCTCTTCAGATCGAGGTTGGTGTTCCACATTCAGGATTTGCAACCAGACGCGGCACTGTCGCTCGGCATGGTGAAACACGGCTTGATGATTCGATTCCTTTCGAGAATCGAGAAATTCATTTATACCCATTCCGATCACGTCGCTACGATTACGGAAGCCATGCGCAGCCGGCTGTTGGACAAAGGCGTTCCGTCGGAAAAGCTTGGACTATATTACAACTGGATTGACGTCGCCAGGGCGAGCAAATCCCGGCCCGCGGGGGGGTTTCGGTCGCGCCATCCGGAGATCATGGGAAATTGGATTGTCGCCTATGCGGGAAATATCGGCGTGAAACAAGGGGCAGATGTGTTGGTCAAGCTGGCCGAGGCCATGCGAACGATTGATGCAATTCACTTTGTCATTGCCGGGGACGGCGCCGACAAGGAGCGATTAAAGACGATTGCTGCCCGTCATAAACTGAGCAACCTGACCTTTCTCCCGTTTTTATCCCAGGCGGATTACTTCGACCTGCTGCGAGACATTCAGGTTTCATTCATTGCTCAGAGGAGAGGCGCCGGTAACGTATTTTTCCCGTCGAAGCTCCTCGGCATAATGGCGATGTCAAAGCCGGTGCTTATCTCGGCGGATCGCGAATCTGAGTTGTCATCATTTGTCAGACGCCACAATTGCGGATTGACGGCCGATGCGGAGGATATTCCTCAGCTCGCGGCCTCAATTGAAAGCCTGTACGCGGACCCCGTGCTCTTGAACAAGCTTGGCGCCAACGCGCGACACGCGGTCGAGCAATTTGATCGCGATGTGATCCTTGAGCGGTTTTTCCAGCGGATACAATCGGGCACAGAGCACGAAGACGCGAGCTGCGTCTCCGCGCTGACCGGCCCCCAGTGAAGACGTGCATCGTTTTCGGCGGCGCGGGTTACATTGGTTGCCGCTGGGCGGCTCGACTTGCCAGCCAAAGCCGTTTTGAGCGAGTCCTGCTGGCGGACCTGCGGGCACCAGATCGAAGACTGCCAGACAAGGCAGAATATGTTCAATGCGATGTCCGACAGCCGATTGGGAACCAGTTGCCCGCAGTGGCGCCGGAGTGGCTGTTCAACTTCGCCGCGGTTCACCGCGAGCCGGGACACAAGCGCGAAGAGTATTTCGACACCAACCTGCCAGGTGCGAGGAACGTCTGCGACTACGCGGAGCACACCGGCTGCAGGAACATCCTGTTCACGAGCAGCATCGCGGTTTATGGGCCGACCGCTGGCGCAACCTCCGAGTCTTCGCCGCTCTACCCAGTTAGTCCTTACGGGATAAGCAAACTCTGCGCGGAACTGATTCACCAGGGGTGGCGCCGTGCCGGTGAGGGGCGGCGCCTTTATATTTGCCGTCCCGGTGTTGTTTATGGTCCCGGAGACCCCGGCAATATCCTGCGCATGATTCGCGCGGTCAAAAGGGGCTATTTCGTCTTTCCCGGCACTAAGCACCTTCGCAAGAGTTACGCCTACATCGAAGGACTGCTGGATAGCTTTGAGTTCATGATGGCCCGGCCCGAACGGCAGTTGACCTACAATTACGTGGAGCGCGAAACCGAGCCGCTCGGAGAACTGGTGCGAATTGTGCAGGAGCACTTAGCCAAGCGCGTCCCCACCTTTACCGCGCCCCTGCCCCTGCTCCAGTTGATTGCCGGCGGCGCCCAGGTCTTGAGCCGGGGACGCAGTCCGATTCATCCGGTACGTGTCCGCAAGGCGGCCATGTCCACACACATCGTGCCGCAGGCCCTGCAAGGCCTCGGCTTTCAGTTTCGATTCGATTTCCGCAGTTCTCTCAAAGACTGGGCATGGCAAGCGCGGGAGGACTTCGACGGTGAAGCTGAGGGCCGAAACAATGAAACTCAAGATCACCCACAGCGGACTACAGGGAGCCTCCGCGTTGCCACCAGATGACGCGCGGGCCTGGTAATCCTGCGCCCCGACCAGGCTTGACAAGCGCGCAAGCCCGCCCACAGAGCTACGGAAGTCTGGCACGAGAAACATGATCCATATCTCTTCTGAAAGGGCGGCCACGTTTCCCGGAACCAGCCTGCCCAGGCATCGATAGGCGGACCACTCCGTGGTACCAGTGGTTTCAGATTGCGAGGGCGCATGGTAATCAGCCGGACCCCGTTCCGGGTTTCGTTTTTCGGCGGAGGCACAGACTACCCGGCATGGTATCGTGAGAACGGCGGAGCGGTGCTCGGCGCCGCCATAGACAAGTACTGCTACATCACCTGCCGCTACCTGCCGCCATTCTTCGAGCATCGCCTCCGCGTCGTCTATTCCAAGATCGAGAGCTGCCAGACCGCCGCCGAAGTGGGGCATCCGGTCGTGCGTGCGGTTCTGGAAAAAATGGCCGTTGAGCGCGGGTTGGAGATTCACCACGACGGCGACCTGCCGGCCCGCAGCGGGATGGGCTCCAGTTCCGCCTTCACGGTGGGCCTTCTCCACGCTTTGAACGCCTTGCTCGGGCGTCGTGTCTCCAAACAGACATCGGCGACGCAGGCCATCTACGTCGAGCAGAAGCTCCTGGGCGAGACGGTGGGAGCACAGGACCAAATCCTGGCTTCTTTCGGCGGGTTCAATTTCATCGAGTTCCTGCAGGATGACAGCTTCCGCATTTCGCCTTTGACCCTCTCTAAAGGCCGCCTCGACGAGTTGACCGGCTCCCTGATGCTCTTTTACACCGGCCTGCGCCGCACCGCCTCGGAAGTCGCCTCAACCTACGCCGCGGACATCGGCGCCCGGCGCGCCCAGTTGACCCGCATCCGGCGGATGGTCGATGAGAGCCTCCAGATTTTAACCGAGAACGGTCCCCTGGATGGCTTTGGCGACTTGTTGCACGAAAGTTGGCTCCTCAAACGCAGCCTGAGCGGAGCGGTCTCCAGTTCCGCGGTTGATGGGATTTACGAGGCCGCACGGCGTGCAGGCGCTCGCGGCGGAAAACTCCTCGGCGCCGGCGGAGGCGGGTTCATGCTCTTCTACGTTCCGCCTCAGTCACAGCAGCGGGTCAAAGAGGCGCTGAAAGACCTGATCTGGGTCCCCTTTCACCTGGACACCGGGGGAACCCAGATCATTTTTTACGCGCCGGGACAGGACTACGCGGAGTTGGACCGGCTTCGCGCGGTGCGTTTGCGGAATGAGCGCCCGCCAGACGGAGAGAGTCGATCCATGGCGCAGCTTCCCACCCGAGAGATGGAGGTAGCTGCGTCCCGGCAACGCGAGGCGGAGAGCAGCCGGAGGTGAGCGGGCCACCTCTGAGCTTAGAGAGCGAACGTGCATGCGTGAAAAGGAATTTGGACATTGAGGCGATAGCGGACCGATTTGAAGAAGCGATCAAAATCCAAAAGCTGAAAACTGAAAACTGAAATCCGAGACCACAGACAACTGACGACAGACCACGGGCGGAAGGCAGAGGGCAGAGGTCAGAAGTCAGCTCAGCGCGGGGAGCGCCTTGCCACGGAGAGGGAAGTTTGGTATTTTTGGTGCAGGAGATATGAGCACCGCTGAAATCAAGTCCAGCATAGACCGGATGAGCGAGGAAGAACGGTTCTTTGCGGCAGCCTATTTATGCCACCTGTCCCAAAGCCGTGATCCGGTCTATCAAGCCTTGCTGGCCGAGCGGTTGAATCGGATGGACGCGGGCAAGAAGGTGACGCGGGAACAATTACTGCGGGTTCAACAGGCGCTTGAATCCGAGGGGTTGTAATGGCCGCGTGGACCTATGTATTGGACGAAGCCGCGTTTCATTTTTTCCTTTCATGCTCCGCCTCGCAGCGCCGAAAATTGTCGGTGGCGTTCGAACGGCTCCGCGCCGACCCGCATCGGGAGGCAGATTACTTCTGCCAAGATTCAACGGGACGCACCTTGAGCGTCGGGAGCTTCTGTCCGTTTCTCGTCACGTATTGGCTGGATGAATTTGTTACGGAAATACGCATCGTGAACATCCAGCGGATTCGATTCTAGGGCGAATGCCACCCCGCTGGGGTTGAAGAGCGGGTCGGAGTCGCAAGCCTGGATTGACGGTCGTGTGGGCGGGCGTTACCTTTTGCTATGCACATGAGCAAGACCGTGGAGCGTGAAATGCTGGAGTTTCCGTTCGCTACCGAGCTCGTTACCAATCGCCGCGGCGAGGTCGCGAAGGTCGTCCTAAGCGTGCGTAATTATCGCGCCTTGCTTGAGGCCCTGGAAGATACCGGCCTGCACAGGGCGATGAAACGGGTCAAACGAGAAAAGCCACTCAGCCGCGATGCCGCCCTGGCGGCGCTTAATCGCAAGTGACGACTACCTACCTCCCTTCCTTCGTGAGGGACCTGCGGGCGATGCGCAAGAAGCCGGAGTATGAGCGGATTCGGCGCTTGGTGTTTGAAGAAATGCCTTCATGGAAGAGCTTGGCTGCTCACCCGCAGATCAAGTGCCTCTCGGCCCAAGAAAAGGCGTACAGGATCCGGGTGGGAAATTACCGCATAG
>JAJYHY010000227.1 GCA_021784555.1 bacterium
TTTGGATTCCAGGTAGCGGGTCCGGCGGATGGTGTCCTGGTAAAGCGAGTTTCCGCCGTCGATGATAATATCGCCGCCTTCCAGGTGCGGGAGCAGGTGCTCGATGAACTCATCGACCGGTTTGCCGGCCTTGACCATGAGCATGACCCGCCTCGGTTTCTTGAGCAGGGCGAGCATCTCCTCAATTGAATGCGCGCCGATGATGTCGGTGCCTTTGGCTTCGTTGTTGAGGAAGTCATCGACCTTGGAAACGGTCCGATTGAACGCCACGACCCTGAAGGCGTGGTCGTTCATATTCAAAATCAGGTTCTGGCCCATGACGGCCAGTCCAATCACAGCGATATCAGCAATCGGTTCCATAGCAGAAGAATTTACCCGCCGATCTGCAGCCGTTTATCATTTTCCAGCATCGCCTTCAGGTTTGACCACTCCACCTCGTTCATTTCATTAAAGGCATTCAGGTAAACCGCCACCACCTCGGGCGGATATTTCTCCAGCAGCTTGTCCACCGCCGCCTTGAGTTTGGCGTCGTCCATGGACGGTGGCAGGTCCTCAACGACTCCCTCCTTATGCGGAATGTCCAGGGCGGTCAGGAAATCGGCCAGCATGTCCTTGTACTTTTTTAGCAGCCAAGTGCGAATCAGGTTCGCGGCGACCGCCTCGAGCGCGGGCCGGGACAGGGTCGTCAGCATGGCGGCGTGGCGCTCGACGCGCGGCTGGCGCTCGAAATAGACCGGGCGCAGCTTGCGCGCCTGAGCTACCGCCGCCATGGTGGTGTGGTAGAGCGGTTTGTCGGATTCATACGCGTAAAGGATGATCTCCTGCGCCAGGCCGGGAGACATGAAACCCAGAAGTTCGTGAGAAGTTAGCATGCGTTTATAAATTGGATGGCTCAGTCAAGGAAGATTCGGACGCTCGCGGCGCATCCCCCAGGACACCGTCGTTCATCATCTTGCAATTAAACATCTGCCCATCACCCGTTTCACTCAATTGTCGTTACAGAAATCTTATTTTTCCTTGCCAACTCCGCGCAAGTCTCTTGTTCAAGGAGCAGCGACTTGCCCGCCTCGAACGCCAGAACCGAGATTCCAGCTTCGGCGCAAATCTCAATCGTTCGCGGCCCCAGGCATGGAATGTCGAACCGCCAATCATGCTTTTCTTTCGCCACTTTGACCGCGACCGCTCCCCCGCCTTTCCCCGCCAACTCGCCTCCGCGCCGCAGGCATCGGTCAGTCCCCTCGAACCCTTCCACCGCCAGGACCGTGCCGTCTCTGACCACCACCGTCTGCCCAATCTCCAGTTTTGAAACCTCTTTGGCAATCTGAAATCCAAACCTGGTGTCCGAGGTTTGCGGGCCGGACAGGGCCGGTCCGAGATGAAAGCCTGCCTCGGGCATCAGCGGCTTGAGCCAAGGGGTGGCCGGAATGAGGCTAATCCCATCCTTTGCCAATTCGTCGGCAATCCCGCCGAAGAGGGTGTGCGCGTTCTTCTCCTTGAGCCGCAACAGCAAGCCCAGGGCGCGCAAGTCCGGGCGAATATCCCAGAGGTTCTTTGGCGCAACCTGGCCCGCCATGACGCAGTGCCTAATCCCGCGGTCGGTGAAAGCCCGTATCAGTTTTGAGAGTTGCCCCACTCTCAGCCAGACGAGCTCATCCACTACTCCGCTCAGCGCGGGGTCGGTCTCTCCTTCGAACCCAACCGCCACAATCCGCTTGACACCCATCCGCCGCGCGTGCCGAGCCACTTCCAGCGGCAGCGACCTGTTGCCGGCGATAAGGCCGATGCTTTCGAGTTCGTTATTCACTATTGTCTTGCCAACAGCCGGCAGTTAAACGCCCATCATAAGCCCTTCGCCCAGGATCAGCCAGCGTGTTGTCTATAAACCTACGGCGCCAGTGACAAAGTCGCAGGGCAGATTTCTCAATCTATCAGTATCCTGGGGAATCGTTCCATTTTGGGACGATTCTTTAAGCAGGCTGCAGCTCGCGCGATTGACGGGGCTCGGAGGAAATGCCATGCTCCACGCCGCATGAGCACAATCGTGTCGGCGGCGGTGGGCGGTTGTTGTCCCACGGTACGGCCTGGGCCGGTCCCAGCGAGGGTCTCGGCGGAAGCGGCGCAGTCCAGGTTTAAGCTTAACGAAACCATCGTTATTCCCCAGGAAGCGGCAGCGCGAGATCTGTCGAGCTTTTCGCTGTCAACGCGCTTGGCCCACGTCCTGCGTTGCACCGGCCATCAACTACTTGGCGAGCTCGATGGCCTGAGCTATCGCGAGTTTTCCCTATATCGTAATTGTGGTCGAAAAACCGTTGAGGAACTCAGACTACTTGTGCGGGATGTGCAGCTTGGAACGGAACCCGACAAGCCGGCGGTAAACGAACCGAAGGAGGCGGCTCCTCGCGGGTGGGATTATGTCTGGATCCCGTCGTATGCGCGTGAGCTTGGCGTATGCGATCTGCCAATTTCGACCCGCCTGGCGAATGTCTTAGAGTCCAAAGGAATCGTTCGACTCGGCGACTTGCACGGGCTCTATCTGGCCGAATTCGAGGGGGTTTCGAGCCTCGGCGAGCGGACCCTTGGCGAATTGGTGGACTTGATCAGGCGCGTCATCGCGGGTGAATTCAGGCTGACTGGCGGCGCCTATTCAATTGCGAGCGTTGGCAGTTTGCCGCCACTCATAGATGATTGCCTGGCCAAGCTGCCCGCGCACTGGCGTGAAATCCTCCAATTGCGATTCTGTGGAGATGTCCAGAGAACCTGGACCTTGGCGGAAATTGGAGAGAAATTCGGCCTGACGCGGGAACGCGTCCGGCAAATCGTGGAGGCAGCGCTGGCGGGGCTGAGAAGGATCGGGTCGGCCCGCCTCAACGAGCATTTGCGGGGCCTGGCGTCCGTGTGCTGCGCAGGAGTAGCTCCGCTCACGCCGGCTTTGCTCGCGAAATGGCTAGGCCAATCCCCCGCCAGGACTCGATTTGCGCCGGTGGCATACGTCCGGTTTGTGGCCGAACTGAGTCCGCACGTTCCGGTGTGGCTCTTGGGATACAGAGAGACGCTGGGTTCGCGCACGGCGCGACACGCGGAGATTTCCACCGTCTTGCACGGCGCACTGCGAGAAGGTCAGCCTGGGATGCCGCTGGCGGACGCGTTAGCACAGGTAGCTGAACGGTTCGGAGGTAAGAAACCAAGCGTGCTGGAGTTCTTGGAGGCCTTGAAACGTGCGCATGCGCTGGTGGTTGACTTCTCCATCCCGGACCAACCGACGCTGCGCCTGCGTCGGCTCACTAGCAGCGATGTGACCAAAGCCGTTCTATCCGCCAGCCCAGGTCCGTTGACAGCGGAGGAGATTCTTGCGAAGGGGCGGGAAAAGTTTGGTGATGAGGCCGTCACATGGAGCACGGAATCGATTGTCCGACGCTTTCCGCCGCCAAAGGGAATCTACCTGCTCGGGCCGGGCCGCTACGGGCTGAGGCGGCATTTCCAACTTCCCGACACAATGGCCCGAGCTGTCAGAGCCGACGTGCATCGGGTGTTACAGAGGAAAAAAAGGCCCACCTCGACGGGGGAAATGCTCGCCGCTTACGGGTTTGAATGGGCGCAGCGGATTAACCAGTATGAACTGGCTTGCCTGCTTCGGGAAGACGAGCGATTTGCCGATTTAGGGCGGCTGCTTTTCGGGCTGAAGACCTGGAGTATCCTCAAGCGTCCATACATCGAGGACCTGATCACGAAGGTTATGGCCAAGCACGGCCGGCCGATGACCTGCCGGCAACTGCTGGCGCATCTGTGCCGTCTGCGTTCCGTTTCGCCGCGCTCTCTTGCGCGCGCGTTGTGGCATCATCCTATGGTCCGCCGTTACGGAAGCCATTCTTATGGCCTCAAGTCCTGGCGGGCGGAGGCCTCTCGACGCCAGTCGTGAATTCGCTCAAAGCGTGATGCGACCTTCGGAGCCTCCTCTTGGACCCGCATTATCCCGGTTTTCATCTGGGCTTGTGGTGCGGACAGGATGCCCCGCCTCCACCGAACGTGCATGGTGAGGTTGCGAGTCAAATGCGGCAATATGGAGGACGGACCCCTTCGGGACTGGTGGCGCAACGGAAAAATCTTGAAAAAAGACTTGCTATTCTAGGAGCAATGGGCCTTAATAAAACGACAATTCCCAGTAACGACAGTTTAGGTCCCTATGAAGACTCGAAGGATTCTGTTCTTGACAGTTGGGGTCGTGACGCTGGCCAATGTGGCGAACGCCAAGATCATCACCGTTACCACCACCAATAATATCTCCCCTGGGTCCGGGCAAACCAGCTTGGTCCAGGCCATCAACCTCTTGGCGGATGGCGACACAATTCAATTCGATATCGCAGAAGCGGTGTAAGCGTGATCTCAATTAATCCCCTAATACAGGGAAACGTCCAGTACCTATGAAAAAAACTATCGTCTTTCTTCTCAGCGCCTTGGGGTCGGTGGTCATTTCCCAAGCAACCAGCGTTGAGGTCACGACTGCAAACAGCACCGGACCTGGCTCGTTGCTCGCCGCCTTAGCCCAACTGCACGACGGCGACACCGTCACATTCAATATTCCAGGAACCGGCCCGCATTACATCCAAACGCCCGTCGGCGGTTATCCGATCATCACCAACAATAATATCACCATTGATGGCTATACGGAGCCGGGTGCCTCCCCCAACACCAATCCGATCCATGCCTCGAACAACGCAAAGATCGAGATCTGCCTCGATTCGCGCAATGGCAACGCCACCGACATGGGTAACATCGCGTTGCTGGGCCCCTCAGACGAGCAATACGGCTTCGGGCACGGTGAATGGGCGGTGGTCGGTTTCTTCCGGGGAACCAACGCCTGGGTCAAAGGCATTGCCATCCTCAGCTCGCCGCAGAGCGCGGACAAGAGCGCCGACATCAAGAGCATCTCCTTTGCAAGGGATTATATCGGCTCGTGCGCCAATTGGCATGTGAGCGGCTGTTGGATCGGAGTGGACCCCGCCGATGGCCAGATCAAGTATCTCAGTGACGGGACGATAGCCGCCCCGGCGATTGCCATCGCAGCCTACCGGCATCGGGATGCCAGCGGCGGCAACCCGGTTTATCCCGAGCCCGGCACCATCGGCGTGGCGGCGGGGTCGGCCGATCCTCGGGCTGAATTCAATGTCATCGTCAACGGCTACGGCTTCGACTCCGAGGGCCTGGATTACCGGATTTCGGGCAACTTTTTTGGCGTTCTACCCGATGGCATGACTGACGCCGATTTCTCGGTGCTCAACGGAGGTCAGCAAATGGGCGATGGATTCGTCGAGGTGGGCCGGGACGATTCCAATGTCATCATAGGTACTGACGGCGACGGCACCAATGATGCCGACGAAGGAAACGTCTTCGGCGGCATCGCCAACGGCAGCGCCAGCGGCGCCCACATGATCAACTTCTACAGCAGCCCGCAAACCAACATCGTCATCGCCGGAAACTGGTTTGGGGTTGCCGTCGATGGGGTGACGCGCTTCACCAATTCCTGCACCATTGTGGATTCCTTCACCAGCCAAGCCACGGTCCAATTCGGCTCCGATTTTGACGGCGTCAGTGACGATCTCGAGGGCAACGTCATCGCAAACAATTATCCGTTCGCCACCCTCTTCCCGGACCCGCCTGGGTCGCCGTTGCCGAAGTTCGCCAGCATCGACCCCGGCGCACGGGTTTCCCTGCGCGGCAATGTGCTCATCAACAATAATATTCCGCCCTTTAGCTATGCCGACGGCCTCGGCGGCCAGCTCAATAACTTCACCAACTACTCCGCCCCGTACATCGACACGACGCTGACCAACGGCATCATTCCCCAACTCTCCACCAATTCGACGCAGGAGCATCTGATCGGCTCCTGCGGCCTGGGGGTGCCCCCTTACACGAACATTACCATCGATGTGTACCTGGCGGACCCGGAAGGCTGGACCAATGGCCAGGCCTTCGTTTACTACGAGCTGATGGACCCGATTACGTTCGCATTTAACGGCTTTCCTCAGGGGCGTACCTTTATAGCCTCCTTCCAGGACAATGGTCCGCTGGACCGCGACCCGAGGCCCGGCTTCTTCGATTTGAACCTCTCCTCCTACAATCTCGGCTCGGCCTTTGTCACGGTGGCGGCGAATTATTCAGCCGACCCGCCCGGAACGCATAATGGGCGCGTCCAGACCAGCGAGTTCGCCGTGCCGGTCACCGCGGCTTATGTCCCCGGCGGCATCGAATCGGTGGGTCTGAAACGGATCACTCCCGACACGCCGATTATCGTGCCGCCCGCGGACGCCTTGGGCAATTGGGAACCCTACACCAGTGTGCTGGGCGACAATATGTTCCTCATTGAGGGCAACACCTTCGCCACCAACGACCTGGCCAACCAGCGGTTCATCGTGTACTTCCAGCCTGCCGATGGAAGCACCGGCCGGTTGGGCGACAGTTTCTTCGCCGACGACGGCACACCCTTCCGCGACCAGATCAACCTGTCTCGACAAAATGGCAACCCTGGCCGCGTGGCGGGTGACAAACGGCCCGGCGCCACGATGTTCCTGACGGCCGCCGAGACCTCGGCCGGCCAACTCGCCCCCTTCCAGTCCGATTCGCGTTACACCAACCAGCCGGTCAATCCCGCCTTCTCCTGGACCAATAATCCCATTTATGGCGGCGGCAACAGCAGCGCCCGCTATGCCACGGAGCAAGCCTTCTCCCTCAACCCGACCAATCTAACGCAGACACCGCTCACGCCCGCGTTCGATGCCGTCTATGGGGATTTCGTGACCAACGAACTGCCTAGCGATACAACCCAGGTCTCCCGTACTGGCGGCAGCATCGTCGCCTTGGACAACGGGAACTTTGCCGTGGTCATCGATGACCGGTCCGATTACCTCTCCAGCTCCGAATCGGCCACTGCTGCCATCATCACACCCGCCGGCACGGTTGTGAAGGGGCCTTGGCTCGTCGATCCGCGCGATATCTGGGATAACGTCGCCGCTTACAAGGGCGGATTCGCGGTGCGTGTTCACAATATGATGTATTTCTACGACGACAACGGCAACCTGATGGGCTCCGTGGACGTGGTAGCCAGTTCCGGCGTGAGCTTCAGCACCGATCGTGGCGACGGGACCCGCATCGCCGCGCACATCAATAGCCCTTATGTCTATTTGTGTGGGAGCCCCGGCAATCAAGAAATTTGGCTGGCGGTCTTCGATTCGCGCACGCAGAGCTTTGTCACCGCCACCAACGTTAGCGAGCCGAGTTTTGTCGCCTCCACCGGACGCGCGGCGGTGGCTTCGGATGCCCTGGACCGTATTACCTGCGCCTGGGAGTCCCAGCCTGCCGGTTACGGGGCCACACAAGTGGCGGCGCGCGTGATGAAATTTGACGCCGCCTCGAAGACCATTTCGCCGCTGACCAGGAGCTTCTGGGTATTCGTCAACACTTCGGCCACCGGCAACATCCTCTCCCACACGATGAACGTCTCCATGACCACCAAGCAGATCTGCGTGGCCGCCAAAGGTGACATCAACCTCCAGGACAATCCGACCAAGGGCGCCAACTCGCCACAGGATATCGACTTCTTCACCGTCTTCACCCATCCGGCGCCGGCTGCGGACCCGACCACGCCCGTCGGTGTCGTTCCCAGTTCCGGTCCGAAGTTGACGATTACACTCAACGGCAACCAAGCCACGATTTCCTGGCCTACGGATGCTGTGGGCTTCACCTTGGAAAGTACCGGAAGCCTGACCAGCCCGAACTGGGCGCCGGTCAGCGGCGTCACCGCCAATAATTCGGTTACGGTTACCGTTGGCGCGGCGAATCAGTTCTATCGCCTCCGGAAATAAGGAGGCCCGCCGGCCTCGCCGGACCTCACGATTGTCGCGCCCGCCGCCGGGCGCGACACAAAGAGGGTTGGCTTTATTCTGGTGGCGGCTTCGTATTCGGATGCGATGGTTGCCGAAATGGCATCCACCGCATCCGTGCGGACCAGCGCCACGGCGCATCCGCCGAAGCCGCCGCCGGTCATCCGGCATCCAAAAACACCGCCTTGAGTCCCTATCCGCGCCGCAATTTCCACAATGGCGTCCAGCTCGGCGCAGCTCACCTCGTAATCATCGCGCAGTGAGGCATGGCTGGCGTACATGAGCTGGCCCACCGTGGTCCAGTTGGAGGCGCGAACGCCCTCGGCGGCGTGGACCGTCCGCTCGATCTCGCCGATGACGTGACACGCCCGGCGGAACACGGTCTCGTCCATCCTCGCGCGGCCTTGCTCCAGCACCTGGGCGGTGGCGTCGCGAAGCGAAGGAACAGCCAGCGCCTCGGCGGCCTGCTCGCATTGGGCGCGGCGCTGGGCGTACTCGCCGCCCGTTAATTCATGTTTCACGTTGGTGTTGACGATGAGAAGCGCTACCGAGCCGTCCCGCATTGGCACCAGCTCCGGCTTTCGCGAGCGGCAATCCAGAAGCAGCAGATGATCCTTCCTGCCCAAGACAGAAATGAACTGATCCATGATGCCGCAGGGCATGCCGGCGAATTCGTGTTCGGCCTTCTGACACAACAGGGCCTTGTCCACCGGGCCAAGCTCCTTGCCGGTCATCATTTCCAGGAGCGTCGCCGTCGAAACCTCCAAGGCCGCGCTGCTAGAGAGGCCGCCGCCCAGTGGAACGGTGGAGTGGATCAGGGCGTCGAAGCCGCCCGGCCTGGCGCCCTGGCGGATGAATCCGGCAATGACCCCCAGCGGGTAATTCCACCAGGTCCCCTTCGCGGCCGGCTTCAACGTTTGAGATAAATCGATCGGAGGCGCGCTGTTCTGGGCGGTGGAATGGAGTTGGACACTGCCTGAATGCCCATCAGACGGCGCGGCGGCAATAACGGTATAACGCTCAATGGCCATTGGCAAGACGAAGCCATCGTTGTAGTCGGTGTGTTCGCCGATGACGTTAACGCGTCCCGGCGCGGCCGCTATCCAACGCGCCGGCCGGCCATAGACCTGCTCAAACTGTTGGGCGGTGTAGGTTCCAAGTTCGCTGAGAGTCATAGTGGTTGAGAGCTGCAGGGGCGAGTTAGCTTGTCAAGAATCTATGGACAGTGGTGTGATGGTGATTCTGGCCGGAATGCAGAATCACCGAAGGAAAATCCGGATGATGCACCGAATCCGGGTAATGCTGGGTTTCGAGGCAGAAGCCGGTGTGCTGGCGGTAAACCGTGCCGCGTTTGCCAGTCAGCGTGCCATCCAGGAAATTGCCGGTGTAGAATTGTACACCGGGCTGGGTCGTATGGACCTCCATGACCCGTCCGCTCTTGGGTTCACAGACCCGAGCGGCCAGCGCCAGTCCCTTGCCGGCCCGGTTGATCACGTAATTAGTGTCGTAGCCGAGGGGAGTATTGCCGAGTTGAGACATCCGCGACCCGATGGGGGCGGGGTTCGTGAAATCCATCGGCGTGCCTCCAACGGAGGCGATTTCGCCGGTGGGAATCCGGTTGGCATCCGCGGGAGTGTATTCGCCGGCGGAGAGAAACAATTCATGGCTGAGGATGTCTCCCTGGCCGGCGAGATTGAAATAGGAATGGTTGGTCAAATTGATGAGCGTGGTCTGATCGGTGCTGGCGGTGTAATCGATGCTCAGTGCGTTGCCATCCGTAAGCGAGATTGTGACTTCGACCGCCAGCGTCCCAGGATAGCCCTCTTCGCCGTCAGGGCTGGTGTAACTGAACTTCACCGATGCCCCGTCCTGGGGCTTGGCTTTCCATAGGACCTTGTCGAAGCCCTTGATGCCGCCGTGAAGATGATTCGGGCCGTCATTCGTCGCCAGGGTGTAACTCCTTCCGTTCAGCGTGAACTGGCCGCCTGCGATTCGATTGGCCACTCGCCCGACGGTCGCCCCAAAATAGGGATGCCGTTTGAGGTACGAATCCAAGCGATCAAAGCCAAGCACCACGTCAGCAAATTCTCCCCTGGCATCCGGCACGTGCAACTCGGTGATGATCGTGCCGTAATTGCTGACTTTGGCGATAAAGCCATCGGAATTGGCGAGTGTATATAGGTCCACCTCCGCGCCATCAGGCAGGACGCCATAACTGCACTTCTCAATAGTTGCTTTCATAAACTCCTAGCCCGCATATTTCCCAGCGCGGCAAAGCCGCAACCAAACATCGGAAAGGTCCCTGGCAAAAAAATCGGGGCAAAAAAATCTTTCAAAAAGAAAAGAAATTGAGAGAGAGTGATACACGTGGGTAAGGCGCGCAGTCCTCTGCGCGCCGCAATACCGCGGAATGCCGCCGATTGTGCAGGCGCCCGCGCGCAGAGGACTGCGCGCCCTACCCACGGACTGTCGCCCTTTTGTCGATGGCATGAAATACTCGCGTTGGTGCGCCCCGCCCCCGCTACTCGTCCTGCTTCCGGTCTGAACCGGCTTTGGCCCCGCGCCAGGCGGAAAAGAGCATGGTTGCGCCGAACACCAGCACCAGCAGCCCCCAATAGAGGTTCACATTGATGCCGAGCGAGCGGTGGTACTCCGGGTTGCTCCCCGTGAACAACCCGTAGAGCACGAGCATCGCCCCTACCAGCGAGAACATCAGGCCAATCGGCCAGCGGATATCAAGACCCATAAACGTTGTCCTTTCTTTTTACCAGAAAATGAGATTTAGCACCGCGCAGCCCGCCAGCAGCACCACTCCAAGCACCGCCGGACGCAAATACCACGCCTTCTCCTCATCCTTGAGCTTGGGCGTCAGGGAGTAAACTAAGCCCTTTAGCTCCGCCTTGCTCTTGGTCTGAGCGGTCACGAGCGAAATGCCCAGCGTGAGGACCAGGCAGGCCGTAAACGCGAAACTGGCGAGCCAGAAATTCTGGGCCATGTCGCTCGGGAACGTCCAGAACACATGCAGGTAACCGCCCTTGATTCCAGGCGAGTTTCCTACGGACAAAGTGGTTGCGTGGAACAGCGCCGAAGTGGCCGTGCCTCCCAGCAGCCCCAGGAACGCCCCGGTGCCCGTTGTGCGCGCCCAGAACATCCCCAACAGGAACGTGGCGAACAGGGGCGCATTCACAAAACCGAAGACGAGCTGAACGATGTCCATGGCATTGGACCAATGATTGACCAGATAGGCGCAGGCGATACTTAGCAGGATGCCGACCACGGTTACCGCGCGGCCCATCCAGGCATAATGCTCATCGCTCCTGTCTTTGGCGATATAGGCCTGGTAGATGTCGTACGTCCATATAGTGTTAAATGCGGTCACGTTACCGGCCATCCCGGACATGAAGGACGCCAGCAGCGCCGTCAGGGCCAAACCCAGCAGCCCGGACGGACAGTACTTTTTCACCAAAGAGGGGATGACCCCGTCGTAGTCGTTTTCGGTCACGGCGTCCTGAAGCCGGGTCTCAATCGTAGCGTTATCCAGGGATGGCGCCTGCTGGATCAGCGCCGCTACTTTCCCCGAGTCCATCTTCATGTCAATCGCCTTGCTCACGTCCGCAAACGCCGCTTGCGGTCCCAGGTGCTGATTTGCCGCCTCTCTCACCACGGCAAGCCCCTGGCTCAACTCGCCGCCGGTGGCAATCTTGGGCGGGAGCCGGTAGCCGTCCTTGGCGGTAAAGGCCAGCGCGGCGGCTATCATGCCCGGCAGAATGACCAGCGCCGGGAAAAGCATCTTGGGAATCGCCGCTATCAGCGGTGTCCGGCGGGCGGCGCTCATACTCCGCGCCGCCATCGCTCGCTGCACGACCAGGAAGTTCGTACACCAGTAGCCAAACGACAGAACGAAGCCCAAACCGAACACCATCGCAAACACATCCACTCCCATCGGGTTGGAGTGTGAACCGGCCAATAATGGTTTCCAGGCGCTGGTCCAGGCATCCGGGTTGAACGCCTGGCTGCTGTTGGCCACCAGGTGCAGACTGGCCGGGTGCTGGGCCACGGCAGAGAGGTCCCTCGTCAGGGCGTGCCAGCCGCCCACGTCTCTGAGGCCAAGATAAACAACCGGGGCGAAGCCGAGCACAATCATGAAGAACTGCAGCACCTCCGTGTAGATGGCCGAAGTCAGCCCGCCCTTGAGCACGTAAAGCAGCACCACCGCCGAGCAGATCCAAAGGCTGACGTTGTAATTCCACCCCAGCAATTCGTGCAGAAGCTTGGCGAGCAGATTGACCGAAATCCCCGACGTAAACAGGGTCATTACTCCAAAAGAAATCGCGTTTAGCGCCCGCGTTCGCTCGTCAAATCTGAGCTTGAGGTATTCGGGCACTGACCGTGCTTTGGAGCCGTAGTAAAAGGGCATCATGAAGACCGCCAGGAATATCATGGCGGGGATGGCGCCCACCCAGTAAAAATGGCAGGTGGCGATGCCGTATTTGGCCCCGCTGGCGGCCATTCCCACCAACTCAAGGGCGCCGAGATTGGCGGAAAGAAATGCCAGGCCGGTTACCCAGGCGGGGATGGAACGCCCGGAGGTGAGAAAATCCGCCGAGCTCTTGATATAGCGCTTTAGGGCGAACCCAATACCGATCACGAACAGGACGTAGATCGCCAGGATAGCGAAGTCGATGAAGCCGAGATGGACGTTTTGCATAAGTCGGTTTGCCAGCCGCAAACCCTTTTAATGATTTTACGTCTGGCTGTCAAACGCGTACCGCCTCGATACCTCAATCTCGGGTGCATCTGGATACGCCCGTCAATCTCCCAACAACCTCTTTAGCTCCTCTCGGGCCTTATCCCGGCGGACCGTTTCCTCAGGCGGCGGAACATACTCACGCCGGATCAACTCGAAATACTCGCAATAATTGGCAACATGCTTCTCGGCCACCGGCTCGGCCCGGCGGTCGCGGCACTCATGCGCCACGCGTGGGTCATAACTCACGCAATTGAGGCACACCTTCAGGTCCGAACCGCAATGATGGCAGGTCTCGGAGCGTCCGGGGGTGCCGCTGAGCGTGTATTCGGTGCCGCATTTCCAACAATGTCGTGTGGTTGCCATGTTTTTAACGTATCCCGCGGCACCAGGCCAATCCAGCCAAGAAAGCGCAAAGGGGCTTGCCTTTGTATGCCCTTTGGGCGCATTGTCTGGCATGGCTCTGTCCAGTCAACCCGTCACTCTAAGTCCTGAGCAACTCGATGATCTCAATCGAAAGCTCTCGACGATGCGCCATGACATCAACAATAATCTCTCCCTGATTCTGGCGGCGCTTGAGTTGCTGCGGGCAAAGCCGGAGATGACGCAACGGATGGTGCAAACGATGATGGAACAGCCCGGCAAGATCCTCGCCGCTGTCAATGATTTCTCCGCCGAATTGCAGCATGCGCTGTGCAATCCTCCACCGCCATAGCTTTGTCCCGGGGTGGCAACTGCTTCCCTCAGACCACCTGCGATGCTGTCGTTGAACCGACCGAGGCGCGCCTGATCGTCTCGGTCCTGGCGGGTGACACTTCGTCTTTTGAGCCCATTGTCAAAGCTTATTCACCACGCCTCTTTGCCACCGTGCGCCGTTACGCCCGCTGCGAATCCGACGTGGAAGACACCGTCCAGGAGATCTGGTGCAAGGCCTTCCAGAAGCTCGGTACATTCCGCGGGGACGCCCCTTTCGAACATTGGCTCATGCGGCTGGCCGTACGCACCTGCTACGATCTTCTGCGCCGTCAGCGCCGCCGGCGCGAGGCCACATTCTCCGAGTTGACAGGGCCGGAACAAGATTGGCTCAACCGCTGCCTGGCGGATCCAGGACCGGCGGAGGAGCGGGCCGAGGCGGCGCGGTTGCTGGTTCAACGGCTACTGGAGCAGCTCGCTCCCTCCGCCCGGTTGGTCATTACGCTGCTTGAAATCGAAGAACACTCAGTCAAGGAAATCTCCGCACTTACCGGCTGGTCGGTTTCCCTCGTCAAG
>JAJYHY010000228.1 GCA_021784555.1 bacterium
GGCGCTCGAGAATCTCGGACCGCTGGAATTGGCCAGCGGCGCGCAGGTTAGGAAACCTGCGACACGGCAGACTTGGAAGTCTGCGCTACGAGGTTGGAGGTCCGCGCTACGGGTTGACCCGGCGGCGCGCATCGTAGCGCCGGTTTCCAAACCGGCTGTGTCGCCGACTTCCCAGTCGGCGCCGCTTGAGAATCTCGGACGGCCGGAATTGGCCAGCGGCGCGCAGGTTGGGAAACCTGCGACACAGCAGACTCGGAGGTCTGCGCTACCAGGTTGGAGGTCCGCGCTGCGAGTTGGCCGGGCGCCGCGCATCGTAGCGCCGGTTTCCAAACCGGCTGTGTCGCCGACTTCCCAGTCGGCGGCGTCTGAGAATATCGGACCGCTGGAATTGGCCAGCGGCGCGCAGGTTAGGAAACCTGCGACACGGCAGACTTGGAAGTCTGCGCTACGAGGTTGGATGTCTGCGCTACGGGGTGCTCCGGGCGCGTGCTCGCGCGTTTGCGCCTTGCCGCTCTTTGCCTGTTTGCTTCTCTTTCAGAGCACCGTTTCGGCCCAAACCAACGAGCCGCGCGCTCTTTACACCCGTTCATTCGTCGTTGACGTGCCCAGCCAGCCGCTGGTAACTGTTTCCCTAACGAACGCCGTGGGCGTGGCCTGTCTCACGATCGAAGAGGACCTTCCGGCTCCAGCGATGCCCCTGGACATCAGCGGCGGCGGCATCTGGGCGCCAGCCCAACACGCCATCCATTGGGGACCCTATTTCAACACACCCACCACCAACGTGACCTACCGCCTGACGGGGCCGCCAGGCAACTACCCGGTCGATGGCGGTTGCTGGATGGACGGAAAATGGCATTTCTCGGCTGAGGTCACGACGGTCACGGTGCTGGCGCCAGCCGTGCCCGGCGAGCTGCCGTCTCCTCCTCAGCAGGTGGCCGCGCCCGCGTTCGAGCCGGCCAGCGGCGCGAATGTGCCGACGAACGTCACGATCTCCTGCACCACGACAAACGCGCTTATTTACTATACGCTGGACGGCTCGCTGCCAACGACAAACTCAAGCGCATATACCGGCCCGGTCACGCTGGCCTCGGCCAGCGTGCTCCGGGCACGCGGCTTTGTGAACGGCTGGACGCCCAGTGCCGGCAGCGTCGCCTATTATGGCCCCCCGGCCCCGCCTCTCAACCTCCAGCTGAACCGATCCATCGGCACGAACTCTCCTGCTTCGCCGGTGGTGACTTTCACCGTCACGCCAGGCACGAATGCTCATTGCGTGGCGGTCATCGAATCCCTGCCGCCTGGCCTGAGCGCGAGCGACATTTCAGCCGGCGGTAATTACGTGGCCAGCGACAATACGGTGCGCTGGGGGCCGTTCTTTGGAACCAACGCGCTGACCTTGAGCTACCAGGCCGACGGACGGCCCGGCACTTATCCGCTACGAGCGTCTTGGAGCGTCGATGGCGTGGGCGGGGAGGAAAGCACAGAAACCAGCATTGTCATCCCTGCGGCACCGGCTAATCCAAATCCGGTTCCGATGCCCCCACCGCAGGTAGCCACACCGGTCATTGCGACCTCGCCGGTGAGCACCACCACCTTCCCGGCCTCGGTGGCAATTTCCTGCGCCACCACCAACGCGCTAATCTACTACACGCTGGACGGTTCTCTGCCGACGACGAATTCCACCGCATACACCGGCCCGATTTCGCTGACCTCGACCAGCGTCGTCCGCGCCCGCGCCTTCTTAAACGGCTGGACGCCCAGCGCGTCGAGCGTTGCCTATTACGGGTCGCTGGCGCCGCCGGTTAATGCCCAGGTGACGCGGAACGTCGGCACAAATTCCCCAACCTCGCCGGTGGTCACATTCCAGGTGACGCCCGGCACGAACGCCAGTTGCGTCGCCGTGACCGAGTCTCTCTCGCCCGGCCTGGGCGCGGCCGATGTATCGGCGGGCGGGAATTATGACGCCAGCAACAACGTCGTGCGGTGGGGGCCGTTCTTTGGCGCCGACGCCCAGACCCTCAGCTACCAGGCCGTCGGCAGGCCGGGAACCTACCCCGTGCGCGCCTCTTGGAGCGTGGATGGCGTGAGCGGCGGAGAAGCGGCCGAAACGACCGTCATCATTGCTTCAACCGCAACAAATTCCAACTCGCTTCCGAAACCTCCGCCCCAGGTGGCGGCGCCCCTGTTTAGCCCCGTCAGCGGGTCGGGCGTGCCGGCGAACGTGACGATTTCCTGCACCACCACCAACGCGCTGATTTATTACATGCTTGACGGCTCCGTGCCGACGACCAATTCCATCCCTTACAGCACGCCGCTCTCGGTGGCCTCGGCGGTTGTGTTGCGCGCGCGCGCCTTCCTGAACGGTTGGACGCCCAGCGCGGCCAGCGTGGCCTATTACGGTCCGCTCGCGCCGCCCGCCAACGCCCAGGTGGCCCAAACCACCGACACGACGACACCTAGCTCGCCGGTGGTGACTTTGCAAGTAACGCCCGGAACAAATGCAAGCTGCGTCGCGGTCACTGAGAACCTGCCTCTCGGCCTGGGCGCGACCAATGTATCGGCGGGCGGGACCTATTCCGCCACAAACAACGTCGTTCGCTGGGGGCCGTTCTTTGGCACGAACGCCCTGGCCCTTAGCTACCAGGCCGTGGGCGCGCCGGGGGCGTATCCGGTGGACGTGTTGTGGAGCGTCGATGGCGTGACGAGCCAAAGCCAGGGCGTGAACGTTATCATCGGGCGCAGCGGGCCGCTCGTTCAGGGTGTTCCGGCTGTAGGCACCATTTTCGCCGCCGGCCAGGTGGATAGATGGACGTTCTTCGGCGAGGCCGGCAACCAGATAACAGCCTTCGTGAAGACCGGCTCAGGCTCCCCGCCTTTGAATTGGGCATATATGCGTTTGCTGGACCCCCTGACGAACATTCTGGACGCCGCCAACAACACCGTGGCCGGGCAGACCGTGGCCCTCACGGACGTAACCCTGCCCCAGACCGGCATCTACCGCATCGACGTGCGGGCGCCTGACAGCCAGGCGTCGGCCACCGGCGATTACCAGATCAGCGTCTGGAACGCAACGCCCCAGGTCAACACCTCCACCCTCGTGTTCAACCAGCAGGTCAATGGCCGCCTGGCCAATCCCTATGGCGTGGACGATTATGACTTCTCGGCCGTTGCCGGCCAACAGATCCGGTTCCACCTGGTGGGCATGTCCGCGCCCGGTGTGGCCTTCGACCTCCGCGGTCCAAACGGCTGGGTCGGGTTCACCAACCTCACCGCCGACTCGGACCTGATGACGCTCCCTACTTCCGGCGGCTACACGCTGGAGGCGCATCCCACCGGCGGAGATTCCTACGACGTGGCCTACGCCTGCGAGTTGGATCAAACTGTCCAGACCGACCTCGCCCTGGGAACCAATTTCGTCGGCCAACTGGCCGGCAGCGGCCAGCCCCAGCTCTTTCGGATTGTCCTGACTAACGGTGCGCCGCTCCGCCTGTTCCTGAACAACAGCGGGCTGGACAACCAGCTTGAGCTCTACCTCAAGAGCGGCTCGGCGCCAACCCGCGGTGACTTCGATTACAGCTCCGCCGGCCCCGGCGCGAACCAGCAAATCACGGCCCCGTTCGCCCACGCCGGAACCTGGTATGTCCTTGTCTATGGGGATTATGTCCCTACACCGGGGTCGTTCACGGTTGCGGCCAGCGCCGGGAGCATCGTCCTGAGCGACGTCACACCCGACCACCAGGCTAACAATGTCCCCCTCAACATGACTCTCACTGGCGCGGGCTTCGGTCCCGGAACCGGCGTCCAGCTCATCGGCGCGGACGGTACGGGTTACGGCGCCGGCACGGTCAGTGTGGACTCGTTTACGGAGCTAACCGCCGTTTTTGCCCCAGACAGCCTGCCCGCGGGCACCTACTCCGTCCTGGCGACCGGCGCGGACGGCAGTTCCGAGTTGACGAACGCCCTCACCATGAGCGCACCCGGCGAGCCGAAACTCGGTTTGCACCTTATCATGCCCAGCGAGCTCGGCCGTCACGCCGTCGCGACACTTTACGTGGAGTACGCCAACACCGGCACCGCTCCCATGCCCGCGCCGCTGCTCGTCCTCGAAGGTGTCGGCCCAACGCCCGCCATCAGGCCGGTCTTCACCCTCGACCAATCGCGGGTCGTCCAGGATTACTGGTCCTCCTCCCTGCCACCGGGCGCTGCCAACCAAGTCTATATCCTCGCCAGCGGGGCGCAGCCGGGCGTGCTGAATCCCGGCGAGGATTTCCGGGTCCCGGTCTATTACCTCGGCCTTCAGCAGCCCTGGGATTTCTCGCAGAACACGGTTGACATGGCCCTCGGCTACCGGACGGCTGATGATACGAACGCCATCGACTGGTCCAGCCAGGAGGAAGCACTGCGCCCCTCCGCTCTCGACTCCAACACATGGGACGTTGTTTACGCAAATCTCACGGCGGGTCTTACCAACGCGGGTGCCTACGTCACCATGCTAGACGGTGAGGCGCGTTACCTCAGCCAATGCGGCGAGCAAGTGGTGGACCTGGACAAACTATGGGATTTCGCCGCTCAGCGTGCGGAAGGCTATACATTGCTTCCCGTCCTCGACTCTTCGGTCGATGCCTCCATGCCTTCGCCTGGCGTAACCCTCAACTTTTCGCGCCAGTTTTCCTCAACCATCCGCGCTCGCAACAGTTCCGGCTGGTTTGGATACGGCTGGTACACGCCCTGGCAGGACCACCTGCTGGTTGAGAGCAACGGTGATTACGTGCAGTTGGTCGGTGAGGCCGGCTCCGCCCGCGTCTTCACCAGGGATTCCCGCACCAGCGACTATTTCTCCAGCGCCGGAGACAGCAGCCAATTGAGCGCTGCCTGGGACGGCACTTACGAACTGCGCGACCCGGACGGCACAGTCACTCACTACCTCGCCCATGGGCAAATTGACTATACCGAGGACCCGAATGGCAACCGCGTTACCGCGATTTACAACAGCAAGAATCAGCTCCTCAGCTTGACGCATACCTCGGGCGCTTCTCTCGCTTTCGCTTACAACGGCGCTGGGCTGGTCCAGAGTATCACCGACTCCGCCGGGCGCTCCGTGACGTACGGCTATGACCCGGGCAACCAATACCTGCTGTCTGCCACCACCAGCGATAACAAGGTTACCAGCTACACTTACGATACCAACGGCGTGCCCGCCGAAGAGCATGCCCTCACCTCCGTCACTCGCGGTGGCGTCACCCGCCATTTCACTTATGACGACCAAGGCCGGCTCGCATCGACCTACGTGGCCTCCAGCGATGAGCTGACCTCATTTTCCTATGACCTGGGCGAGGTGTCTGTTGCCAACGCCCTGGGGACCAACCACTTGTATTTCGATGACCGCGGGCTGCTGGCCAAAACGACTGATGCCCTGGGGAATACGACCGCCCGCCAATACGACGACAATTTCCACCTGACCGGGCTTACCGAGCCCACCGGTGCCAGCCAGAGCTTCGCCTGGTGCGATTGCGGCAATCCGACCAGGATTACCGATGAGCTGGGCAACACCACGACGTTTCAGCACGATAACCCCTTCATGCGGATGACGAGCTTTACCGACGCCCGCGGGAACAGAACCAAATACGCCTACGATTCCTCCGGCAACCTTCTCACCACCACTTACGCCAACGGCTCCGTGGCGCAGCTTGCGGATTACACTAGCTCAGGCCTGCCGCAGGAATCCATTAACCGCCGAAATCAGTCGATATCCTACACATACACGGCGCTTGGGCAGGTCCGGCGCCAGTCTTTCGCCGACGGCAGCTACAACGAATTCGATTATGACGCGCGCGGCAACTTGACCAATGTCGCCCAGTACGGGGCTTCCGGCGCAGACGCGAACACCCGGTACACCTATGATTATGCGGCCGACGGCGACCGTCTCAGGCGCGTCGATTATCCCGGTGGACGCTGGGTTGCGTTCACTTATGATGAATTTGGCCGACGGCAGACCATCAGCGACAGCACCGGCGGAACGAATACCTACATTTATGATGACGCCGGGCGTCTTTGGAGGCTGCTCGATGCCACGAACGGCGTGGTGGTGGAATACCTTTACAACCCGTCCGGCCTCATGAAGCGCATCAACAAGGGAAATGGCACCTACACCACCTACGCCTATGACGCAAACGGCAACATCCTCCACTTGGTCAATTACGCACCAGACGGCTCCGTCGATTCCCGCTTCGACTACACCTACAACAGCCTCGCGCGACGCCTCACCATGTCCACGCTCGACGGCGATTGGACCTACGCCTATGACGGGACGGGCCAGTTGATCCGCGCCGTCTTCGCCTCCAGCAATCCATCCATTTCAGACCAGGACCTTTCATACAATTACGACGCTGTTGGCAATCGCACCTCGACGGCCATTAATGGCGTGACCATGAGCTACGTGGCCAATGATGTCAACGAGTACACCAGCGTCGGAGGAACCAACTATCAGTACGACGCCGACGGAAACCTGACTTTCGACGGCATGAGAACATATACCTATGACGCGCAGAACCGGCTGGTCAACGTCTCTGGGCCAGAGGGCGTGACGCAATACGAGTATGACGCGCTGAGCAACCGTGTCGCGACGATCGTTAACGGAGCCGAAACGGATTACCTCTCGGATCCCACTGGGATGGGCAACGTGGTTGCCGAACTGGATGGCGCCGGCCGGTTGGTTGCACTCGACGTCCAAGGGCTCGGCCTGGTCGCAAGGTCAAGGAGCGCCGGAGGGCTGGCCTATTATGCTTTCGACGCGCTCGGGTCCACGGTGGGCCTTTCCGACGAGACCGGCGCCGCCACAAGCAAGTATGCCTACGGACCGCTTGGTGACGAACTTGGCGGCGCGGGGAGCGTGGGCAACCCGTTTCGCTTCGAGGGGCGCGAGGGGGTGCAGACCGGCCCCAACGGACTTGTGTTCATGCGGAGATGATACTTCTCGCCAGCGCTCGGGCGGTTCCTGAGTGGCGACCCTATTGGGCTGGCCGGGCAAGACCCCAACCTCTACAGATACGCGGAAAACGATCCTGTCAATGCGGCCGACCCCGCGGGCACTAGCTGCGAGTCCACGTGCGAGGACGTCCTCGAGGGCGTCGGCGTTGCCGTCAGTGCGGCCCTCATCGTGGAGAGCTTACCGGAGGAAGTTCTCACGTACGCGATCCTTTTGGGGTACGGAGCGTACGGGAGCGCGGTGTGGATTACCGTGGAAAAGGTGGTCGAGGAGGTGGTCCAGCATTATGTCGAGCAGTATGTGGAAAAGGGGGTCTGTGCTCTGGCTTGCCGACCACCGCCTCCTCCCGAATTCAACCCCAATTTGTGCGCACTCACCGGCTTACCGGAGTATTGCATCCCCGCTGACCATCGCACCTCGCAGACCGCGACGAACTACGACCCCAACGCGCTCATCGGCCCGTCGGGCTATGCTGTGGAAAACTACGTGGTAGAGAACAACCGATTTGGCTACGAGATCATGTTTCAGAATGAGACGAACGCCACCGCGCCGGCCCAGCAGGTGGTCGTCACCGATCCGCTCTCGACCAATCTCGATTCGTCCACGTTCCAGTTGACCAGCATCAGCTTCGGGGACTATTTCATCGCCGTTCCGCCGAATTCGCAGTACTTCCAGACCAACCTGCCCGTCACCGTCAACGGGACAAGCTTTGACGTCGATATTCAGGCCGGGATCGATCTGGCCACCGGCCAGGTCTTCGCCAGGTTCTACTCCATTGATCCGGCCACCGGCCTGCCGCCCAGCGTGGAAGCCGGGTTCCTGCCGCCGGAAAACGGCACTGGGCGCGGCACGGCAACCGTTTCCTACACGGTCAAGCCGAGTTCCGGCCTGCCCACCGGGACCCGGATCACCAATGTGGCGTCCATCCGCTTCGGCCTGAACCCGATCATCACGACCGACCAAGTGGACGACAACGATCCCTCCAAAGGCATCAGCACGAACAAGCAGGCCCTGGTCACGATTGATGACAGTCCCCCGAGCAGCGCGGTCCAGCCCTTGCCGCCGACCGAGACCACCACCAACTTCACCGTCGCCTGGTCCGGAACGGACACCGGCAGCGGAATCGCCAGTTACAACGTTTACGTGCAGACCAACGGCGGCCCGTGGGCGCTTTGGCTGGCGGGAACAGCCGAAACCTCCGCGGTCTTCAACGGCCAGGACGGCAACACATACAGCTTTTACAGCGCGGCTCAGGACCACGCCGGGAACGTCGAGGCGCCCCATTCCTCGGCGGATGCCACAACCCTGGTGCTGGCCGCGAGCCTATTCGCGGCGGTTGACTTTTCAGGCCAGGCCAACTTCACCTGGGTCAGCCATCCGGAGACCGACCCGGACGGGAAGACGGCCATTTATATGCCCGGCGGCCCCGTCGGCCGAGTCACCCTGGGCGGCGTCCCCTTCAATATCAAATCCAACGCCGAAACGAATGAGGCTTGGAACGCCTGGATGAATGGGCTCGTAGGACAGACGAACCTGACGATACCCCTGGGCGTGTATGGCGTGACCAATGTCGATACGCTTATCAACGCCTATTGGGAGGCGAGTTCAGGCTCCAAAGATGCCTGGCTCATCTTCACCGGTTCAGACGGAGCCGCCTATACCAATTATCTGGCCAGCGGCGTGGACGTCCGCAACTGGCAGGGGGGTGCGATAAACGGGACAACGACGGTGACCGTCTATACCAATGCTGGAGGGACCGGCTACCTGGACATGCAGTCGATTGCCCTGCCCTCGGAGTTCGGCAGCCAGACCTTGACCAATATTGAGCTGGTGGACAACGGCGCTCCCGGTGTTCAGCGGGTCATCCTCGATGGAATGACGGTGGCATCCGTTGCCCCGGTTCAGACGGCGGTCATCGATGTGAGCGCCTCCCCGACGGCCGGAGGGACTGTCACCGGTGAGGGAACCTTTACCGCGGACAGCCAGCATACGGTGGTGGCGCTGGCGAATCCCGGCTTTGAGTTTGTGGATTGGACCGAGGGCGGTACGGAGGTCAGCACCAACGCCAGCTACACATTCTCCGTGGGTGGCGACCGGACGCTGGTAGCCAACTTCGCGCAGGGTGGCCAGGTGTGTCCCGCCGACACCGACGCCAATTTCCGGATCGTGATCAGCGAGGTGACGGCCTACGGGGCGGCGTGGAAGCGGGGCGACATCTGGCCCAATCCGCCCAACCCCATTCCGATCTCCTATGTAACGCGGGTGGGCTACCTCTGGAAGAACGGCGAGTGCTATGGGTTTGACCAGAGCCAGAACCCGCCGCTGTGGTGGGTGTTGCAGCCCTGCCCGAGCATGGCCGGAGGGGCTGGGGCGCAAACGGCGGGCCTGGGTTCTGGTGCGGGGGCCGCGGAGGTCAATCGAGTTGGTGCCTCATCGGTGGTGCGGAGCGTGGACGGCGCTACGGTTTCGCTTCAAGCCACGCCGGATGCGTCCGTGAGTGTTCATGCGGTGGAGGAAGACTTGGCTGCGGGATTGACACCGTACAACATAACAGATGGTGGCACATGGGATGCGGCGAACCGGAAGGTGAAGTGGGGGCCGTTCTTCGACGACACCGCCCGGACGCTGTCCTACAGTGTGAGCGGGGTTGCCGGGGTCTATCCGCTGAGCGGGGTGGGGAGTTATGATGGGGTTGACCTTGCGACAACAGGGGCGGCGAGCATCGAGCTGGAGCCTACGCTGAGGCTGAGCGGCTTGGGGATCGGCCCCTCCGGGCAGGGCTTGACATTCACCTTCTCCAGCGAGGTTGGGAGGCAGTATTACATTGAATGCACGGACAATCTCTCCCAAGCTCAATGGCAGGTGGTAGCCGGGCCACTGTCGGGCACGGGGCACCCAATCCGGTGGACCGATGACGGGAGCAAGACCGGAGGGGGGCCGCCCGCGTCTGGACCGCGATTTTACCGGGTGCTGTCTTCGCCGTGAGGGTGCGGGCTGCATTGAAGCACCGCCAGGAATGGAGAACGCGGCCGTTGATAATCTCGTAGCGCCGGTTTCCAAACCGGCTGTATCGCGGGCTTCCGAGCCGGCGGTGGGCGGTGAGGCCGAACGCGCTGGGTTGGTGGGCGGTCTGCGGGTTGGGAAACCCGCGATACGGCAGACTTGGAAGTCTGCGCTACGGCAAGGCCGCGCTACAGCAAGTCTGCGTTACAGAAAGGCTGTGCTACAGTAGGTCTGCGCTACAGAAAGGCTGTGCCGCGGGGTGGTCATTTTGCCATTGGCCCTGCGAGCAAGAAGCTAATAAACCTTGACATAATCAACGGAGCCGTACATGACATGCAATTGGGTTAAAGTTCGGTGTTGTTCTAAGGAGATTTTTTCTCTGGCGCTTGGCCTGGCACTCGTCGGCTTGCCGAGGCTGGCTCCGGGACAATCCTCGGCGGCGGTATTGACTGATGTCGGCGCCCTGACCAACAACCTGGATTTCCAGCGGTGGCGCTGGGAATACGAGCAACGGGCCTATCCTTCCGGGAGCATTCCCTCCGGGGCCTATCTTCGGGCCTTCAACCAGACTCGGGCGGCTGAAGCCAGACCACACCTGACTGAGGCCGGCCAAGCGTGGTCGAGCATAGGTCCCGCTCCACTGCAGGGCGGCCAGATTGAAGGGCCGGCGCCGGCGGACGTGAAGGTCAGCGGGCGGATCGTTGGGATTGCGGTCGATCCCACGCAGACCAACCACTGGTTTGTGGCAGCGGCGGGCGGGGGGATTTGGGAAACGCGGGACGCGGGGATTACCTGGACGCCGAGGACAGACGACCAACCCTCCTTGGAAATGGGCGCTGTAGCGATTGCGCCCGGGGACCCTTCGGTGCTTTATGGAGGAACTGGCAATTATGGCGCGTTCGCGCCGACCGGGCTTGGCATCCTCCGTTCGACAAATGGCGGCCTTGCCTGGACGTTCACGGAACCCCCGGCGTTTACGAACAACATCGATTACTTCAGCTTCGTCAGGTTGATCGCGTCGCCGTCGGACAGCTCCGTCCTATTGGGCGCCACGTCGGATTTCTTCGGCCCGTCACCCGGCAGCGGGATTTTCAAGTCCACCGATGGGGGGATGACCTGGAGCAAGAAAGTGCCCGGCATCGGAACGGCGCTGGCGGCGAATCCGGGCAGTTTTGCCCTTCAGTATGCCGGGTTGCGGACGATTTACGGTTCCAATGACGGCTCGGCGAACGGGGTCTATCGCTCGTTCGACGCCGGCGATACGTGGCAGCGACTCGACGGCCCGTGGGGCGCCGTGACCAATTCCGGCCATCCAATTCTGCTGGCCCTGCCTCCCAGTAATACGAACATGATTTATGTCTGTTTCTCGGGAGAATCTCTTTGGCAGAGCACTAACGCGTGGGCCCCCACGCCGGCGTGGACGCAGGTGCCGCTCCCGCCGGGCACGCCTACCTTTGCCGTCATGCTCGCGGACCACACGGATTCAAGCGTGCTCTACGCCGGCGACTTCCACCTTTGGAGACTGAGCGGAGGCGCGTGGTCGGACATCACCGGAAGCACCCATGTTGACCAGCACGCTCTGGCTTGGGCCGGCAGCAAGTTGCTGCTGGGCAACGACGGCGGCTTGTGGAGTTCTGACGACAGGGGGGATTCCTGGAGCAATCACAACGCTGGACTGGACACCATCCAGTTTTACCGCGGGTCCTTGCATCCCGATAACGCCAATTTCGCCTTGGGCGGCAGCCAGGACAACGGCGAGGAGAAATGGCTGGGGGGAACGACGTGGCAGTTCTTCTTTGGCGGGGACGATTTCTCCAGCGCCATCGCCAATACGCAACCGGATCAAGACTGGGCGATCTCTTATTATTATCTGGCGATCCAGCGTACGCGGAACGGGGGAATGAACTGGGACGCGGCGGATGGAGGCATTGAGAGCGGCAACCGGCCATTTTTCAGCCTCTTCGTGAAATCGCCCGCGAACGATGACGTCTTTATCACCCCCACCCATCGGATGTGGAAGACCACCAACTTTTTTAGCGGGGCAAGCGTCTTGTGGTTCACCAATGGCCCGGACATGGGAAACGCGATCACGGCCATGGCCTTCGCGCCGTCAGACGCTTCCGGCCAAACGTACGCCTGCGGCGCCGGGAACAGCAATTATTGGGCGCCCAACGCCGAGCTGGAACTGACAACCGATGGCGGAGCGACGTGGACCGACCTGGATCCCGCCGGACAGATCCCGAACCGGACGGTGACCGGCCTCGCCTTTGCCTCCTCGAACGCCAACGTGTTATACGTCACGCTTTCGGGTTTCAATGGTTCGGGGAAGCCGGGGCACGTTTTCAAGACGCTCAACGCGCTCTCGGCGAATCCCACCTGGACCGACATCAGCCCCCCGGTGGACCTGCCCTTCAACGCGATTGTGGCGAACGGCCCCGGCGGAGAGGATGTATATGCGGGGTCGGATATGGGCGTCTGGCATAGCGGCGATGGAGGCACCAACTGGGTTCACACGGGGCCTGAGGCCGGGATGCCAAATGTCGTCGTGAACGACCTGCAACTCAACCCCGCCACCGGGCGGCTGGCGGCCTTTACTTACGGGCGAGGGGCATTCGTTCTGACCACGACTTCCACGAGGATTATTGCGCTGAGCGGAAACTTGGCGTATGGGAACGTGCCGGTGGGCACGACCGCGCAGGCCGTGCTGACGGTTGCCAACGCGGGCACCTCGGACTTGACCGTCACCAACATCAGCTACCCGGACGGATTCAGCGGGAGTTGGAGTTCAGGCGCCATCGCATCGGGAGAATCGCAGAATGTAATCGTGACCTTCGCGCCAAGCGTGGCCACCACTTACAGCGGGAAAATTATGGTAACTTCCGATGCTACGGGAGGAACCAACAGCATCGCTGTCTCCGCGACGGCCGTGCCGGCTGGGACCAGCGGCTTGCCCTCGCCTTGGTTGGACGCGGATGTCGGGAATGTCGGGGCGTCCGGTTCGGCGGCCTTCGCTGGGGGGACATTCACGGTTCGGGGAAGCGGGGCCGACATTTGGGGCACCGGCGACGCCTTTCATTTTGTCCACCAGCCGCTGGACGGTGACGGAGTGATCATCGCCCGCGTGACCGGACTCCAATACACCGATCCCTGGGCCAAGGCAGGCGTCATGATTCGCCAGAGTCTGGACGCCGGTTCGCCGCAGGCGATGATGGTGGTGACGCCGGGCAGCGGGGCGGCCTTCCAGTATCGGACCAATTTCAACGACTACAGCTACAATATCGGTGGAAGCGCCGGCGCCACTGCGCCTTACTGGGCGAAGCTGGCGCGCACGGGCACCACTATCACGGCCTATCAATCGGCCGATGGGTCATCTTGGGCTGAGGTCGGCTCAGCGACGATTTCGATGACGCCGCAAGTTTATGCCGGTTTGGCGCTCACCGCCCACAACTACGGCGCGGTGAATACAGCGACCTTCGATAATGTCCAGGTGCTGCAGACCGGGGTCAGCAACACGGTCGCGGTAGCCGCCTCGCCCGCTGGTGGCGGCACCGTGAGCGGGGGGGGGAGCTTTGTTTCTGGCAGTTCGGTGACGGTGACAGCCACCGCCAACGCGGGCTTTGAATTCATGAACTGGACAGAGGGCGGGACTGAGGTCAGCACTGACTCTAGCTAGAGCCTGTCCCAAAAAGGCGATTTTTGGCAGCGGGCCCATAACTACTAATTCATCATTTACACACAATAAGTGCGACTAGCCTGCCTCCCTTCACTCCCTGGATTTCGCCTCCAAACCCACCGCCTCGGTACACACCGCTCCCCAGGGTTGACTTGTT